>JBKQML010000238.1:0-26996 GCA_052326545.1 Dehalococcoidales bacterium
GCGTACCTATTGGACATGGTGCGTCGTCCACTAAAGGCAATGCCGGGGCAGGCAAATCCACTCCGGATGTTATAGCTGAAAGTGGGGGGAAATTGAGCAGAAATGCAAGGTAATTCAGTTGAAGCCATGCCGTCTAGAAAAGCCTCGTTCCCATTGAAGCAGAGCGCCCGTACCGCAAACCGACTCTGGTGGGTTAGGATGAGAGTCCTAAGGTGATCGAGAAAACCCTCGTTAAGGAACTCGGCAATTTAGCTCCGTAACTTAGGGAAAAGGAGCGCCAGGAATAAACCCCTGGCAGCATTAAACGGGCCCGAGTGACTGTTTAACTAAAACACAGGTCTCTGCGAAAGCGTAAGCTGAAGTATAGGGGCTGATACCTGCCCAGTGCCGGAAGGTTAAGGGGAGTGGTTAGGAGCAATCCGAAGCTGCGAACCGAAGCCCCGGTGAACGGCGGCCGTAACTATAACGGTCCTAAGGTAGCGAAATCCCTTGTCGGGTAAGTTCCGACCCGCACGAATGGTGTAACAACTTGGGCGCTGTCTCAACGAGGGGCTCGGCGAAATTGAAGTACCCGTGAAGATGCGGGTTTCCCGCAACAGGACAAAAAGACCCCGTGGAGCTTTACTATATCTTGGCACTGGGTCTGGACTTAGTATGTGTAGCATAGGTGGGAGCCTTTGAAGTCGGGGCGCTAGCTTCGATGGAGGCAACAATGAAATACCACTCTTAGTAAATTTAGACTCTAACCTCAGAACAAGCTGGGGGACAGTGTCAGGTGGGTAGTTTGACTGGGGCGGTCGCCTCCTAAAATGTAACGGAGGCGCCCAAAGGTTCCCTCAGAATGGATGGAAATCATTCTTTGAGTGCATTGGCATAAGGGGGCTTGACTGTGAGACCTACAAGTCGAGCAGAGACGAAAGTCGGGCAAAGTGATCCTACGGCTCCGAGTGGAAGGGCCGTGGCTTAACGGATAAAAGCTACCCCGGGGATAACAGGCTTATCTTGCCCAAGAGTTCATATCGACGGCAAGGTTTGGCACCTCGATGTCGGCTCGTCGCATCCTGGGGGTGAAGCAGCTCCCAAGGGTCCGGCTGTTCGCCGGTTAAAGCGGTACGCGAGCTGGGTTCAGACCGTCGTGAGACAGGTCGGTCTCTATCCGTTGTGGGCGTCTGGAGATTTGAAGGGGGCTCTCTCTAGTACGAGAGGATCGAGAGGGACAGACCTCTGGTGTTCCAGTTGTTCCGCCAGGAGCACTGCTGGATAGCTATGTCTGGTTGTAATAAGTGCTGAAAGCATCTAAGTACGAAGTATGCCCTAAGATAATATCTCCCATCCTGACTTCGGTCAGGGGTAAGACCGCAAATAGACTATTTGTTTGATAGGCGGCGTGTGTAAGCACAGCAATGTGTTCAGCTTAGCCGTACTAATGGTCGAGGGCTTGACCTGTTTCAGACTTGATACTAGCTTTAATTCGAATGATAACAGCTTAATCCCTTGCTTTTAATTGAATTAGTGTTAAAATATCCATAATAGAAGCCGGTTAGTACTACCGGATACAAAGGGACAGCCTAAAAGATATCTTGCAACAAAAGGCAATCTAATCTATGATAGATATAGAGGCTGTCAATACAAGTGAATACGCTTCCTGGTGGTTTGGGCGAAGTGGTACCACCCGTTCCCATCCCGAACACGGTAGTGAAACGCTTCAGCGCAGACGATACTGAGAGGAAAACCTTTTGTGGAAAATATGCCACCGCCAGGAAGCTTGTATTTCTAGTCACTTTTCTTAGTTGGCAGCGGTTATCGAGCGGAGGAAGTTGCGGGAGGAAAAATGGCGAGCCGATTTGAGAAATTTTCTGAAAGAGCCCGTAGAGTGCTCACCCTGGCACAGGAAGAAGCACAACACCTTAATCATTCCTATATTGGCACCGAGCATATTTTACTTGGCTTATTACGGGAAGAAGACGGAGTCGCTGCTAAAGTTTTAGTCAGCCTGGGTGCGAATCTCGGGAAAGTACGTTCCGGCGTTGAATTCATCATCGGCCGGGGCGATAAGCCCAATACCGGTGAGATTGGTTTAACCCCCCGTGCCAAGCGGGTAATTGAATTAGCAATTGATGAAGCCCGTCATCTCGGGCATAATTATATCGGCACCGAGCATCTCTTGCTCGGTCTATTGCATGAAGGCGGCGGTGTGGCTGCCGGCGTTCTGGACAGTTTCGGCATCACGTTAGAACAGGTACGCAATGAGACGATTAAAATCCTAAGTCAGAATGCCAACAAACAGCCGCGACCGGCGACAAAGAGCACCAGCAAAACGCAAACTCTCGACCAGTTCAGCACTGATTTAACAGCGCTGGCCCGCGCCGGAAAATTGGATCCGGTTGAGGGACGGGAAAAGGAAATGCAGCGCGTCGTCCAGATTCTGAGCCGCCGCAATAAAAATAATCCCGCTCTCGTCGGTGAACCCGGTGTCGGTAAAACTGCCATTGTCGAAGGACTTGCCCAGCTGATTGTAAAAGGCGATGTGCCGGAAACACTGGAAGACAAACGGCTGGTGACGCTGGATATGGGCGGCATCATTGCCGGCACCAAATACCGCGGTGAATTTGAAGAACGCCTTAAGAAAATAATTGAAGAAATAAAATCCGCAGGCAATATTATCCTGTTTGTCGATGAATTTCACACAATTGTCGGCGCGGGCGCCGCAGAGGGCGCGGTCGATGCTGCCAGTATCCTGAAACCGTCATTGGCACGCGGACAATTACAACTTATCGGCGCCACGACGCTGGATGATTACCGCAAACATGTCGAAAAAGATGCGGCGCTGGAACGTCGTTTCCAGCCGGTACTGGTGGAAGAACCCACCGTGGAAGAAACGAAGGCGATTTTACGCCGTATCAAAGAACGTTACGAGGAACATCATAAACTCACAATCAGTGATGAAGCCCTGGATGCCGCCGCCACTCTTTCGGAGAGATATATTCCAGACAGGTCGCTGCCGGATAAAGCAATCGATTTAGTCGATGAAGCTGCATCACGGGTGCGTTTGCGTTTACATCCGCCGCTCTCACTAAAAGAAGCCAAGAAACTGGCGGAACGGTTCCGTAAGGAAAAGGAAACCGCCCTGGCGCAGCAGCAGTATGACCATGCTGCGGAAAAGCGGCAGGAAGAAGTCCAGAAAGAAGAAGAAATCAAACTGCTGGAAAAAGAATGGCAGGAAAAGAAGAGTCAGGAACACCCGGTTGTCACCGCTGAAGATATCGCTGAAGTCGTCCACATGTGGACCGGTGTGCCGACAAGCCAGTTAGGCGTTGACGAAACCAGCCGTTTATTGCATATGGAAGAAGCTTTACGCAAACGTGTCGTCGGGCAGGATGAAGCGATCGATACAATTTCAAAAGCGGTCAGGCGGGCACGCGCCGGATTGAAAGACCCCAGACACCCGATCGGCAATTTTATTTTCCTCGGACCGACCGGTGTCGGTAAAACCGAACTGGCACGGGCACTGGCAGAATTCATGTTCGGCAGTGAAGATACTCTAATCAGACTTGATATGTCTGAATTTATGGATAAATACAGCCTGTCCCGTTTAGTCGGTTCCGGACCGGGCTATGTGGATTCCGATAAAGGCGGACAGTTGACGGAAGCCGTTAGGAGAAAACCGTATTGTATTGTATTATTCGACGAAATTGAAAAAGCGCATGAAGATATTTTTAACATCCTGCTGCAGGTCTTCGATGACGGCCATTTGACCGATGCCATGGGCAGAAAAGTCAGTTTCCGTAACGCGATTATCATCATGACCAGTAATATCGGGGCGGAGCAAATCAGGAAAGGTACCAATCTGGGTTTTGTGACGCAATCGAATGAAGGCAAACAGCGCGAACAAAATTACGAGAGGATGAAAGATAAATTGCTGGAAGAATTGAAAAAACGGTTCCGTCCGGAGTTTATTAACCGTCTTGACGGAATGGTTGTTTTCCATGCACTGACGCGAGAAAATATACGTTCCATCGTCGATTTAATGCTGAAAGTGGTCTACAAGCAATTGGATGAAAAGGAAATTGTATTACAGGTAACCGAAGCCGCCAAGGATTATCTGGGAGAAAAAGGTTTCGACGAAGTGTTTGGGGCGCGCCCGCTGAAGAGAGCCATTCAGGATATGATTGTTGATAAACTTTCTGAAGCAATTCTCCGCGGCGAGTTCCAGAGGAAGGATACCATCATAGTTGATATCCGGGAAGTTACCGATGATAAAGGCGTGACAGAAAAACAGATTGTCATGGGAAAAGCGCCGGTTGCCGCAGTAATGGCGAACTCAAACTGATTGCTGAGAGAAAATAATATATAGCCTCTTGAATTAGGGGCGAGGAAATACAGGAGTAGAAAGTTGGCAAAAGAAGTTATTGAGGCCCCAATCACCGGTACGATTATCAGCATCGAGGTCAAGGTCGGCGACAAAGTAGAAGAAGGAGATGTCCTGCTCTACATTGAATCAATGAAGATGGAAAATCCCATTATGGCACCGATTACCGGCAAAATCACTGAAATTAAGGTGGCCGTGAAACAGGTGGTGGAAACCGGCAAACCGATGGTCACCATCGAGGGTTAGACCTTTCGGTCTTTAAAAATTTATCCGGGTATAAAAAGAGCGGGGACTTTTGTCTTCGCTCTTTTTGTCATGCGAACAAAACTCTTCCTAAATCCATTCTTTTTAGGGAGGGAGATGCATTCCATTTATTGTTTGGTGTATCCTTACTTTATATATATGATTCTATTTCTGCGCCAATAATGTGTCCTGATGATCGAAACTGTTCATGAAAGTAAGTTATTGGCGGGCGGGTTCAAAACCCGCCCCTACGTCTGCCCTAATATTTTAGTTGCAATGCCCCACCACCTTGCTAAATTTCGTCAAATCGGGTAAAGTCATCTCATGGAAAAATCAAGAACCGTCTTTATCTGTCAACAGTGCGGCAAGGAAAGTCTGAAATGGTTAGGGAAGTGCCCGAATTGTCAGGCCTGGAACAGTTTTCTGGAGCAGGTGGTCACCGAGACTAAAGCCAGTACCCACCAGATTAAAAACACCACGCCGCCGAAAGAATTATCGCAGCTGGCCTTCGAAGCTTTTGAACGGTTTCCGGTGCCCATCAGCGAGTTTAACCGCGTGCTGGGCGGCGGGATTGTACCCGGCTCGCTCATTTTGATTGGCGGCGAACCCGGCATCGGTAAATCCACTTTATTATTACAGGCTTCCGCGCTGATTGCTAAAATACAGGGTAAAGTAGTCTATGTTTCCGGGGAAGAAACCCCCAATCAAATCAAAATCCGGGCCAGACGGCTGGGAATTAACGGCGAAGGGCTTTACCTGCTGGCCGAGACGGATATCGATACGCTACTGGCCCATGCTGAAGAATTACAGCCGTCTTTGTTGATAATCGACTCGATTCAGACGGTACACACGCAGGATGACGACGGCATTCCGGGGAGTTTAACTCAAGTGCGCCAATCGGCGCAAAGACTGATGGGTTGGGCCAAATCCAGCGGTGTCCCGGTCTTTGTCACCGGACACGTGACCAAGGAAGGGGCGATTGCCGGGCCGCGCGTTCTGGAACATATTGTTGATGTGGTTTTGTATCTGGAAGGCGAACAGTTCAGCGCTTACCGGTTATTACGGTGCGTGAAAAACCGTTTCGGCAGCACCAATGAAATCGGCGTCTTCGAAATGAAAGAAAAAGGCCTGATCGAAGTGGAAAATCCTTCGCTGGCATTTCTTTCCCAGCGGCAGGATGAAGCAGTCGGCTCGGTGGTAGTGCCGGTAATCGAGGGCTCACGTCCGTTATTGGTGGAAATTCAGGCATTAACAAATGCCACCAGTTTCGGGATGCCGCGGCGGACGGCGAACGGCGTTGATTTCAACCGGTTGCTGATGATTACTGCCGTTTTAAGCCGCAGGCTGGGTTTGAAGCTGGGGAACCAGGATATCATGGTCAATGTCACAGGTGGGCTGAAAATCGATGAACCGGCGGCGGATCTGGGGATTGCGCTGGCGATTGCTTCCAGTTTCCGGGACACCAGCGTCGACCGCGGGTTAGCGGTGATCGGAGAAATCGGCTTAAGCGGCGAACTGCGGGCGGTACCTCAACTAGATAGACGCGTGACGGAAGCGGCACGATTGGGTTTCAAACGCATCCTGACGCCGAGAGCGGGCGGTAAAATCAGTCCCATGCCGAAAGATATCGAGATACTGGGTTTCGCCAGTCTGAAAGAAGCGGTAGAAAGAGGATTGGGCAGGTAGATACAACCGGCCTTCTCCCAGTACATTGAGTGCGTCAGGTATTTCGTCCGCGGGCCCAAGGAGAAGTGACAAACTCCCGCTTATTTTTTCTTCCAGCTGGCCGTGGCGTAGCTCTTGATTCCGCCTCTTTCACGGTACTCGGCATCGACGGTCATCGAAAGAGGTTTTACCAGTTTCACCAGGTCTTTCAGGATGCGGTTCACCGCGTGCTCCTGAATGATGCCGACATTGCGGTAAGAAGTCAGGTAATATTTCAGCGATTTCAGCTCAATTAATAATTTATTGGGGACATAGGTGATGGTGAGAATGCCAAAATCAGGGAGGCCGGTCCAGGGACAGACGCAGGTGTATTCTTCCGTTTCATAGACAACTTCGGTGGCCGAACCGGCATAGTCGAAAGGAATTGTCTCCAGTGCCGCGATATCGATGTCTTCTTCCTGGTGAATATCAAATCTTTTTTCTGAATATTTATCTTTTTCCATAACAGTATCATACTGGAAAAAACATAATTTAGGCAAATTAAATAATATTCAAGATCCAATAATCAAGTATCAAGAAGTAGGAAATCTTTAGTTTTAATATCGACACGCAAAGCAGTCTTCAGAAATCTGACCTTACAACATACAATGATTAAGCAACTCACACTAACAGACCTTGTCAACAAAAACAGGCTGGCCGATGGATTCCCGCGTTCGCGGGAACGACAGTAAAGCAGTTTGCGATGCTGCGGCGCACAATGGTAGAATTCAAAGCAGAAAGGGAAACCTATTTAATATTCGTTAAGGAGCCTCAAGTGATTCTGCAAAAACTGGAATTAGGGTCTTTCGGTTCTAATTGCTATATTGTGGGGGACGAGGCCAGCAAGGAAGGGATGATTATCGACCCGGGAGATGAGGGCGCAACCATCATCAAGCAGGTCAAGGCGCTGGGCTTGAAAATAAAGGTAATCGTCTTGACGCACAGCCATATCGACCATATCGGCGGTCTGGCAGAAGTGAAAAAAGCCACCGACGCCGAGATAGCGATTCATGAAACGGAAGCTCCTTATTTATTGAAACAGCCGTGGCGGCTGGATTTTATGCCGCCGACTCCGCCGGCGCCGCCCGCTGACAAACTTTTAAAAGACGGCGATGTGATTACTATCGGTAAATTGAAATTCAAAGTTTTACACACGCCGGGACACACCATTGGCGGTATCTGCCTGCTGGGGGATGGTATTGTTTTTTCCGGCGACACGCTATTCAATTACAGCATCGGACGGGCGGATTTTCCCGGTTCCGACTATAACCAGGAAATGAACAGCATCCGCAGCAGACTAATGACGTTGCCGGATGTCACCAAGGTCTATCCGGGACACGGCCCGGCGACGACAATCGGCATCGAACGGAAAGGCAATCCGTTCATCAATGGGACTGCGTTTTAAATAAAAGACATTCGGGTTTAGTTCGTTATCGTCATTATTCCCCTAAACATCTTTTTTTATAAAATAAATACCGGCCGGCCATTGTTAACCTGGTAAAGTTTTTCGAGGGGAGAGCAACACGGATTCGCCGGTTTAAACCACTACGGTTGTACGCATCCTCTAATTCGCTATCACTCACTTGAACCAATGGATGTTCTTTTTAGGGATTTCTTTAACCTCCGGCGCCGGTTCTAGTTTCTGCGTAATCTTGTGTGCGAGATAACTGATGGGTTTTGTAATGGGTTTCATTACTCTAACTTTATGGCCGAAACTTTGGGCCATGAGGTCAGTGTAAAGACTTATCGTCTGAGCTACAGTCAAATAGTCGACGCAAATAAGCAGCTCTTCAGCAATCCCGAAGGGCATGCTCGATGGGATAAAACCGCGCGCGTATTCGACCGCCCACACACCATTGGTAAAATTCATGGCGCGAGCCTGGCCGGGACCAACATAGATACGATCGCCGGGTTTATAGATCGTCTTCTCGAACTGACCTTCACCGTAATACCAGGTTTCTCCATCGATAACAGTGTCCCAGAATCCGGTGAAATGCCGCCCGGAATGTCCCTCAGACCCAATTGGCGTTCCCCAGATCATGATGTATTCGCTCATGGACGCATAGTAAAGCTTCATTTGAATCATCGCGCCACCGGCGATGCTGTAGATCCACGGCTGCGAAAAATCAAGCACATTTGGATAGTGAGATGCGAGAGCATTAGCGAAAGCATCAAACATCTCCGGCTTAGGCTTACCCATGCTTTCTAAAGCGCATTTATGAACGACATCAGGATCAAATCTAGCCATTGAAATCACCCCTTTCTTTTTTTATTCACACGATGTCACTGAACGGTCCGAACATCTTATCCATTGATCCGCTGACTATGCGAATGGCCCGTTCGCGCGACAACATCTTGCCCATAAAAAAGTATCCCAATCTGTTAGACTTCCCGGCAATAAGACTTGGCCTTTTTCCCAGTGCCTTCAGGGCCTCCGCAACAGTTGGTTTTACCTCCATCACCTTCACGAACCGATCTGGTTTTGGGGCGTTAGCATCCCAGCCAGGTGTTTTCGTGGACCCAGCCATAAACCCGAGTACGTCAACTCCATACCGGCCTAACTCGTACCACAAGCTTTCAGCAAGTATCAGGTTGTAGGCTTTCGTCCCGGCATAATTGGCAGAGCAGGCAGTTCCGTACATTGCAGAACCCGAAGAGAGGAAAATGATACCTCCCCGTCTCCGCTCAGCCATCTTCCGGCTAAAGTGATGAGTGAGAATAAGCCCGGCCCGCGCATTAACGTGCAGTTGTTTCACAAGTTGGTCAAGGGAGAGATTAAGAAATGGAGAGACTTTTGACAAACCAGCATTGTTCACCAGCAAGCCGATTTCCAGGGAATTAGTGATAGGAACAATCTGCTGCAGTATATCCTCCCGGCTCAGGTCAACGACTATTGTCTTGACTTCCACCCCGTAATATTTTTTTAACGAATCAGCCTGGGTTTGCAGCAAATCAGCATTAGTGGCAATAAGAACGGTATTAAGGCCATATTCAGCACACTGACGGGCAAATTCGGCGCCGAGGCCGCGTGAAGCGCCGGTAATCAATGCCCATGGGCCGTATCTTGCTGAGAAAGAAGTGGCTTTTGTTTTCTGTTTGCGATTCTTATCGATCTTCTTTTCGGCAACCATTTCACTCCTTCTGTCATTTTCTAAAACAACTACATATGTTAGAAATCTTAACACTTGAATTCAGGTGTTTACAAGCTGATAAGTTTTAGGATTCATTAGAGAACAGCATATTCTTTAAAATGTTATAAAATAAGTTATTATGTGGGTATTCCGGCATAAGAGAACCAAACAAGAAACTGTCCCGCCTAATCCTTCATGCCCTTTTTGCGCGAGTATCAACACAAGATTAGTTTTATTCCATGGCACTAACCGACCTGATTACGTAAAAGTATGGCGGGGGCAGCGATCTTTAACCTATAGATGTCTTGCCTGTGGTCGGGATTTTTATGCTACAGAACCGCCAGGCGGGGTAAACGAAGAGGCGATGGCTGAGAATCAGGAAATTGATGATGAAGAAGCACTTCGTGCCGCTGAGGAAGATCTTAAAAGACAAACCGAAGAAGACGATGACCGGAGATGTCTATAGTTGTATATATCATCGGTTTGTCGTTCCAAAAATTAACAACGCGTCAGCTCGTAGCTGATGTGGTTTTATTGACTAAGTTGCAGTGCTATAATTGGGGCAGAAATGAGGACAGGAGGGTGGTATGCATGAGGCACTGCTTGCTGAAAAACTTTCCGACTCCGTAGTCCGCTGCAATATCTGCCAATGGCGCTGTACGATACATCCTGATAAAACCGGTGTTTGCGGGATGTACCGGAACGTCAAGGGCATACTCTTTAATCTCAATTATGCGCTGGCATCTTCGGTTGCCGTCGACCCCATTGAGAAGAAGCCTTTATTCCATTTTCATCCGGGGACGCAAGTTTTTTCGCTCGGCGGTTGGGGATGTAATTTTCACTGCCAGGACTGCCAGAACTGGGAAATTTCGATGGTGAAAGATGTCCTGAAAGAGTCGGAAGAAATTCCACCGCATAAAGCTATCGAGCTGGCGAAACAGAATAATTGTACCGGCATTGCCTGGACTTATAACGAGCCTTCAATGTGGTTCGAATATACACTGGATTGTGCGAAACTGGCGAAGCAAAATCATCTTTACACAGTTTACGTCACGAACGGCTATCTCAGTCCGGAAGCGCTGGATGTTATCGGGCCTTACCTGGATGCCTGGCGTGTTGACATCAAAGGTTTTTCCGATAAGCTGTATCAGAATCTGGCGAAAATCACCAACTGGCGCGGTATTCTGGAAGTAGCGCAGCGCGCGAAAACAAAATGGCAGATGCATGTGGAAGTCGTGACGAACATCATCCCCACAATGAATGATGACGACGAACAACTGGGCGGGATTGCCGGGTGGATTGCGAGAGAACTGGGGGAACAAACGCCGTGGCATGTTACCCGGTTCCATCCCAATTATCTGGCAACAGATTTGCCGGTGACGCCTTTGGCCTCGCTGGAGCATGCTTATGAACTCGGACGCAAGGCGGGACTGAAGTTTATTTATCTGGGCAACGTACCCGGACATTTCAGTGAAACCACGGTTTGCTTTAATTGCGGGCAGCCGGTGGTGGAACGTATCGGTTACCAGACCAACGTTTGCGGATTGAATGATTCCCGTTGTAAATACTGCGGTGCCGACCTGAATTTTACTGTCAACAGGGGAGGTAAATAAGATGATTAGAGAACCGGCGGTCTCGGGTCAATTCTATCCATCTTCTGCGGAAGAACTAAAGGCAATGATCCGGGGAATGGTTGATGAAAAAGCTAATAAAGAAGACGTTATCGGGTATTATGCGCCGCACGCCGGATATATTTACTCCGGCCCGGTAGTCGGGGCGACTGTTTCCCGTGTCAATTTCAAAGATACCTGTGTGATTATGGGTCCCAGCCATTCCGGTGCGGGCGCGCCGTTCAGCATCCTGACCGAAGGCACATGGCGGACACCGCTGGGCGATGTGGAAATTGATTCCGAATTGGGGAAAGCCATTCTCGCCAATTGCAGCCATCTCAAAGAAGACCGACTCGCCCATCTTCAGGAACATTCCATCGAGGTGCAGCTGCCTTTTATCCAGTACTTCAAACCGGATATCAAATTTGTGCCGATTACGCTGTCCCATACCAGCGCAGCCGTTTACCGGAATATCGGGACGGCGATCGCGAAAGCAATAAGAGACACCGGTAAAGAAACAGTGATTATAGCCTCCGGCGACATGAATCATTATGAGCCGCAGAAAATTACACACACCAAAGATAGACAGGCGATCGAGTCGATTTTGAAACTGGAAGCCGGGGAATTGCTGGAGCGTGTCCGGGAATTCAATATCTCGATGTGCGGGTACGGCACGGCTGCCTGTCTGATATACGCTGCCAAAGAACTGGGGCCGGTAAAAACGGAACTGGTGAAATATCAGACCAGCGGGGATGTCACGCATGACTTTGATGCGGTGGTGGGATATGCCGGGATTATTTTTAAAGGACTGAAAGAATCACCACAGGTAAAACTGGCGCGGGAAACGGTGGAAAGTTACGTAAAGCGGGGTGAAGTCCCTCACGTAAAAAATATTCCGCCGGAAATGAAAGGAAAAGCCGGAGTGTTTGTCTCTTTACATAAAGGCGATGAGTTACGCGGGTGTATCGGCACGATTGAACCCGACGAACCTAATATCGCTCAGGAAATTATCAGAAATGCCGTACAATCCGCCACACAGGATCCCCGTTTTTATCCGGTAACGCCCGAAGAACTCCCGGAACTGGTATACAGCGTCGACGTCCTCACCGAGCCGGAGCCGGTGAGCAGTGAAAAGGATTTAGACCCGAAAAAATACGGCGCGATTGTCGAAGCAGGCTGGAGACGGGGTTTGTTACTCCCCGATTTGGAGGGAGTGGATACCGTAAAACATCAGCTGGAAATATGCCGGATGAAAGCCGGTATCGGGATGGAGGAACCGGTAAAATTGTACCGGTTTGAAGTTAAAAGATTCAAATAACAGAATAATCAAGTTTCAATAGTCAAGAATCAAGTAATTGTCGGTTATTAGTCGAGGAGAAGTAATGTTCAAAGATTTAGTATTGAAATGCCGGAGTTACCGTCGTTTTTATGAGGATGTGGCGGTTGATAACAAAACATTGAGGGAATTTGTTGACCTGGCGAGACTCTCGGCTTCGGCGGTCAACCGGCAGCCGTTAAAATATATACTTTCCAGTTCGCGCGAAAAGAATGCTCTCATTTTCTCCACTTTGCACTGGGCAGGGACGCTGAAAACCTGGCCTGGGCCGGCTGAGGGAGAACGTCCGGCGGGGTACATTATCATTTTAGGCGACAAAGAAATCGGCGCCGGTTTCGGGCTGGACCCGGGCATTGCTGCCCAAACGATTTTGCTGGGGGCGGTGGAAAAGGGGTTAGGCGGCTGCATGCTGGGCGCGGTGGATAAAGAAGATCTCCGCCGTCTTTTAAATATTCCGGCAAGATATGAAACATCACTGGTTATCGCGCTCGGGAAACCAAAAGAGAAGATTATTCTGGAGATAATGAACCCGACCGATAGTTTTGATTACTGGCGGGATAAAGATGAAGGCCATCATGTTCCCAAGCGTAAGCTGAATGACATTATCGTGGCGGAATATTAGGATAGATCATCGAATTGTTGTTCTCCCTCAACGATAGTGGTACGGGACAAAACCAAAAAAATCCTGCTGTATCCCTTTCGTCGTACCTCCGGGACTATAGCCTTTCGCGAAAGGGAGAGTTTAATTTTCCGATATCGTGAAAATTCTGCCTGGTGTGGCCTCGTAATTTTATCAATAATGATGTAAAATGAAGTCTTATTATATTACTTGTGGAGAATATCGTGACGGATCAATTGAATGCAGAAATTGAACAACACCTGCGGCGGCAAGGCGCCGCAATTATCGGGTTTGCGGATCTGTCCGGACTTCCGTCGGATGTCAGGGATAGCTACCGTTACGGCATCAGTATCGCAGTGGAATTAAATCCCAAAATCGTGAACATCATCGGAAACGGTCCGAGCGTGGAATATTACAATGAGTACAAACGGACCAATAATTTATTAAATAAATTAGCGGAAAGCGGCGCGGAATTATTGAAAACAAAAGGATTTGCAGCGCTAGCGAAAACGCAAAGTGTAGTAATACAGGATGAAAAAACAAAAAGGACGAAGTTACCTCACAAAACTGTGGCGACCAAAGCTGGTCTCGGCTGGATTGGGAAATGTGCATTATTGATAACAGAAGAATACGGCCCGGCAATCAGAATCACCAGTATACTGACAAATGCCGATTTAGATGTTGGGGTTCCGATTACCGAATCGAGATGCGGTGATTGTGAAAAATGTAAAAACATCTGTCCTGCCGGAGCGGTTACCGGCAGGCAGTGGCAACCGGGGATGAATAGAGATGATTTTTATCATGCCTTGGATTGCAAAAACAAAATTATAGAGAGAGGTAAAAAAATTGGGCTTACCGAGGGGACATGTGGTCTTTGTATCTGGGTATGTCCCTGGATGCAGAAGCATTTAAAAGCAAGTCTGAGAAATTAAGTGGAGAAGTTTCATGATTCGAGTTGCAGAAGAGCATGATTTTGAAGACATAATGAACCTGCTCAGACAGCTTAACCCGGACGACCCGGTTATTACGGATGGGCGTGATAAAAGAGTGTTCAAACTGATATTGAAAGAATCGAATCTCCGCATTCTGGTACTGGAGGAAAACGGGAAAATAATCTCGACATGTTATCTGAATATAATCCCAAATCTAACCAGAGATGCAATGCCTTATGCCATAATAGAAAATGTGGTGACAGATACCGCGTTCCGGAATCAGGGCTACGGCAGGAAGCTGATGCGCTACGCGCTGGACAGCGCCTGGAAAGCGGGATGCTATAAAGTCATGCTGCAGACCGGTTCGAAGCGTGATAGCACGCACAAGTTTTATACGTCCTGCGGTTTCGTAGAGGGAGAAAAATTCGCATTTAACGCCAGAAATCCGAAATTTGCGAAAAAAACGGCATAGGCATTGAGTTTTTTTTGTTCCCGATTTAATTAAAACTTCGCAATCGCAGCCGCAATATTGTAAAATTGGTTTCAATTCGGAATTTGTAATTTGTAATTTGGATCTTAACAACATGGATATGTTTGAAAAACAATTCGAGGAATTAAAAAAGAAGGAAGCGCCGCTGGCTGCGAGAATGCGCCCTACTACCCTTAAGGAATTTGTGGGGCAGGACCATCTTGTCGGGGAAGGGCGTGTGCTGAGAAAAGCAATCGAATCGGGACAATTACCTTCGATGATTCTCTGGGGGCCGCCGGGCAGCGGTAAGACCACACTGGCGACGATTATCGCCAACACCACGGCTTCTCATTTCAGTTCGGTCAGCGCGGTCACGGCGGGGGTGGCTGATTTACGCCGCATTATCGAAGAGGCTCGCGAACGGCGTAAACTTTATCAGCAGAAAACGATACTGTTCATCGATGAAATTCACCGTTTCAATAAATCCCAGCAGGATGCGGTTTTGCCTTTTGTGGAAGACGGTACGATAACCTTGATCGGCGCAACCACAGAGAACCCGTCTTTTGAAGTTATTTCACCGCTATTATCGCGCGCCCGCGTCTTCACACTTAACCCTTTGACCGATGATGAGCTTAAAACAATCATCCGGCGGGCTTTGTCGGACAGCGAAAAAGGCATCGGCAATATCAAGGTTAAAATTGAAGATGATGCCCTCAAACAATTAATCACGGTCTCGAATAGCGATGCCCGCACGGCGCTTAATGCGTTGGAACTGGCGGCGATGACAACACTGCCTGATGCGGAAGGTTTGCGCCATGTTACGCTGCCGGTAATTGAAGATGCGCTGCAGCACCGGGCTTTAATGTACGACCGTGCTGGAGAACAGCATTATGACCTGATTTCCGCTTTACATAAATCTTTGCGAGATTCAGACCCTGATGCCTCGCTTTACTGGCTGGCGCGGATGCTGGAAGCCGGGGAAGACCCGCTTTTTATCGCCCGACGTCTGGTCCGGGCTGCTTCGGAAGATATCGGCATGGCGGACCCGCAAGCGCTGGTGGTGGCAATGGCGGCGCAGCAGGCGGTTCATTTCATCGGTGTGCCGGAAGGTAATCTGGCACTGGCGGAAGCAGCGGTTTACCTGGCCACCGCGCCGAAAAGTAATTCCCTCTATACGGCTTATTCCGGCATTCAAAATGAGGTCAAACACGGTAAAAACGAGCCGGTGCCGTTGCATTTGCGTAATGCCGTGACAAAGTTGATGAAGGACAGCGGCTACGGCAAGGGCTATAAATACGCCCATAATTATCCCGGACACATCGTCGACCAGCAACATTTACCGGATTCGCTGAAAGATAAGAAATTTTATTTTCCCGGTGAACTAGGTTATGAAAAACAGGTAAAAGACCGGCTCAAAGCATGGGACTCGATGAAGAAAAGCAATAAAACTGCCGGGGAGAAACGGGATTGATTTCCAGGCGTGTTGTCTTTCCCTGCGGCGAAATTCAACTTGAAGGTATATTGCATCTACCAGAGGATAATGGACCTTCCTCTGCGGTGATTGTCTGCCATCCGCACCCCCTTTACGGCGGGGACATGGACAACAATGTGGTCACGGCGGTTTGTAACGGACTCGGGAGAAGTTCGATTGCCTCACTGCGATTTAACTTTCGCGGGGTGGGCAACAGCGGCGGCCGCTACAGCGAAGGTTTGGTCGAACAGGATGACCTGCGGGCGGCGCTGAATTTTCTCTTCACATTAAAGGAGATTGACAGCCGGAGAATCGGGTTGGCCGGGTATTCTTTCGGAGGGATGGTAGCTAATGCTGTTGCGATGAAAGATAACCGTGTTAAACAACTGGCGCTGATATCTCCGGCTTTAGAGCGGACCGGTTGGGCGCAACTAAAAGAAGACCTTCGGCCTAAACTAATAATCATTGGAGATGCGGATACCACTGTAGCTTTCCGCCCTTTCCAGCGGTTCTTTGGGGATGCCGGACAGTATCAGATTATTGCCGGCGCCGACCATTTCTGGTCGGGTTTTGAAGAAAAGATTGGTGATAAAATTGCGCGCTTTTTCCACGACGGTTTGCAGAGACAGTAATCCTTTTAATACCTTGGTATTTGCGCCTGTATCCCTTAAAATATTCATTTTTGGTAATAAATCCCTGACAATAATCAAAACATAATTATTTGTAAAAATAGTAAAAAGTACTCTTGATTCATATGAGAAATAGCGATATAATAGTTGAGCATTGGCGAATAATGATTCGGCAATTGAAGCAATTGTCTGGCAAAAGTCAGTATATCCAATAAAGAGTTGAACTGTAATTTGAGACATATTGGATACGGCTTGTGCCGTAGGCATGAGCAAACGGTAAACATTCCGGCAAACTGCAACAGCGTTTTTCGTGATGTTCGTTTTATCTGTTTTCTGAGCTGGATAATATAAGGGGAAAAATCGGTTTCTTTTTAAAGCTGGAGGTATGACATGGTAATCGATGTAAAATCGAAAAATGCAATCAGCAAAGACATTATCCTGGAAATGCGGCAGTCAGGCATGCCGATGCGGGAGATTGCAGAAAAAATAGGTCGCAGCAAAGAAAGAGTCAGACAAATTCTGATGCAGGGTTTCGGAAAGACCGCCCACGAATTTTTGTCTACGCTAAAGTTGTGTAAACAAACCGGTTTACCAAGAAATCGGATTATGGAATTGTATTTAGACGGAGTTATTATTCCGGCCGTCAAATGGGATACTGGAAATCGTGATTACCTTTTATGGCCTCCGGAAGCCGTCGTAAAAATTGGCGTTCACTATCAAAATCATCGGCTCTGCAAAGTTTGTAATAATCCTTTGCCGAAAAACAGGATATTTTTCTGCTCTGACAAATGCCGTCAGGAACGACATAAATACAAATATATGACACCTGAAGAAAAGAAAAGAGTTCTGGACAATATCCGCCGTTACCGGGAGAGACGGAAAATATTAACGAAATCGTTGCCGGCAGGAACGTTAAGGTAAGATTTTACACCAGGGCAGTTCAGGTTTACGTTGGGCTTTTTACCGGTAGATGACTGACAAGAGATGATTATTTCTGGAGCCTTTGACGATATGTTATTTCCAGCGCCAGATTAGCCGACGAATCGGTGATGATTCCTTCCACGCCACAATCCAGCGCGGCGCGCAGATTCCGGATATTATTGCAATCCCAGACCATGATGGAGTAGTTGTGAGAGTGCAGCATGTTCACCAGGTCTGCGGTAGCGTAAGAAAAGCGGGGCAGCATTATCCTGGCTCTGGTGGCATCCATTATCTTTAAAGGGTCCCCAATTACCGAGTTAAGTAAAATTCCCCGTTGTATCTGCGGCGCAAAATCGGCGAGTTCGTTAACCAGATTGGTGTTGAAAGAGGTAATGAATAATTCATCGGGTTGCATGCCGGCATTAACAACCTCCAGAAAAAGGTCGAGCGAATTGACCTGTTTAAGTTCCAGCATTAATTTGATGTGTTTATGGCACAGATTGAGAGTTTCCTCCAGTGTCGGAATTTGGTAGTCCTTAGCAATTTTTATCTGACGAATTTCCGGTAAAGATAATGTATTAACGGCTTTGCCGGCGAGTTGGTCATCATGAAAAATCACAAAATGGTGGTCGGCAGTTTCATGAACGTCGCATTCGATGCCGTCAGCTCCCAGTTTAATGGCGGCGTAAAAGGATTCCAGAGTGTTATCCGGGGAATCTCTGGTAAATCCCCGGTGGGCGATATTCAACGTTTTAGACATAAAAGTAGCCTCATCAGATTTCCGGTTTCTTCAGGGTAGAGTTGTCGTTTCAAGCAGCCTGTCGGTCTCGTCCCGCGCTTGTTTAGCGATCTCCGGTACTTCGTGATAATCGCCCCAGCGGAATTTTTCCATACCTTCAAGGCGAAACAGATAATCGGTGTTTGCCAGCAGTTTTTCTTTGATCGCCCGGCTGCTGATGTCATCAACGATAGAGATGACTTCCAGAAGAGTGCGCGGATTACCCCCGACAAAGGGAATGGGCAGGTCGATCGTTAAAACCGGAGCATCATTCTTAGTGATATTATCCAGCGGTAAATCGCAATAAACCGTACTGCTGACCAATTCCATTTCACCAACCGAAACGGGAGGCAGGATACCGGGAAAAGCCATGCTGGCTTTCAAACAATCGTTCAGTTTGCCCTGACGGACCAAAATATTCTTACCCTGTTTTAAGTCAATAACTGACACGGCTAGAGGGATTTTAAGGTCGGAAAAGGAATAATTTCCAAAAAGTCTGGCAATCTGCGGCTCTACTATCTGCCATGAAAGGACGCTATCATTCTGAAAATTACCCTGGCAATATGTTCTTTCACGTAAGAAGTAAGAAAAACTACCCACGACGCGACGTCTGGGACTCTGGAGTAAACCGGAGAGGTGTTCCAATCCCCAGAGCGAACGGCTGTTCTCCCCAAAAAAACGGGTGAACTCATCTGTCAGGGTGTCAGGGTCTTTCCCAAGAGCAAACTGTGCACTGACGGGGGCGCTAATGCCGGCGGCGATAATTTTTTTGATCTTAACCCCATGACTGTAAAACGATTGGAGAACCCCGATACTGGCGATCCCTTTAATGCCGATTCCCCCTAAAACGAGGGTGATTGCTTTAGACACTGGCTTTCTCCAGCTTTTCCAATAGGAGAGGAATGACTTCCCGGGTAGTTTTGTAACCCCGTTCTACCGCTACTAAATAATTCTCAAAGTGACTGCTATCGAATTGCGACATATCTATTTGGATATGGAAATCAGACTGCTCGATCGACCATTGATCGAGTCGTTTTTGTTTCAAAGATTGAACATAGTAAAGCAGGTCAACCCCGTTCTGATAATCAGCACCGGGCAGCTCTAAAAGTCCGATAGAGATGATGAAATCAGCGCCTTCGCGGCGGAGTTGCGGCACCGGAATATTGGCCAGGACGTAACCGTCCACCAGCACTTTCTTGCCGCGCACTACCGGTGGAAATATTGCCGGAATCGAAGCTGAGGCCAGGACGCCGTCGATTAATTTACCTCTCTTGATAATCACAGTCTCGCCGGCGATGATATCAGTGGCAATGGCGGAAAAGGGAATTTTCGTGTCTTCAAAACGATGTTCGCCGAAAATAATTTTTAAAGCTTTCAGGTTGTTTTTGTGAGATTGGATTGACTTACTCATGGCAGCGACATCACAAACCGCTTCATTCATCCAGTTACGCAGGAATACCGGCCCGTCGGTGGAATGACGGAACAAATTGAAATGATTGACGTGCACGGAATCGACAACTTTTTTAACGAGAACAGTCATGGTGTCAACATCCGGATACAACGCGTACATCCCGCCGATAATGGCGCCGATGCTGGTGCCGTTGACAATATCAATTTTGATACCGGCTTCTGTCAGCGCGCGAATCGCGCCGATATGAGCGTAACCCCGGGAACCGCCGCCGCCAAGACATAATCCCACTTTCATCACTATTCAAGCTCCCAATCGCGATAACCCTGTTTGATAATAGCAACATATTCCGGGGACGGTTTGGATTCTTCTTCCTGTCTGGTTTTTACATATGTTACTGCCTTAACGGCAACGTCGTCTTCATTGAAAACCATGACGCTTAAATGAGTGTAAGTCCCCGGATAATCTTCAAAGCGGTCCAGTTTTCTCAAGTCTGGCTCCGAAATTTCATAAACCGCACCCTTTACTTTTGCGCCTTTAAACGGCTGGATGGTAGCTTTACCACCGTGCCATTCTCGGGACCACCCGGTAAAGATGAGTTTATAGTTCGGCAGGACGGCGCTGAATTTCGGTTTGGCGTTCGGGCAGCGCTGGCGCATTTGCGCCCGGCTCAGATTGGAGGCATAAGCAAAATAGTCCATTATTTCCTCCACTCACGGATGATTGTAACCCGTATTATACAGTATTGGAAATAATTATGTCAGAGTGAGTGATGGGTTAGGGTTGACTTCACGCAAGAAAAATCAAGCGAATTTACTCGAGAAAGCTGCTACCTTTTAACAACCATGAGATATCCAGAATGCCTATTTAGATGGTTATTCCGGCGACCACACAGCGGACTCGGCTTTTGCACCGGTGGTAACCTTCTTTAATCCACTGCCATCGCTATTGACAAAATATATCTCACTTTCGTATTCAAATACTAACTTTTTCCCGTCAGGCGACCAGGAAGGAGTCAGGGAAGTTCCTGCATCGTTTAGAGAATTCACCAGGTTTATTTCTTCACTTCCATCGGTAGAAATTGAATACAATTGTGTTCCATTACCGCCTTTCGAAGAGGTAAAGGCAATTTTACTGCCGTCAGGCGACCATGTAGGATTGTTGTCTCCTTCGGTTAATTTGGTCAAACCGCTGCCATCACTATTCATTACATAAATATCACCACTGCTATCAGGCGCATTGGAATCCGTACGAAAGAAGGCAATTTTACTACCGTCAGGCGACCACACTGCGTTTTTGTCGTCGGTGTTATGGGTTAATTGTGTATAGCCGCCGGTATTCGTAGAAAACACATAAACTCCGCCTTCATCATTGACAGGGCCGGAAACAGCCCAGCCGTTATCGCTAAGAATTTTACTACCATCGGGTGACCAATTGGAATAGGTGAAACTCAGGGTGTCACCGTCATAAGGATTCTTTGCATTAGTGAGAAGGGTCTGGTTACTGCCGTCAGAATTCATAATATAAATCTGCGCCTGTCCGGTCCTGTAAGATGCGAAAGCGATTTTAGTCCCATCCGGTGACCACGAGGGGAAAGCTGCCCACACGTCGATACCCACAGATGTCAATTGCTTTTCTCCTGTTCCATCAGAATTAACAACGTAGAGATTAATATTACCGTCCATCCACGAAGAAAATACAATTTTTAAGTCGTTCGGGGACCAGACCGGATTTAGATCGTTATCTTCCAATCCGCCGTCAGTATAAGGTGTGATGCGTTTTTGATTACTGCCGTCAGGGTTCATCGTATAAATTTCTGTATTCATATCATCGCCGCTGTCGCGATACGATTCGAATGCAATTTTGCCGGTCAGGGCTTCTGCAATTCCGGTAGTTGTTGTCTTGGTTGCTGTTGATGTTGTTCCCGGCAATGTTGACTGGCCTCCGCTACAGCTGCTTAATAACGATGCGGTGACCGCCAGGACAGGCAGAAACACCGGCAGGAATTTGTTTTTTATCATTGGCAGCTCCTTTGCATAACAGTAGATTCATGGTCGGATCAAGATTACTATTATCTGGCATCATGATAATTTACAAATTGTGACTTTGTCAAATTAAATCATGCTCATACGGTATCCCCCAACCGGTTACCTGCGGTGGGCTTGCAGTAATAGTGAATTCACGCAGCAATACGGGCTGAAAGCTTGCCACTGACTGCTGCAAGCTCTTATCTCAAATGTTGCCTATCAACCTTAACATCAGGTATACTTAAAGCTGAAACATGAAGATTTCGGCGGAGGATTAGCACTTGTTAAAGACCCATTACTGTGGCGAATTAAAAAAGAACCTGAAAGGTACCAAAGTCACGCTGGCCGGCTGGGTAGACCGCCGCCGCGACCACGGCGAGCTGATATTCATCGACCTCCGGGATAGAACCGGTATCGCCCAGGTGGTGTTTAATCCGCAGATATCCAAAAAGTGTCATGAAATTGCCGGACAGGTACGCAGTGAATTTGTCCTCAAAGTCACCGGTGAGGTTATGCTCAGGCCGGCAGGTACGGAAAATCTGAAGTTGCCCAGCGGTGAGGTTGAGGTTATTGTCAGTGAGGCTGAAATCCTGAACACCTCCAAAACACCGCCTTTTTATATCAATGAGGATTCTGACGTCGATGAAAACGTCCGCCTCAAGTTCCGCTATCTCGACCTGAGACGCGAACGGATGTTGAAGAACCTGATTCTACGTGATAATGTCGTCAGGTTTATGCGGGAATTCTTCCATGATAAGGGCTTCCTGGATGTGGAAACGCCGGTTCTGGTCAAGAGCACACCGGAAGGGGCGCGCGATTATCTTGTCCCCAGCCGGTTGTATCCCGGTCAGTTTTACGCTCTGCCGCAATCGCCGCAGCAGCTAAAACAGTTGCTGATGGTGGGTGGTATCGAGAAATATTTCCAGATTGCCAAGTGCTTCCGCGATGAAGACAGCCGGGCTGACCGTCAACCGGAACATACGCAGCTTGACGTCGAAATGAGCTTCATCGAAGAAGAAGATATTCTGAAACTGATGGAAGAGCTGCTGACCAAGCTGGTTAAAGCGGTCAAACCGGAAAAACGGGTGCTCTCTCCCTTCCCGCGCATCAGTTACAAGGATGCGATGGAAAAGTACGGTTCCGATAAACCGGATTTGCGGTTTGGGATGGAGATGAAAGATATCACGGAGATTGTGGCAAAAACGGAATTTGCCCTTTTCCAGAAAGTTATTGCCGGCGGCGGAAAAGTAAAAGCAATATGCGCTGCCGGTTGCGCCGGTTACAGCCGCAGCCAGCTGGAAGAATTGAATAAATTCGCGCAGGGTTATGGGGCGGGCGGTCTGCTGACTTTTGCATTGGGGACGGCCGCAGGCGATTTAAACAGTCTCACGATGGATACGGTTAAATCAGTAGCCGCCAAACATATGACCCTCGAACAAATCAAACAAATCGCGGCGCTCCTGTCCGCCAAACAGGGCGATTTAATACTGGCGGTGGCCGGTGCTCCGAAAGTAGTGGACAAAGCCCTCGGCGAAGTACGGAAAGAAATGGGCGCGCGGCTGAAATTAGCCGATCCCAATCTG
This sequence comes from Dehalococcoidales bacterium, assembly GCA_052326545.1. GTDB lineage: Bacteria > Chloroflexota > Dehalococcoidia > Dehalococcoidales > Fen-1064 > Fen-1064. The sequence continues at coordinate 23,231 of JBKQML010000238.1, forward strand.
ATGGCAATCGCTTTTGTGCTGAATTTCCCGTTATTCCAGTGGGATGATGAGGAAAAGCATTGGGCGCCGGAACATCATCCTTTTACTTCCCCGATGGTAGAAGATATTCCGCTGCTGGATACGGCTCCTCAGAAGGTGCGCGCCCGACATTATGATATCGTCTGTAATGGCGTCGAGCTTTCCAGCGGCAGTATTCGTATTCATAACGCGGCCATGCAGCGAAAAGTATTCCGTTTGCTCGGCTATGATGATGCCGACGTCCAGGACAAATTCGGCACATTACTGGATGCCTTCGAATATGGCGCACCGCCCCACGGTGGTGTGGCGATCGGTATCGATCGTTTTGTGATGATGCTGGCGGGTGAGACAACCATTCGCGATGTGATGGCGTTCCCGAAAAACCAGAATGCTGTGGATATGATGCTGGAAGCCCCGTCGGCAGTTCGAGAGAAACAGCTTAAAGAGTTACATATACGTCTGAGTGACGATTAAAACTATACCCGGAGAGAAGATTGAAAGTAACTAACGAAAAAACAGAAAACCGTCAAGCATATTTAAAAATCGAAGTCGAACCATCTGAAGTTGAGGTCGCAACTGAGAAAGCTTATCACAGGCTGGTAAAAAGAGTAAACGTTCCCGGATTCCGCCGGGGAAATGCGCCGAGAGCAGTCTTTGAGCGCCACTTCGGGAAACACGAGTTATTCCATGAAATGCTGGATGACCTGGTGCCCGATGTTTACAAGAAAGCTGTAAAGGAACAAAATTTAGAGCCCGTGGCGGAACCGGAACTTGATTTAGAGAGCGAAGAACCGGTCGTTTTGAAAGTCATTGTTCCGCTCAAACCGGTGGTGAATGTCGGGGATTATAAAACGATTGACTTAAAGCCGAATCCAATTGAAGTAACCGATGAAATGATAAATTCAGTCGTTGAACAATTACGGCACCAGCATGCCACCTGGGAAGCTGCAGACCGCGTAGCTGAACTGAATGACCTGGTAACAATCGATGTAGAGAGTACGATGAAAGGCGAACCCTTCGTCAATCAGAAGGGCGTACAATATCAGGTAACGGCGGGGACGCTCTCACCGGCACCCGGATTTGCCGATCAATTAGTCGGGATGAAAAAGGGAGAAGACAAAGAATTCAAACTCCAGTACCCGGCCGATTATCCGCAGAAAGAAGTACAGGGCAATGAAGCAACTTTTAAAGTCAAAATGATTGAGATCAAGCAGGAAAAACTGCCGGAAGTCAACGATGAATTTGCGAAACTGCTTGGTTCTGACATCACTTCTGTAGAGACGATGCGTCAGAAAATTACCGATGACTTAACCAAGAGAGTCGGGGATAGATGCAAACGTGATTTCGAAGATAAAGTAGTCGAAGCGGCAACGGCTTTGAGCCAGGTGGAGTATCCGCCTGTGCTGGTGGATATGGAAGTCGAGCGCTCTCTGGAACGCAGCTTGAGGTATATTCAGAACTCAGGGCAGAATATCGATGAGTATCTGAAGAGTATCAACAAGACAGTCGACCAGTTGCGGGAAGAATTGAGACCGTCATCGACCAAACGCGTGGCGGAATCACTGGTAGTCGGCAAGATTGCGGAGCAGGAGAAAATAACGGTTGACCACGCGGAAATCGACGCCGAAATAGAAGAAATGGTGCAAATGTCTTCCGGGGACAAGGACGAACTCCGCAAGGCTTTAGAGACACAGCGGAATCATGAATCAATTGAAGACACCTTGGTTGCCCGTAAAACTATCCAGCGTCTGACAGAAATAGCCCGGAGTGAAAAAGAAGTAAAGAAGGAGGCTTAAAAATGAATATGGATCCAATGAATGTTATCCCGATGGTTATCGAGAGCGGCACCCGGGGAGAAAGGGCTTTCGATATCTACTCTTTACTATTACGCGAACGGATTATTTTTCTGGGAACCCCGATTAACGACCAGATCGCGAATCTGATTATTGCACAACTTTTATTCCTTGACAGGGAAGACCCCGATAAAGATATCAGTCTGTATATTCACTCTCCCGGCGGCGTTATCAGCGCTGGGCTGGCAATTTACGATACCATGCAACTAATCCGGCCGGAAGTATCCACGATCTGCGTAGGTATGGCGGCCAGTATGGGTACGGTTTTATTGTGCGCAGGTGCCAAGGGCAAGCGTTATGCCCTACCAAATTCTACCATTCATATCCATCAGGCAATGGGCGGCGCTCAGGGTCAGGCAGCGGATGTGGCAATCCAGGCGCGTGAGATTATGCGGATGCAGGATTTGATTCGCGATATCTTTGTTAGGCAGACCGGACAGCCTGTGGATAAGATTGTCCATGACATGGATCGTGATTATTTCATGACAGCCCAGCAGGCCAAAGAATATGGTATGATCGATGAGATTCTGGCGAAACCTGCTAAAGACACCAAGTCGAAGAAATAGTCCAAGCGTACAGTCTTGAGTTCTGAATGAAGTAAAGAGAGGGAGTTTAAAAACTCCCTCTCTTTTTTGTTTAAATACAATAAAACCTCTTGACAATAGTTTTCAAAATGGTAATATAATAGAACATATGTACGCAATTTCCGGAAATGTGATTCAAAAACTTAACAACAGGAGCACAAAGTGGAGAAAATGATTTCGTATTGCGGGTTGGTCTGTAGCGACTGCGGCGCTTATCTGTCCACTAAAAACAATGATAATAATCTCAGAAAAAAACAGGCCGAAGAATGGTCCAAGCAATTTGGTAACACGATCAACCCGGAAGAGATAAATTGTTACGGATGCACGTCAAAGGGAAAATTGAATTTTAGTTATTGCAGCATTTGCGAAATCAGAAAGTGCGGACAGGAAAAGAAGGTAAAAAATTGTGCGTATTGTGCTGATTACACCTGCGAAAAGCTGGACAAGTTCTTTACCATGGTGCCGGCAGCCAGGGCTACGCTGGAAGAAATCAGAATAAGCAGATAATGACGGTATAAATTAACCCTGGTGATTATTTCTCTTTCTGCCGGAGGAGCAGTAGTTACCAGCGTCAAACGGGAAGCAAGAAGTATTTTACACAGCAAATATCGTAATAATGCATCTTTTTTGGGACCTCGATTAGTTAAATAATAAATAGGAGCCAGGCAGTGGAGAAAGTGATTGCCTTTTGCGGACTATCCTGTACCGGATGTGACGCCTTTCCGCCAAATCGAAACAAGATGACTACGAAAGAGAGAAAAGCAGCGGCAGAGAAGTGGTCTAAACTATACGGACACGGACGCACAATAAAACCGGAAGAAATGAATTGTGACGGATGTTTGTCAGAAGGTGGAGTGCTTTGGAGTCATTGTAGCAATTGCGAAATCAGGAAGTGCGGGATAGAAAGACGGATGAAGAATTGCGCGTATTGCCGTGATTATCCCTGCGAAAAGCTGAATGAAATTTTCATATTAGCGCCCACGGCCAAGGCGAACCTGGAAGAAATCCGAAAAAGCAGATAGTTACCCTGAGCGAAGAGAAGGATCTCCGCCGCTCAGGTCTCAAAATATCTTTTTAATCTTGGCCACAGTGCTATTGAAGTGGATGAAAGGACTGGCGCGTTTTCCCTCGATTTTTGCGGCCTTTAGCGCGGCAAGAAATTCTGGGGGACTATTAAAGTCGTTTAATTCCACGGCAACACTGCCAATTTCGGCGATAGAGTGAGCATCACTGCCTGCCGTACCAGGCAGATTGTGTTCTTGCGCAAAGTTAACCGCTTTTTGGTTTGTTTGCGCCGTAGGAACGCGGGCA
>JBKQML010000239.1:0-6287 GCA_052326545.1 Dehalococcoidales bacterium
CGTCCTTTGCTCGTCAACCAGAACCGGTTCGTACCCACGGGTTGTGGCCGGTTCTTCAGCTTGTATTTAAGCAGCGCCTTGGCAACCTTGTTGCCGAATGGAATGTATCGCTCTTTGCCGCCTTTCCCCATCACTTTCAGGTACCCATTTTCCAGGTCGACATCCTCGATATCGAGGTTCGCAATTTCCGAAAGCCTGGCCGTGGTATCGAGAAAAGTGAGTATAAGGGCATAGTCGCGGTATCCAGTGTCAGTCTGCTTGTTCGGTTGGGCTAGTAGTGTTTCGGACTGTCTTACGGAAAATGTGGGAACCACCCGTTCCGGCGCCTTCGGTATTTTTACTTTCTCCAGAGGATTAGTGTCTATCATTCCTTGGCCGGCGAGAAATCCATAGAATGCGTGGACGCCTCGGGCATAGTTATTGATGGAATCGGGTGACAGCTGACCTGATTGGGGAGGCGTAAAAGGATGATTGGGAAACTTGGTGGCGCCCTGCAGGTAAATGACAAAGCGGCGGTAATCATCGGCAGTGACCGTGGACATATCAATGTTGGTTGAGCCAACAAAGTTTGTGAAGTATTTAACGCTGCACAATATCCACCTGATCGTTTTTGGACTTTTTGCTTCAGCCCTGGCGCAGATCTGGTAGGCGTCTAAGCCGTCTTTAAAGGTTACCATTTGTCTATCCCCATAAGGATAGTCTAAACGGTTTTTGGCAAGATTATGGCGACATTTGACGACATTGGACGGCGGGGGCAAGACCCGCTGGCGTAAAAGCAGCGACCCCCCTTGAGACTGTGGTATCCCAGGTGGGATTCGAACCCACGACCCGCTGCTTAGAAGGCAGCCGCTCTATCCAGCTGAGCTACTGGGACATTTGCGCCACTCATAAATTCTACGATAAAAGTAACCGTAAAACAAGTCAAACCGCCGCCGATTTTCTCACCTTAACCGCGGTTACAGCGCGAATAATTGCCTGACTTGCCCCGCAAGTAATATTATTTCCCTGAATATATATACCAATGGCAAAACTATGATGCTGCTATCCGTTACGCAGCGAATATAGTTGTACAGGCGTCTCTGCCTATACTCAATATCTTTTTTCCCTCCCTTTCAGGCCATGGTCCCGGAGGCACGACTGGAAAGGGATTGACAAGGTACTTCACTTCGTAACCAAATATTTCGAAGTAAATGTAGGAAGAGTGATAATTTCGAAAAACTGATTGCTGACCGCAGTTAGCTGTCATCTCTCTGTAAAATCGTGACAAAATCCCCTTGACAGCCCGCTAATAATCTGTCATATAATATCATTATCGTTTTGAGCGCGTACGTAGAACGCTCCGTCATGATTCTCGCCGCCGGGGCCGGTTGGGCATTCTGGAAATGCCCATGTAAAACGGCTTTAGGGGTTCCCGGTAAGGAAGTATCTGAACACAGAGAACGTTCGATGCTTTTCAACCGGTGCGAACTATACGACTAAGGCGGCAACGCAGGCCTCGGACACTCCTTATTCACAGTCTTCCCGGGTTGGTAGACGCAACGGCTAGGCTCGTCAGAATCCAGCTCCTGAGCGCCCAATAAAGGGCTAATAAGGGAATTTTCCCTTGCTGAAATCAAGACCGGCATCTCCCCCTGAAAAAACTGACCCACACTCCCTTTCGAAAAAGGGAGATACAGAGGGATTTATCCGGGGGACCGTGCAGGGAATTTCATCCTCCAATTCGGCCGAAGGTACTTTGCGCAGCAAATGTACAGAGTCATTCCAATTTGGGGAAAAACCCTGAATCGCCTCACGTCAGTTCCGAGACGCAGAGTGCTTCCGCATACCCGAAAATCCAAAAATATTCGTTTCCGTTGCTATAGAAAAATGCACTTTTTACAAAACGAATAAGACCGAAGTACGCAGACGTATGGTTGAAGCGCAGTAAAGTACTGACATCGGCAATATTGACAATAGGTGACATTGTGAATTAGCATTGGTGATACGTCCCGGAGGTAACGCCGATGAATTCATCACGCCGCTGGTTGGTTGGCTTTGCCATTAGCATCGGAGCGGTGGCTGTTATTGCGGTCGCTCTGGTGTTGTTGACGCAGGGGAAAAATGTCACCTTGCTGGCCGCGGATACGCCCCAGGGAACGGTGCAGCGTTATTTGCTTGCCCTGCAGAATAATGACTATCGGCAGGCCTACACCTACTTCTCCCAAGACACGCCGGGAATGATATCTTACAATGACTGGCTGACGCAGAACGGGAATCCGGCCGCAACTAAAGTTTCCTGGCAAGCCGCCCTCGGTAATACCGTGCTAAACGACCATGACGCTACGGTCACCGTGACGATTGAAACTGCTTATCCGGACGGCATGATGAACAGTTCAAACTACAGTCAGCAGATCGAGTTCTTCTTAACCGGAGCGGATAATTCCTGGCTGATCACTTCCCCAACCTATACGTACTGGATTTACTAGCGAGGGAGGTCAAAATGAATACCATCAGAAGGTTCTGGTTTTACGCTGTCACACTGGTGGCCCTGGGAATATTTGCCGCCGGCGTCGAGCGTTTGATAAAACTCATTTTTGACATTGCCGTCAAAGGCTCGCAGTTGACACCGGTGGCAGGAACAAATTTTAATCAAACGCAGCTGAGCCTCGGGTTAGCGATGACGGTCATCGGCGGCCCGCTGTGGTTGCTCTTCTGGCGGGCAGTGCAGCGCCGTGTCAACGGTAATCAGCCGGAAATCGGCGCGGTAATGCGGAAACTTTTCCTCAATTTTGTTTTGTTAGTGTCGGCTTTCTGCATGATTGTTAGTGCCGCCGATTTTCTGAAGTGGCTGATATCCGGGGTACCGGCCGGGTCGTTTTCCCCGGGCGGATTGGCCCTGATGATTGTGGCCGGCATTATCTGGTTTTACCATTACCGGGTATCGGAAGGTGAGGGGCATCCTTCGTTAGCGGCCGGGACATTGCGCCGGTGGTATGTTTATATCCTGGCCGTTTTTGGTCTGGTAATGTTGGCAATCAGTGCGGTGCAACTCATCAATGCGGCAGTAGTGAACTTACCGGTCTGGGGAAATGTTCTGGTGGCCGGCAAATTCTGGAACAATACAACGCAAGGGAGCATCGCCTGGATACTATTCGGCGCCGCGACGTGGTATTTTCATTGGTTCCGCATGGCACGGGACGATTTTGATTCAAAGCTCCGACAGGTTTACTTTTACCTGTTGACAATATCCGGGGGCGCCATTGCCGCCCTGGTGGCGGCCACGATTTTATTGTTCCATGTCTTTGTCTGGATTTTCGGCGGCAGTACCGGCGGCCAATATTTTCAATTTCTCGGTTGGTCTGTCCCGACGGTGCTGGTGGGACTGGCAATCTGGGGTTATCATCAGCGGCTGGCTCAGGAAGAGGCCGGACAGGTACCGGAAAAACGTCAATCGGCGCAGCGGATTTATTTTTACCTGATGGTATTTCTGGGACTGGCCACCGCAGTTGCCGGGTTGAGCATCCTTTTCGGCCTGCTGGTGGAAGCCGGCACGCCGGTAACGGCGGGCGCGGACTGGTGGCGGAATCAATTTTCGGTCGCGCTGGCAATGTTATTCGTGGGCACGCCGATATGGCTGTACTACTGGAACGGCATTCTCAAACGGGTGCAAACCGGCGGAATCGCCGAGTGGCGGGCGTTATCGCGCCGTATTTTCCTGTATGTGATTATCGGCGCCGCCATCGTGCTGCTGGCCGCTGACCTGGTGAATATTGTCTATGAGTTGCTGCGGGACACGCTGGGCGGCAATTTCAGCGCTAATTTCCTGCGGGATGCAAAGTGGGGCTTGCAAACACTGGTGGTGGCAGCGTTATTGCTCTGGTACCACTGGCGGATTCTGCGGGCCGACCAGCATCGCGGGGCGGAATCAATGGTAGTGCGCCGTAATGTAACGCTGCTGGCCGATGACCGCGCCGGCGATCTGGCTTTGCGGCTGGAAACAAAGCTGGGGTTTAAAATTCATACTTTGTATCGGGTGGGGCAAACCGGGGCGAACCTGCCTGTTTTACCTGAAGCAGAGATAGATCGGCTGGTCAATGAAATACAGTCTGCGCCTGATGATAAAGTCATGCTGGTTATGCTCGACGGTCGGGTGATAGTTCTGCCGTACCGGGACAAATAGTAAATCAATATTAGTTTACATAAAGTTGATTATTATTCTGATGGCAAAGAGCTTTATGCCTATCCTTTCGCTTTCCCGCCGATAAACATTACTCTGTCGTCATTATTCAGGCCGGATAATTTAAAGCTTTTCCCGCCGACATTCCGCTCAAATTCTGCAAAGGCGGTATTTTTGTCGACGTTATGCACCAGCATCACACCTTTTTCCCTCAAACCGGGCCAGATTGTCTTGAATTCCCAGGCCATATTAGCGTAAGAATGTTCGCTGTCGTGGAAAAAGACATCGACTTTACCCACGTTTTTTAACAGGGAAGGGAGTTTTTCATTACTCAACCCCATGGTCAGTTCCCAGCGGTCCCGCAGGTAGTCCGGGATAATCCAACCGCTCTGCAATTCGATCGGATTTGTTTTGACGCCGTTGGGGAAAGCGCCTTTCCAGTTCTGGGTGACGGTATACCAGGGAACATCGATGGAATAAAGTTTACCCTGCGCGTTTTTGTCCAGGGCGCGGAGGATATAAGAGGATGATGTGCCGCTGGCCACGCCGGTTTCCACTACCACGGCTGGCTTTGTTGTACGGCAGAGGACGTACAGCGCCAGGCGGGAGGCGGTATCGACGGCGATTTTATAGGAAAACGGCTGCTCGCCGTCCCCGAAATTTGATTTTTCAGCCAGGCTCTTCTCCAGTTTTTTGTCCGAGACAATTTCCGAGATGTATTTTTTGATTTCGGTATCGCCCGCATTCGTCAGACTCTTGATAAACGTTTGAACATTGTCCCGCAGCTCTTTGTCGATTTCCATCTTTTCTCCAATTCACAGATTTCAGCACGTTGAAAGATACAATATATATAATATAGCAGAGAATAGAACAAAGTTGCTTGCCTTGTAGACATAACTTTTGCAATTGCGCTGATGGTGTTGTATAATAACGATAGTTTCAGTTTAGGTTATTAATGCTTTTTATAATCCAAGTAGATTTTATAGTATAGATGACCAGAACTCTAACAATATTAAAAGAGGAGGTCATCTAATGAGTTTTCAAGAAAAGTCCATCCAGTGCTTTGATTGTGGAACGACGTTCGCATTCACCGTGGAAGAGCAAGAGTTTTTCTCATCCAAGGGTTATACCAATGAACCGAAACGCTGTCCCGCATGTCGACAGTCACGGAAAGAACGTCAGGGCATTACCGGTACCCCACGAAATAATGCCAGTTACCAGTCGCAACGCCAGATGTTCCCGGCCACCTGTTCACGCTGCGGAAAAACAACCGAAGTACCGTTTGAACCCAGAGAAGGCAGACCGGTTTATTGCCGCGAATGCTACAGCTCTGTCAAAGTAACCCGCTAATACGGCTGAGGACCCTTGTAGTCAGGTAATTCCTGACTACAAGGTTTACTAAATTCAAAAAATGTATTTCAATTTCAAAAATCCAACCAATTATTTCTACACAATCATTTATTAATTTATAGGAGTTTAATGAGTTTCGAATCTTTCAATTTTCAACCGAGCGTGATGGCCGGTGTCCATGCGCTCGGCTACATTACCCCGACACCAATTCAAGAACAAACAATTCCGGCAATCATGCAAGGACGGGACATGATCGGGCTCGCACAGACGGGTACCGGCAAAACAGCAGCTTTTGCGCTGCCGATACTAAACAAATTAGCCCAGGGAAAACGCGGACAACTGTGTGCCCTGGTAATTTCCCCTACCCGTGAGCTGGCAGAACAAATCTGCGACCAGTTTACCGAATTAGGCAAGAAAACCGGCTTACGGAATGTCGCGATTTACGGCGGCGTCGGCAAAGATATGCAAATCCGCAAGTTGCGCAACGGCGCAGAAATTGCCGTCGGTTGTCCGGGGCGGCTACTGGACCATCTGTATGCCGGGGCGCTTGATTTATCCAGGCTGGAAATTCTGGTTATTGATGAAGCCGACCGCATGTTCGATATGGGCTTTTTACCGGATATCAAGCGAATCATGGAGTGCATTTTACAGCCCAGACAGACACTACTTTTTTCCGCCACGATGCCCGATGACATCCGGCGTCTGGTTAAAGAAGTCCTGCATAATCCGGTGAACGTCCAGATCGGGCGTTCCGCGCCGGTAGCCTCGGTTTCACACGCAG
>JBKQML010000240.1:0-5062 GCA_052326545.1 Dehalococcoidales bacterium
GAAAAAACTCTTCAGCTCCCCCGAAAAAGCCAAAGCATAATATTTTGTCGATAAGATATTTAGGTTGCCAAACTTTCGTTGAATTGATTTGTAGTTGCTGAAAAAGGAATTGGACCGGGACTAAGTACAAACTCCAGAAGAAGGAGTGCGATAGCACTCCTTCTCGTTTATATGCCTCGCCTTGAGGCTCGAAGCCGAAATACTTTTGCTGTTAAAGTAAAATGTACAGGGCGAGGATTAAGGAGTGGGTCGTTGTGTCATTATTAGGCGCAACAAAATCTTTCAATTTAACTCAATCATAACTGAAAAAGGTTTCACTGCTTTCCCTTGACTATTGATACTTGTTTCTTGATTATTTTGTATTTATTCCAGTTTCTCTTTTAAAACCTTCAGGTTCTGTACATCTTCTTTGTTATATTTAAGGAGTGTGTTCAGTGCGTCCAGGTCAAAGGCATCAACATAGCGCCACCATAGCCGCACGGCATCGAAACCGGTAATCCCGACGGAATCCCGGTCGATACCCAATTGGCATTCCACCGATTTTAAACCGCCGCGTAAATTATTTCGCCAGCAGTCGTACATCAGGTCGCGGTGGGCGAATATTTCTTCCAGGTTGATCCCCAGCTTGCGGCGGATGAAAGGCAGGTCGAAGCGGCTGCCGTTATAAGTGTGAATGACCTGCACGCCGTTCAAGGCATCCAGGATGCTGTCCGCGTTAATCTCCCGGCCCACCAGTTGGACAAAATTCTCATCATCCCCATTACAGATGTGAATGCCGATGACCGTGATTTCCCCATCGGCGGGAGACAGGCCTGTTGTTTCGATGTCCAGATAGGCTTCGCAAACGGTCAATTTTGTTTCTTTCTTCACAATGTTACCTGCAAGTATTATACAACAGCCCGCCTCTTGTTATTCCTGCCTAATAAATTCCAAAATCCAAACACCAGATTCCAAACAATGAAGACAAAATCCGAATGCCGAAATTTGAACCACCCTGAGTCCGCAGACGAAGGCCGGAGCTTCAGCGTAGGTCCCTGTGGTTCACTAAGGTCATTTTTGTCATTCCCTCGAAGTCCGGAATCCATTTCCTGCTTCTTTTGCGAGACCTTATCCCTATCCCCAAACAAGGTCGTGGCAATCTGACATCGCAATGTCATACTGAACCCCATTTTCGACGGGGTGAATGTACAAATCACAATGTCGTACTGAGTCCTTCAGCTGAAGGACGAATGTATCTTAAATCCCCCTCTAGGACTGACCGGGGCGGGAGGGTTACGTCTGCGACTAAACCCTCCCCTACCGACGGTACGATGCCACTGATTGTATTATTTATCCCCAATTCCTCCCTGTGGTGCTTGATTCAAACGTTGTTTTTAGAGTAAACTTGAGACAAAGTGCTGGCGAAATATTTACTGATAAAGAACGATGCACTTCTCCCTCTTTCGCGAAAGAGGGATTAAAGGAGATTTATCTAAGTCCTTCTAAGTGAACATTTTGTCGGATTATCTAAAAGGAGCTTTAAAGTGCAATACAAACAAATGGGCCGGACCGGCCTCAAAGTTTCCGCGATGGGTATCGGGACAATGTTTTTCGGCACCCAGGTCAATGAAGCCGAAGCGATTAAAATCCTGGACACGGCCTTCGATAAAGGCATCAATATGTTTGATACCGCCGATGCCTATACCGGCGGCAAGTCCGAAGAAATTGTCGGGAAAGCCATCAAGAATAAACGGCAGGCAGTGGTTTTGGCCACCAAAGTCGGTCACAAGCAGGGCCGCGGCCCCAACGATTCGGGCCTTTCCCGCGAGCATATTGTCCAGGCGGTTGAAGCCAGTCTGAAACGGTTGGATACCGATTATCTGGATATTTATTATGCGCATACTCCGGATTATTCCACCCCCATCGAGGAGACGCTGCGCGCCTTTGATCAATTAGTGCAGCAGGGGAAAGTGCGCTATGTCGCCAGCTCCAACATCCGCGCCTGGCAGCTGACGAAATCGCTCTGGGTCAGCGATAAAAACAACCTCGCCCGGTTCGACTGTATCCAGTCGGTTTACAACTTGCTCACCCGCGATGTCGAATATGAATTACTGCCCTGCTGCGCCGCCGAGGGTGTCGGCGTGACGGTTTTTAACCCGCTGGCCGCCGGTTTTTTGACCGGAAAATACGACCTGAACCAACCACCGCCGGCGGATAACCGCTTCGGGCGGGAAAGGACAGGCAAAAGGGAGCAGGAACTATACTGGTCGCCGGCCAATTTCCGGGCTGTGGCGGCGCTGAAGAAAGTCGCCGAAGAGCACGGCCGGACACTGACGCAATTCTCCCTGGCCTGGATTATCAACAACCCGGTCGTCAGCTCGGCGATTGTCGGGGCTTCTTCGGCCAAACAGCTCGAGGACAACGTCAAAGCGGTGGATATCAAGCTCACCGATGAAGAAAAGAAAGCCTGCGACGAAGTCTGGCAGGAACTCCGTCCCCCGCGTGTTTTCTACGGGAGTTAGTGTAAGGATAATAGCTAATCTCCCTCCCTCTCAGGCCGAAGGTACTGAGCGAAGCGAACGTAGAGAGATTGAAAGAGAGTGATAATTTCTATACGCCGAAGGCCGAAGCGCAGCGTAGAAATGAATGTACAGGAATCCAGACAAAATTGTAGGGGCGGGTTTGTAACCCGCCCGCCTCGTCCGTTTTAAGTAAGGTCTGAGTCCGTAGACTGCAGTCGTAGAGCCATTTTCGGTACTTACGCAGTAATGTATACTTTGCGGTGCAGTTCGGAGCAAATGTATAAGGGGCGCAGCCCCTCTAAGTTACCTCCTCCCTCGCCTTGAGTCCTTCAGCTGAAGGACGAAATACTTTTGCTTTTAGAGCAAAATGTAAAGGAGAGGGAGCCAGAGGGTGAGGTGTATAAAGTGCATAGTTGTATGGGTTAGTTTTTAATTTTATTGCCATTAAGCTGGAAGCAAGCAACAAAAAGGAGTCTAAAATGCAGTATAAAAAAATGGGCAGAACAGGTTTAAAAATCTCCGAAATTACCTTGGGCACGATGATCTTCGGGCAGCAGGTAGACGAGGCTGAAGCCAATAAAATAATTGACCTGGCGTTCGAAAAAGGCATCAACTCCTTCGATACTGCCAACGGCTATACCGGCGGCCGCTCGGAAGAGATTGTCGGCAAAGCCCTGAAAAACAAGCGGCATCAGGTGGTGCTGGCCTCGAAAGTGGCTAACCGCCAGGGTCCCGGCCCCAACGATTCCGGACTCTCCCTCGAACATATCCTGCAAGCCATCGAAAATAGCCTGCGGCGGCTGGGAACGGATTACCTCGATATTTACTATGCCCACACCCCGGACTATACCACTCCGATTGAAGAAACGCTGCGGGCATTCGATTATCTGGTCAACCAGGGCAAGGTGCGCTATGTTGCCTGCTCCAATTACCGCGCCGGGCAACTGGTCCGGGCGCTGGCAACCAGCGAACAGCATAATCTGGCCCGGTTCGATTGTATCGAACCTGTTTACAATCTCATCACCCGCGATATCGAGACCGAACTCCTGCCGACCTGCGCCGATGAAGGTGTCGGGGTGGTCGTCTATAATCCGCTGGCAGGGGGACTGCTGACCGGTAAGCACAACGGTAATCAACCACCCGCGGCAGAAACCAGGTTCAGTCAGAATAAAAATTACTACGAACGCTACTGGTCGCCGGTCAATTTCACTGCGGTCGAACAACTCAAAAAAATCGCCGCGGCTAACAACCGCAAGATGGCGCAGTTTGCTCTCGCCTGGGTGCTCGGTAATCCGGGGATTACTTCCGCCATTGTGGGGGCTTCCTCCGCGGCGCAGCTGGCCGAGAACCTGGGGGCGCTGGACGTCAAACTAAGCCCCGTAGAAGCGAAAGCCTGCGACGATGTCTGGCTGGAGTTAAGGCCGCCCAGATTCTTCTACGGGAGATAGGGGAAATATTGGTACTGCGCCTGGAGGGATTCGAACCCTCGACCACCAGTTTCGAAGACTGATGCTCTATCCAGCTGAGCTACAGGCGCCTGCCGGAAAAAAGAATCAAAACGCATTCTAATTTCACGCTAATTATACCTGTAACCTTGTAATCGCGTCAAAGCCGCGGCACTTGTGCCCTGATTGTGATTTACAGTACACTTATTAGTGGAACTCAATCACAAATCTATTTCCGGGGGCAAAACCATGGCAGAAATCAGACCGTTCGCCGGCTTGCGCTACAATCAATCCATCGTCAAAGACATCGCCAAAGTCATCTGTCCGCCTTATGACGTCATTTCCACCGCGCTGCACGACGATTTGCATTTCCGCAGCCCCTTTAATTTCATCCGCCTGGAAGACGCCAAAACGTCGTCCGGCGATTCTCCTTTCAACAACAAATACACCCGCACCGCCGCCACTCTCGCCGACTGGCTGGATAAGAAAATCCTGTTGCCGGAACAGGCTCCCGCCATCTACCTCGACGAGCATTATTTCAGCCTCAACGGCAAAGCCGGCATACGCCGCGGCATCATCGCCCGCGTCCGCCTGGAAGAATGGGAGAAAGGCATCATCCGCCCCCACGAAAAGATTTTCGCCGCCGCCAAAGAAGACCGGCAGAACCTGCTGAAAACCCTGAAAGTGAACACCAGCCCCGTGCTGATGATGTATCAGGACCCCGACCGCGTCATCGCCGACACGCTGGCCGCCGAGACGCAAAAGGAACCTGTCATTGACGTGACCATCCCCGAGGGCGACCGCCACAAGGTCTGGGCGATTTCGAACAAGGCCGTGGTCAACCGCATTGCCTATGCACTGAGTAAGCAGCCTTTTTATGTGGCCGACGGGCACCACCGCTATACCAGCGCGCTGATGTACAGCCGCGAGCAAATGGCCGCCGACAGCCGCATCACCCCCGACGCGGCCGTCAATTTTGTGATGACGACGCTGGTGGATTTCGCCGACCCCGGCCTGATTATCCTGGCGCCGCACCGCGTGATTCGCGGTCTGGAGAAAAATGTGCTGGCGGATTTGAATGCCAAATTGGCCGCTTATTTTGAAATCGCCGAAATG
>JBKQML010000241.1:0-6989 GCA_052326545.1 Dehalococcoidales bacterium
AAACACATAAAGGGCAATATCCGACCGTTTCCTTTTGTGGTTGAAATGATAAAATCACTGGCGGCGGCTGAATTTCAACTGGCTATCGTTTCTTCGGCGACGATGGAGAACATCAGTTTAATTACGGAAGAACTTCACATAAATACCTTTTTTAATTTATTCATTACCGGAAAAGATGTCACCAAGGGGAAACCCAACCCGCAGGGATTTTTAGCGGCTGCGGACAGACTCGGAGTTCCGCCTCAAAATTGTGTCGTCATCGAAGATGCAGCCGCAGGCGTCAGCGCCGCGAAAAGCGGAGGAATGTATTGCATTGCCGTTACTAATACCTGCGGAATACAAGATTTGGTAGGAGCAGACGTTGTAGTCCAGCAGCTTGATGAAATAAATATCAGCTGAAAAATTATCTGTTTTACTTTCGTGTGGCCAGCTGTATGGTGCTCATTAACTTATCGAAAGAGTTATTAAATTTATCCACGCCTTCATTCTCAAGTTGTTGCGTAATATCTCCGACGCAGATTCCTAATTCCGGTAATTTATCCAGCATCCAGCGGGCTTTGGTTGTTTCCTGTCCAATTCTATCCTCAGGTTCGCCGTGATTACGGTAAGCGTTTAGCGTCTCTACCGGTAGTGTATTTATCGTGTCACGTCCGATGAGCGCTTCAACATATTTAATATCGCTGTATTGTGGATTTTTAGTGCCGGTGCTGGCCCAGAGCAAACGTTGGGGATGCGCTCCTTTAGCCGCTAATTTTTTAAACCGGCTGTTACTAAAATATTCCTGATAATTCTGATAGGCGATTTTCGCGCTGGCAATGGCAATCTGCCCGTGTAATGTTTTCGCTAGTTCCGCTTTTTCATTTCCTTGAGCCATACATTTATCCAGCATCGGGTCCACCAGGGTATCGATCCGGCTGATAAAGAAACTGGCCACCGAAGCTACAGTTCTTATCGGCTTTCGCCGGATTAAGCGCGCTTCGAGTCCTTCGAGATAAGCTTCCACTACTGCCTGATAACGGGGAATGCCGAAAAGTAATGTCGCGTTAACATTAATCCCTTCGTCGATGAGTTGCCTGATCGCTGGCAGACCCTCTTCGGTAGCTGGCACCTTGATTAAGACGTTCGGTCGGTTTAACATTGCCCATAACCGTCGTGCTTCCTTTAATGTCTCCCCGGTGTCATGCGCCAGGTGGGGATTGACTTCAAGACTAACATAACCATCTATTCCTTCGGTTGTATCATAAAGCGGCCTGAATTCATCAGCGGCGCTCTGAACGTCCTGCCGGCTGAGAATTTCATAGATCATATCGACGTCTTTCCCCTCAAGCACCATTGATTGAATATCCGCATCATAATCATGGCACCCGCAAATAGCTTTCTCGAAGATAGAAGGATTTGAAGTAATCCCTTTGATTTTATCTTCTTTGATTAGTTGCTTCAGTTCACCGCTGAAAATCAGATTGCGTTGAATATAATCCAGCCAAATCGATTGCCCGAATGCTTCCAATTTCCGTAAAGGATTCTCTTTCATATTAATTATCCTTGTTTTTTATTATTGTCCGGCGGGACCGGTAACAGACCCGTCGTTGTTATAGCCGTTGCTTTCCCAGTAACCACGGAAGTTTGTATCGGACGACAATTCAATTCGTGTTACCCATTTAGCCCATTTATAGCCGTATTTCCCGGCGGCCACGACCTGGAAAGGCCATCCTCGGTCAGCAGTGAGAGTGATATTATTATCTTTCAAGGCAATAATGATATCGTTGTCATCGATGTAACTCAAATCGAGCGAAGTGTATCCATTGGGGTCATCTGTCGTATAAAAAATAGCAATGGTCGCTGACGGCTGTACCCCGGCTGCGGCGAAAATGGCGCTCAGAGAAGGCCCCGTCCATTCCGCCGTAAAACTCCATCCTTCGACGCACTCCAGAGTCTGAAGCTGAGATATCTGGGGATAAGCCTGTAGATCGGCATAAGTGAGAGTTAGAGGATGGTCTACCAAACCATCAATCGTCAGTGTATAAGTTGCCGGATTAATATTTTGTGTTCCGGCGAGCGCATTATTATTCTGTGAGCTGATGGGAGTCAATTTTGTGCCATTAAATTCGGTGGCTTCAATTTCACCTGTATTGTTGGTAGTCGAAGGAGAAACGGATGTACATGTAGTAGCCAGTAAAACCAGCCCAATTAATAAAGAGAAAATCAGGTAAAACTTTTTTCGGTCTGTTTTCATATTCTTCATGCTGGTATACATCCCCTTTTTGTGTTATATCGTAGCGGGATACGTATAAGAAACCAAGAGAATAATAACACGCGGATAGTTAAAAAATTATAAAATTAGCGGCTAAAAGATTACAAATATATAAAGAAAAGTTGAAAGCAATAACATCCTGTTATAAATAGCGTGTGATTATCACTTAAAGAGAAATTTACTGATGTGACAATCGCTTATAATTAGTCTTTGTTTATTTCAAATTCAGGAGGTAAAATTCCCTGACGCTGCGCTATTTGTACCAAATCAATCCGCGTCCGCAAACCAAGTTTACGCATAATGTTAGCGCGGTGAATATCAACCGTCCGGGGACTGATAAACAATTTTTTGCCAATTTCGGCGCTCGTCATCCCCTGAACGACCATTTGCATGACTTCTCTCTCTCGAATACTGAGCGTATCGAAAGGCTCGGGAGATGAAGATGTTACCTTTTGTATATAATTCCCGATAGCACGCTCGGAGAGACTCGAGCTCAAATAATGTTTTCCAACAAGAGCATCTTGAATTGCCTGGAGCAAGTCGGTTGAGGAAGACCCTTTAAGCACATAGGCAATAGCGCCGGCCCGTAAAGCTTCAATCACATAACTGTCATCACCATACATCGACAGAACAATTATTTTAATTTGCGGGAATTGCTTGGCGATTCTTCTGGTAACTTCAAGTCCATTCATCGCTCCCATATTAATATCGCAAATCAAAAAATCGGGTTGTAGCGTTTCCACTAACTTAACAGCCTCCAGTCCATCTGAAGCTTCACCGATAACCTGAATATCGGATTCTTCCAGTAATTTCCGGAGACCTTCCCGGACAATAACATGGTCGTCCGCCAGAACAACCCTGGTAGGATTACTTTTTCCCATTTTCCACCCCCGCAGAAGGCACCAGAAATTTTTCTTTAAGTACATACTTACCCTTTTCATATTAAGTATACACCTCTTTTTTTTGATAATACATAGCAAAACAGATACGAAAAACACAAGTAAGTAGTATATACAATGACAAATAAGTATCGCTACTTATCGATGCCATCATATATTTGCTGACTAACAATTTAAATATACGTATTTTCAATTCCTGAACTATGTAAAGATACAAATATACATCTCAGGAATTAAAAGCCAAACTAAATTATAGGATTTATCAATAATACCTTAATGAATGATTTTTACAAACAATATTTATCCGGCGATATAATACTGGATATCAGTTGCTCCGAGTGTACATATTAGACAAAAATACTGATTCAGGAGGTTGAATTAAGTGGAAGAAAAGGGCAAAGAATTCTGGGGGGAAAAAAGGTGCCTAGTGACCGGGGGTTATGGCTTTGGGGGTTCACATTTATGCGAACAGCTTCTGAAAAGGGGTGCTCGTGTTTATGTGATGGACCGGGAAACACCGACCAATTCATATTTAGTCTTGGCGGGACTCGCCGACCAGGTGCATTATTTCTACGGCGATGTCAGGGATATGGATTTACTGAAAACCAGCCTGGAACGTTTTCAGATTGACACGATTTTCCACCTGGCAGCCCAACCTGTAGTGCCGATTTTTATGACCCGCCCTTATGAGTCACTTTCGGTAAATGTAATGGGAACTTACGCGGTACTGGAAGCAATGCGCACTTCATCGTACGCCAAAACCCTGGTCTTCGCCTCGAGCGGTGCGTTTTACGGCACCACCACCGAGCATGAACCAATTAAAGAAGACCACCCTTCGCTGATTGCCGCAAATATTTATACGCCGTCAAAGGTGGCGGGGGATATCGCGGTGCGGTGCTACGCCAGGACATTCGGATTGAAAGCGGCCGTCTGCCGATTCATTAACACTTACGGACCGGGGAATACCAATTTCAGTACGATCGTGCCGACCACGATCGGGGGATTAATTCACGGCCATCCTTTCGATTTCGGCCCACGCGATGACGGGACATCGACTTTTGATTATTTGAATATCCATGACATGACGCGAGGGTATCTAGCGGTGGCAGAAAATATCGACACGGCAGCAGGTGAGGCTTTCAATTTCGGAGGCGGAAATCCGATATCCGTCAGGGACCTGGTGAAATTAATCAGCCGTCTTTATGACGGACAGGAAAGAGAACCGGCCTTTCACGGGCCGAAAAAAACAACGCCGGTTTTCAAATGCCTTGACACCACGAAAGCGCGCAACATGCTGGGATGGAAGCCTTCAGTATCGCTGGAAGATGGTTTGCAGGAAACCATCGACTGGTACAAAAAGCTTTGGAATAAAATTTAAATGAGCGAAAAGGGTAATACGATGGATATAAAAAGTTTACTTGATAATCCTGATTTGAGAACTAAAGAATTTCCGATTACCGCAACAAAAATATTTTTAGCGCATGCAGCGATGTCACCTTTTCCAAAGAGGACGGCAACCGCGATTAATGAATATGTGCAACGTGTTTCTGAGGAAGGACAATGGGAATATCTGTATGCCGATGCCGAAACTGAGACCAGACAGTATGCGGCTAAACTTTTGGAGGCAGAAGCGGATGAGATTGCTTTTGTGTCTTCCACTTCGTTGGGATTGAGCCTGGTTGCTTCCGGGATTTCATGGGAAGCCGGCGATAACGTGGTAATAGCCGACGGCGATTTTCCATCCAATATTTACCCATGGCTAAATCTCCAGAAACAAGGGGTGCAAGTAAAGTTTATCCC
The DNA here is from genome assembly GCA_052326545.1 of Dehalococcoidales bacterium. Lineage (GTDB taxonomy): Bacteria > Chloroflexota > Dehalococcoidia > Dehalococcoidales > Fen-1064 > Fen-1064. The sequence continues at coordinate 4,951 of JBKQML010000241.1, forward strand.
CAGAAATAAGGATGGAGCTGTCACGCTAAATGACATTGTTAACGTTGTGGATAAAAATACGCGGCTCGTATCTTTATCCACTGTTAATTATGTAACGGGTTACAGGATTGACGTTCCGGCAATAGGCGCCTATCTAAAGCAGAGAAACATCCTCTTTTGTCTGGATGCAATACAGAGCCTTGGAGTCTTCCCGATTGATACCACTTATGTGGACTTTTTGGCGGCCGGTGCAAATAAGTGGTTGTTGGGTCCGGTTGGGATTGGCATCCTGTACGTAAAAAAGGAAAATATCGGCCTGCTTGATCCTGCTTTGGCCGGCTGGAAATGCGTTCAGGACAATCATAATTATGTGTGCTACAACCTTAATTTTTTGGAATCGGCGAAGCGTTTTGAGCCCGGTTGTGTCAGCCTCATGGGTATTATCGGACTTCATGCCGCGCTGACTTTGCTGCTGGAAATAGAAGTTAAAAATATCGCAAACAGGTTGACGCACTTCAGGAAGATGCTGGTACCGGCGCTAAATGAAAAAGGCTACAATGTATTTGGCGATGATAATCCAGGTACCAGTTCCGGAATTACATCTTTCTCTTCGGAGTCATGCGATATTTTAGGACTGCATAATACTTTGGACGGCCTTGGGATTGTGAATTCATTGAGAGAAGGGCTTGACGGCAGCAAATGCATTCGGGTGGCACCCCATTTTTATAATACCGAGAAAGAAATCATGGTGTTCCTTGATAATATTCCGCAGGTGGACAGGCAAAAAATTCACGCTTTTGAAAACTGTAATGCGGCATTGGTGGATTACCATTACGATTAAACCGTGGGTAGAGTATCCACGGGTAAAGGTAAGGTTAATTGTTTGTATCAGGGATTATTTTCGATATTGTCTACATTTCAACAGGACTAATTGCATTATTATGCCACAAACGTACTACTCGTGCATTAAAAGATCTTACAAAAGAAATTATCCTTTTACAAAAAATAACAATACAATTCTTGGAAGCAGGGCTTTTATTATCTCAACCGGCTTAATTACATTGGTTCTGGGTTGCTTGAGCTTCTTAAAACTATCTCCTAATTAAGTTTCAAAAATGAGACGCTCTCTAAACCGGCAATGAAGCTAAAATCAATGATAAAATATGTTTTATTTAGCTTTGTACGCTTTCAATAGTTTACTATATTCTGCTAACCATGAAGGGAGCGAATCGTACCCGGTATCACTAATATAGCAATAAGCCAGGCCTTTCTTCCAGGTATCGACGGTCAGATTAAAGGCATCCTGGGCAGTTTCTCCGGGAATGTTTCCCGTGACACTGATTCGAGACCCCCAGTCTTTTTGCACCAGGCTAAGGCTCTGACCGTGCCAGTCCTCATTGGACTGCATTAAATCAAACCCACCGGCAGTAAAGTACCATGAATCGAAATCAGCTTCCCCGACGTTGCCCCAGGTAAGCAAACCAAGACTGTGTGCGAGACCCGTCAATGCCGTTATATAGTTCTTCTCGCTCTGGTCAGGGAAAGCACTGCATTCATCGATAAATACGCCGTTTACCCCATCCAATTCAGCCATGTTTTTAATCAGCTGTTCGTTGGTATCGAGGCTATACCATTGGGCGGAGATATTACCATCGCTATGAGTGCCTTCATAGCCGGCGGTAATATACCCGATAACTTTGATACCGGCGGCTTGATATGACGCGGTGTCCTGCAGGACGTTATTACCACCGATTTGTCCCCAAAGTCCGTGTATTGTATTCACGATCGCGTATTGTGGCCGTGTACTGATAATCAGCGAATCAATCTCAGGTGTGTGAACACCATAATAAATCAAATTGAGGCGAACACTACCGTTAACTGAATCAGTTGCCATATTAGCGGTCGCCGAATTGCACGAGAGGAAAAATAAAGAAGAAGAAATAATATAGAGAACTACGATGAAAAAATAACCGAATAGATTCTTTCGGACGATTCTTGATAAACAATTAATACACATCGCAGCTGTTTAGTAGTTTATCGTCGCGAGCGGATGAGCGTCG
>JBKQML010000242.1:0-18568 GCA_052326545.1 Dehalococcoidales bacterium
CTAATCCCTTGATAATATCATCCGGGATCCCGTTTTCCTTTTCGTCTATCTCCCGGGAACGCGGCGCAACATTCTTTTCACAGTACTCCCGCACCGACCGCTTGAACATCTCATGTTCTTTGGATAACCTGAATTCCATTTCTACCTCGTTTAATTATTTCTGATTTTGTAATTAACAATTAACCTTTTTTACTTTGGCAGGGGTTTCCCCAGGACCGCTTCGAACAGTTCGTCATCAACCAGATGGCCCTGTGCTGTCATATTACGATATTTGATAAAGTCAATCGTGTCTTTACCGGTAATCTTCTTGGTATTGAAAGCGGTAAAGCCCAGGAAGGCTTCACTGGACATATTGACACCCAGCCAGAACAGATGGTCGTTCTTGTTGAGGTCCCAGAAATATTTCTTCTTCTGTCTGATACCGGCGATGGACTTCATCAGGCAGTGCGGGAACAGGTTGGTGAACGTCCAGAGAATCTTGTTTACTTCAGCGTCAACATTGGTAAAATCATAGGTGCAGGCCTTCATTGTTTCTTTTGCTTTTACCGCTTCCGCGCCGGTAACGCTTTCGCCGTAAACAATTTCACCGTTATCGATCCATTTATCGGTAATAACCAGCGGATTTCTGATAAACTTGTCTCCCTGTTTGAGAACAGGAAAGACCTTATTGATGTAGTTCTTTCTCACCATTTTGTAGGCACTCCAGTTCTCACAGGAAACGCAGTTCCACATGGCATCTTCACTGTTAAGCGCCCACGGCAGGAAATCCGAAGCACCGCCGACAGGGGCGGAACCATGGCGCGGTCCGGCCTGCCCGAAAATAGCCGTGTCGGCCGCGACGGCGACATCGCAGGCACCGCCGATTTCCTGACCGCCGGCAATGCTCATACCATTGATGCGCCGGATGACCGGTTTCTGGCACATCAGAATTGAATCCACCATGCCGTTGAAAAGGGTCATATATTCGGCATACTCGGTTGGCTTCTGAGAGTAATATTCAGAATATTCTTTTGTATTGCCGCCGGTGCAGAATGCGTTGTTCCCGGCTCCGGTAAAGACTACCGCCACCACGTTACGTGCTTCTTGAGCCCGCTGGAAACCGGCAATCACGCCCTTTACCATCTCCGTGGTATAGGAATTGTACTGCGCCGGGTTGTTCAGCGTAATCCAGGCGCTGTGTAAGCCCTCTATCGGTTTACCGCTGGGGTCGAGAATCGGCTTCTCCTCGTACATTGTACACGGCGGTGTAGTGCCGAAATGCTCCATCCCCCATAGATTATGGTCCTTGACTCCACCTTCTCTTGGTATCCAACTTAATGACATTGTTGTTCCTCCATTTTTATAATTTTATTTTTTATTTTAAAAATCCGGTGTGAGTACGATTCTTTTTTCCGTGCCGCCCTTATGGACTTCTTCAAATGCTTGCTGTATCTGGCTCATCGGTCGGGTTTCCAGGAAAGGTTCGATTTGTATTTTCCCGTTAAGCACCATCTTGAGCACCTCAGGATAATACTTCGGTAAACAGCCCCAGGTACCCCGAATATCTGCATCGAAGGCCATTAAACGCGACATCATGTATTCATTCTTCTGCATACCATACCCGGCGATGACCAGGGTACCGACAAACGACAGAAAATCCAGGGCAAGTGACTGGCCCTCACCGGTGCCTGTCCACTCGAAAACTTTCCAACCGTAATTGGACGGTATCCCTTTGGTTTTGCAATAAGCCTTGAATTCTTCTTTAATCGCTTTCGCGTCTTTTCCCATCGTGCTGATGGTATAGGTCGCGCCGTAATTTTTTGCCTTTTCCAGTTTGGCAGGATTTCTGGCGATGCCGATTACCTCTTTTGCTCCTAAAGCACGGGTTATTTGTGTTGCGTAAATACCGACGCCGCCGGTAGCTCCGATAATAATGGTTAAATCTCCGGGTTTAACCTCGCCACGTATTGCCGCCTGATAAGGCGATGTGATGGCATCAGCGATAACCGCGAGGTGAGACAGGGCAAATCCTCCTCTGTTTTCTACTACACACAGATCGTGACTGGGAATCGGAATATGTGAAGAGAAGCCGCCGTAGATTCCCATACTGTTACCGGGCATTTTCTGGGCAAGACAACGGTTACCTCTACCGGACGTGCAAATCGGACAGTTATTGCACGGCATGACCGCCGGAACAATTACCTCTTTGCCGATCCAGTTGCTGTCGCCGGCAACAACTTTACCGCTGATTTCGTGACCCAGCGTCAGGGGAGGTTTATTAACCGTAGGTACCCCCTGATAAAAATAACCGATGTCCGTATGACAGACACCGCAGCCGGCAACTTCCACCAACACTTCACCGGGTTTTAACTCAGGCACATCAAGACTGACTCTGGCAAGCGTCCCCGGTACCGTCATTTGCCAGGTTTCAATTTTGTTAGGTACTGCCATGCTTTTGCCTCCTTAATTTAATTTCTTTTTTAAATTTTTTATTTTCAGGAAAATCCGCTTTTTCAGATTTTCTCTAACATAGGGTGTTAATAAATCCGCTATTTAGGCCGATTTTAACTCTTTAATTTTTGCCGTCAACGCCGGCAAGACTTCTTTATAATCTCCGACAATGCCGTATCTGGCGACGTTGAAAATATTGGCATCCTTATCTTTATTTATCGCCACAATGTATTTTGAACCTAAACAGCCGGTGATATGTGCCATTGCGCCGGAAATCGCGATGGCTATGTAAAGTTTGGGATTAATCACTTTCCCGCTCTGTCCCACCTGCAGTGAGGCCGGTGTCCAGCCTTCGTCACATACCGGTCTGGTAGCACCAACCGCGCCGCCCAGTACGCGCGCTAGCTCCTGCACCATCTCGAAGTTTTGCTTGCTGCCGATGCCGCGCCCGCCACCAACGACTACCTCGGCGTCTTCCAGTTTCACCCCTTCCATTTCCTCTTTTATCCGCTCGACAACTTTTATTTTAAGTGCTGCAGTGTCAACTTTGTCTTCCACCGGAATCACCTGACCTTGCCGTGAATCGTTACGCTCCGCCGCCGGTACAGTTTTCGGTCTTATCGTCGCCATTTGCGGACGAACGGATTTTGACACTGCCGTGGCATAGGCATTACCGCCGTAGACAGGCCTTGTGGTGACCAGGCACTTGGTTGCCGGGTCAATGGCTAACGACAGACAATCCATCGCCAGACCGCCGCCTAAACGGCCGTTAAGCCGCGGCGCTAAATCAGAACCGATATCCGTATGTCCCAGCAGCATGATCGATGGCAATATTTTCCGGCAAAGGGTCGCCGCTGCCTGAGTGTAGGCGTCAGAATTATAATTATCGAAAAGGCTGTCTTCAGATACATACACTTTATCCGCACCGTAGGCGATTGCTTCCGGCCCGAACGCGCCGGTTTTACTCCCCATTAATAAAATCGATAATTCCTCGCCCAGTTCATTGGCCAGCTTTCTGCCGATTCCCAGCAGTTCTATCGTGATTGGCGCTAATTTCCCTTCAGCAATCTCGCCGTAAATTAACACACCTTTATAAGCATCCATCTCATTTCCTCCATTCTTTCGATAATTAAAGTAGACTGATAATCTTTGAGGCTAGATTACCGGCAGCCTCGCCTGGCGTCGCGCCGGTAATTATTTCGCATTCGCTCTTGCGCATCGGCACGGAGAGACCGGTAACCTCGGAATGGGCATTAGCTTTGTCCAATTTTGCGACCTCCGCCCCGATATCTGCGGCTTTCCATGACGGAATCACTTTGCGGCGTGCCATCATCAGGCCCATACCGCCGGGAAGACGTGGCAGACCTATCTCACTGCTCACGGTAATCAGGCTGGGCATTGGCGCTTCCAGTACTTCGTAGCCATCCTTCACCAGCCGCTTCACCCTGAGTGTCTTGTCCACTGCCTCGATATTACAGGCGAAGGTAACCACCGGGATGCCGAGTATTTCGGCCAGGATGGAGCCGACCTGACCGGCGCCCCAGTCGGCCGCCTGTCGACCGCACAGCACCAGGTCGTACGCGCCGATTTTCTGGATGGCTTTTCCCAGCACATAAGCCGTACCGAAACTGTCCAGGTTTTCGAAAGCATCATCATCCAGAACAAACCCGTCATCGGCCCCCATCGATATGGCATGTCTCACCACGTCCGCCGCCTTGGCTGTTCCCATGCTGATGACTGTGATTTTACCCTTGTTTTTGTCTTTCAGACGACATGCCGCCTCGACAGCACGTTCATCAAAGACACTGATTACCGGGGGCACTCCGGTTGGAGGCACCACCTTTTTCGTTTCCGGGTCAATTTTAAATTTGGCTGGTGGTATCTCCGGGTCAAGTACCTGTTTCACACAAACAATCGTATGCATCTAATTCCTCTCCTCATTAAAACTATTTCATCGCCGCTTCTACGAGTTCGATAAGGTCCATGGCCTTAACCTTATCCTGTATCCCTTTATGTTCGATACTCTCCTCAAACATCTGTAAACAATATGGACAGGACGTTACTACTGTTTCCGCTCCGGTCTTAAGCACATCCTCAAGCCGCATTTGATTAATCTTGGTCGTCCCCGGTTGTTCTTCTATCCACATCAGTCCGCCCCCGCCGCCGCAACAAAAGCTCGTGTTTTGTGAACGTTCCATTTCCGTAAGCTTTACTTTAGGGATAGACTGTAGGATCCGGCGCGGTTCCCGATAGACGTTGTTATAACGGCCTAAATAACAGGGGTCATGATAAGTGATTTTGGAGTTAAACTCATTGGTTAATTTCAATTTCCCCTCCTTGATTAAATCCGCCAAAAACTGCGTATAATGAATTACCTTGAAATCACCGCCGAATTTGGGATATTCATTCTTCAAGGCGTTATAGCAGTGGGGACAGGCAGTAATAATCTGTTTAATGTTGTGGCTTTTAAAAACTTCAATATTTTGCTCCGCCATAATCTGGAACTGGAATTCATACCCCGCTCTTCTGGCCGGGTCGCCGCAACAGGTCTCGGCATCCCCTAATACCCCGAAATCGACTCCCGCCGCATTAAATACCTTAGCCATTGCCAGAGTCGCTTTGACATTTCGTTCCACCAGCGCTCCAGTGCAGCCCACCCAGAAGATAGTATCGATACTTTCGCCTTCAGCCAGTACTTTCACGCCCGCTTCGTTCGCCCAATCGCCCCTTAACCTCATTGAGGTAACACCGGCCCATGGATTTCCTCTTGATTGCATATTTCTGAGCATAAGCTGGGCACTTTCTGGCATTTTATTTTGCGACAATACCAGATTTCGTCTAAAGTCGATTATCTTACGAACGTGTTCGATATTAACCGGGCATACTTCCTGGCAGGCACCGCAGGTGGTACAGGCCCAGATCTCATCTTCAGTTACCACTTCCCCGATCATCGTCTTGCTATGACTTTCCGAAGCTGCCGCCACCCTACCGGGCAGTAATTCAGGGCCCGCTTCCAGTAAATGCTCTTTCAGGTTCAGAATTACCTCTCTAGGCGAGAGGGTCTTGCCACTGAGATGGGCGGGACAATTGGCCTGGCACCGACCACACCATGTACAAGCGCAAAGATCCAGTAATTGCTTCCAGGTAAAGTCCTGAATCTTCGATACGCCAAAGTTCTCCTGTTCTTCAGGTGGGATGGGTTCAATCGACATTTTAGCTCCCCGCTCTTTAAAGAGGATATTGGCAGGGGAGAATAGAGGATGCAGGTGCTTTGAATTAGGAATATAGACGACAACGACAAGGAGAAGTACATAATTGACCCACCAAATTACCATGTAAGTGGTCAATAATGTGGACTGCAATATACCTGAACTAATCAGCAAACGAGCGATCGCACTACCTACGAGAGGCCATGAGCCAGGATTATTGTAAGCGGCGTATCTAAAACCTTCCATGCTGTAAAATAGCACCATTAGAATAAACATAACCGTAAAAAGCGAAGCCTGGATTATCTTCTCTTTGGTGCTCTCTTTTCTCTCTAGTCTCTCGGGTTTGATCAGATAACGCTTAATGACTGCCATAATGACAGCTACGATGAAAAGTAGTGCCGCGATATCCATGATCGAAAGGTAGACTCTCTCAAATGTACTGCCGATAAACAGTGTGGAGAGGCCAAAGCCACCGCCTAGTCCAGTAAAGATAACGTAGCCGATTACGAACAGGCCGAAACCCCAGAACATAAGCGCATGTCCGATTCCAGCCAGGTCTTTGCGGTTAACACTCTTTAAGGTACATGATTGGGAAAGGTTTACAGATAACATGTGTTTGGCTCTAGAAACTAAGTTACCGAAACGATTTTCCGGTTTACCCAAACGTATGAGGCGGACAAGTAAATATAGTCTTCGTGCAAATAAGCTAAAAGCAACGACTAATAAGACCCAGAAAACGACAAAGCCCGTGACGCCCCAGTAGGTGCCGCTAAGTGGCGACATAATTACCTCCTATACTTTACAAATCCGCCTTGTTTTTGAAAAACCCTATCAATAATTCGAACCATTACCGAGTAATGCCGCTATTTATTTTGTATTACTTCATGTAACTTCCTGCCCCTTTCCTTTTCTGACAATCGTCCTTTGTCCCTCAGGGAGCGGCGGTGGCACCGGTGCGCCGACAATCTTCGTCACCGCTTTAAATTTCGGCGGACAAACTTCAAAACATGTTCCGCATTTTATGCATTCTTCCTGATTAACAATATGCACTTCACCCTTGGCGCTGATGATTGCTTCCGCCGGACACCGCCTGGCGCAAATCATACAGGCCTGGCATTTCTCCGGGTCGATATAGTATGAGGGTGCTTCGTTGATTAATTTATCCACTTCGTCTCTGGTGAAAAATTGATCATATTCTTCCGGATTTAAAAGCCGCGTGCCCAGCTTCTCATTTTTCATCACCTTGATGTACGGTACTAACTTACTGATTTCAGCAAGTTTGGATTTTAATAAGGTTTCATCTATGCCTTCTCCATAGCCAACCGGTCCGAGTTCTCTCACCTTACGGCTAAAATCACTCATGACTTCGGCAAAAACGATTCCTTCCGCCGAAGACATAAATTCGATTCTTAACCTTTCCGGATTTAGCCCGATATGTTCCAAAATCTTCTTTCCCAGCAGTACCATATTCAATGCATGGTAATTTCCCTGGGTGATGTAATTACATTCATTCAAACGGCAACCGCCGACAAATACCCCGTCAATTCCATTCGAGAATGCCCGCAATACAAATTCCAGGCCGATTCTCCCGGAACACATGACGCGTACTACCCTTGTTTCAGCTGTATATTGTAGTCTGGAAACTCCAGCCATATCAGCTGCGCCGTATGCTCACCAATGGCACAAAAAACAAATGATTTTCGGTCTAAATTTAAGTCCTGGACTCATTTGTTCTCACCTCCTTTGCTGGCATTCCCGGCTTTGTTCATCGATAGACTCTTACTTATACGGCACCAGTGCGTCGATTTGCGCGAACAACCCTTTATCGGTAAAGTGCTTCAACTGAATCGCCCCTGTGGGGCACTTGGCATTACAGACCCCGTCTCCTTTACAGAGCACGGGATTGACTATCGCCTTCATGCCATTTGGCGTTTTACGTAATTCTATGGCACCGTACGTACAGACTGAAGCACACGCGTTACAGCCCATGCACTTCTTCTCATTAACTTCGCAAACCGAGCCGGAAGCCACGACGGTATCGTGTGAAAGCAGCGTCAGCACCCGGCCGGCCGCCCCGTAAGCCTGATTAATTGTTTCCGTAATATGCTTGGGATAATGCGCCATGCCGCAAAGATAAACGCCGTCCGCCGCAAACTCAACCGGTCTCAATTTAACGTGGGCTTCCTGGAAGAAGCCGTCCTGTCCCAGCGATACTTTGAATTGCTGGGCTATTTCCTTACTGCCTGCCGCCGGCACTATTGCCGCCGCCAGCGCTACAAAATCCGCCTCAATTTCCAGCTTACTTCCCAACACATAATCCGTGGCGGTGACCTTCAGAATTGGCTGCCCTTCCTGCGATTCACCGGCTTCCACCAGCGGTTTGTCCTGCGGTTCGTAACGGATAAATTTGACTTCGCGGTTCGCCGCTTCCCGGTAATAGTCCTCTCTAAAGCCGTATGTCCGGATATCGCGGAAGAGGATGTAAATATCCATCTTCGGATTTAATTCTTTTAATTTCAGCGCGTTCTTCATCGACTCGCCGCAGCAAATCCGGCTGCAGTAATTCCTGTCCTCATTCCGGCAGCCGACGCATTGAATCATCACCAGATTTTTAGCGTTCTTGATTTTTTCGTCGCCGTTGTGAATGCGTTCTTCCAATTCCAGGTGCGTCATCACTCTTTCATCAGTGCCGTACAGGTATTCGGTAGGTTTATACACATTCGCCCCGGTGGCAATCACGGCCGCGCCGTGTTTAATTTCCCTGACTCCTCTTTCGGACTTCACTCTGGTAGTGAAATTCCCCACGTAACCGGCCGCCTCCAGAATTGATGCGTCCGTATACACATGAATCGACGGATGTTCATAAACCTTTTTTATCAAATCCCGCAGATAGGCCTGGACATCCAGTCCTTCCAGCGTTTGATGGATTTTGCGCGCCATTCCTCCCAGGTTTGACTCTTTTTCCAGCAAGTGGACTTCATGCCCCTGGTTGGCAATAGATAAGGCGCAGGTCATACCGGCAATGCCGCCCCCCACTACCAGCGCCTCCTTATTTACCGGTAAATCAAACTCTTTTAATGGCGCCAGGTGGGCAGCGCGCGCCACCGACATCCGGATAATATCCTTGGCCTTGTCCAGCGCATCTTCCTTTTCCTTGGAGTGTACCCAGGAATCGTGCTCCCGGATATTGGCCATTTCAAAGTAATACTGATTAATTCCCGCTTCCCGCAGCGTTTCCCGGAACAGCGGCTCCAGCGTGCGCGGGCTGCATGCCGCGACCACAACCCTATTCAGCCCTTTCTCTTTGGTAATGTCCGTTATCTCCCGGGCAGAATTAGAAGCGCAGGAGAATAGCTGTTCCTGAGCGTAAACTACATTGGGTAAGGTTAAAGCATACTCCACGGTTGAAGGCACATTGACGATCCTGCCGATATTCGCGCCGCAATGGCATACGAAAACCCCGATCCTCGGTTGTTCTTTTGAGACATCCCTTTCGGCCGGAAATACCTTTTCTTCAGTCAACTTGCCCCGCCTGTAATCCAGCAGTTCGCCGCATTGGGAACTGGCGCCGCTGGCGGTAAATACAGATTCCGGGATATCGGTAGGTCCATTGAATGCGCCGCTGATAAAAACTCCGGAGCGGGAGGTTTCCATCGGATTAGCCGGATTGGTGTCGCAAAAATTGTGGTCATTCAATTTGATGCCGAACTTATCGGCTAAACTCTGTGCCTCGGACGGCGGGTTCAGCCCCACCGAAAGCACCACCATCTCGAATTCTTCTTCTTTTACCCCCTCGTCAGGCGTAGAATAACGGATGGTAACATTTTTAGTTTTCGGGTCTTCTTTCACCACCGAGGTATAACTCCGGAAAAACCGGATTCCGGAAAGCTTCTCTGTCCTCTGGAAAAACCGCTCAAAATCTTTACCGTAAGAACGGATATCGTTGTGGAATATCGTGCACTCCGCCTCAGCATCATGGTCTTTGGTTAAAATTACCTGCTTCTGCGTATATGTGCAGCAGACGGCGGAACAATAACTGTTACCAACGCCTTTCGGATTAACCTGTCGGGAACCGATGCATTGAATCCAGGCTATTTTATGGGGATGTTTTTTATCGGAAGCACGCAGGATTTCACCTTCGTACGGTCCGGTGGCGCACAATAGCCGTTCGTAATCCATGCTGGTGACCACGTTCTGCATCATGCCGTAGCCATATTCATTCCCAACCTTTGGAGTGTAGGCCTCAATGCCCGGTGCCAGAATAACCGCGCCCACTTTTATTTCCATCTTTTCCGGAGTCTGGGTAAAATCAATGGCATTGTTCTTACAGACCGATTCGCAGATACCGCATTTTTTATCTTTCAGATAAAGACAGCTTTCATCGATGTATGTAATCAGCGGGATTGCCTGCGCAAAATAGATGTGGACAGCCTTATTTTTGGAAATTTCCTGATTGAACCGGTCGGGGTATTTCACCGGGCAATATTCCACACAGGTAGTACAACCCGTGCATTTATCCTCGATAATGTACCTGGGTTTTTTGGTCAAAGTCACGTTGAAGTTTCCCGCTTTCCCTTCGACTTTATCGACTTCGGTGTAAGTCAGGACCTTAATATTCGGATGCCGTCCAACCTGGACGAGCTTCGGCGCGAGTATTCAGATGGAGCAGTCATTGGTCGGAAAGGTCTTATCAAGCTGTGCCATGTGGCCGCCGATGGCCGGCGCTTTGTCCACCAGGTACACCTTGAAGCCCGCCGTGGCCAGGTCCAGAGAAGCCTGAACACCGCTGACCCCTCCCCCGACAACCATCACATCTCCAAAATTACTCCCCGCGAGACTCTTCTTCAGCTGGTCGATTTGTTCTTTTTCCACTTTTTGTCCTTATTTTTATATCCCGGTCGTCAAACGACTTCCTGGAGAATCTCCGTAATATCCTTAATCTCAATAACCTTGCTGTCCTGAAGTGACAGTCTGCTATCTTCGAACTGCGTGATGCAGTAAGGGCAGGCTGTAGCCAGTATTTCCGCTCCCGTATCTTGAGCCTGTTTTAGCCGGATATCGGAGAACCGTTCGTTTTTAGCTGTCTCCATCCAGATTCTACCGCCGCCCATACCGCAGCAGAGACTGCTTTCCCGCGCATCAGCCATTTCATTCAGTACCAAACCGGGTATCTTCTTTAATAGCTCCCGTGGTTCATCATAAATGCCGTTATGGCGGCCCAGGTAGCACGGGTCGTGATAAGTCACTTTCTTCTGATATTCCTTCGTGATTTTTAGTTTTCCGTCTTTTATCAGCTGGAATAAATATTGAGTGATATGCATCACTTCGAAGTTCACTTTAAATTCGGGATACTCATTTTTAAAAGTGTGGAAGCAATGCGGCGAAGCCACCACGATTTTCTTGACGCCGTTTTCGATAAAAGTCTTGATGTTTTCCCTGGCCATGCGTTTGAATAACGCCTCATTGCCCGCTTTGCGGATACTCTCGCCGCAGCACATCTCTTTTGCGCCCAGCACCCCAAAATTTACCCCTGCTTTGTTCAGCAGATTGGCTGTCGCTTGAGCGACCTTTCTCAGTCTGGGGTCATAGCTGGGATAACAGCAGGGAAAATACAACACTTCCATCCCCTCGATGAATTCGGGCACCCCCTGTTCATTACCCCAATTTGCACGGTCTTTCGGTTCCTGACCCCAGGGATTCCCCACACTGGCAAAACTGGTCATTACACTACGGAGGCTCGGGATGCTGGCCGGCACGACTCCGTCCGGCACCATCACCCTGCGTATCGCTCTCATTACATCGATGATTTCCACACCTCTAGGACAGCGCTGCACACAGTTACGGCAGGTGGTGCAGAGCCAGATGTCTTCATCTTCAAAAGGCACCACGCCGAATTTTGCCTGGTTAATAATTTTCCGCACGTAAAATTTCCGCACGCGGTTCCAGGGGCAGACCGCATCGCATTTTCCGCATTGATAGCAGAATTTATCGGCTTCTCCGCCGGCTTCTTTGATACCGTCAATTACCACTTTAAAGGGTTCCAGGGGCAAAGTATCCATTATCTTTTTTAAGCCTCTTCTACCACGTTAAACTGTTATTTCTGGGCTAAACGGGCAACTGTGTCTTTTACCTTATCCAATCCGTATTTATCGATCATTGATTCCAACCCCGTCTCGACATCCCCCGGCTTTTCTTCTTCTTCTACTTCCTCTTCTCTTTCTTCGTAAGTCAGGGCATTATTCAGGCACCACTGCACGCAAAGCGGCTTTTCCCCGGGTTCGTTGTCCTCGCACATATCGCATTTTATCGGCAGGCCGGAATCGGGTTCTTTAAAAAAGTCCCGGGAGGGGCAGGATGCCCGGCAAAAATCGCATTCTGTGTATTCTTTCCCGTCCAGCACATATTTATCCCTGCCGGCGCATTCGGCTTTGGTATATTCCCCGGCGTAAACCGGAAGGTACACATCTCTTATTGGATCGCGGACCATACGGATGCGAGACCGCGCCGGATTGTTGCTGCTATATTTCGGATTGGCGTGAAAAGCGGAACAGATGACTTCACAGGCACGGCAACCGTTACATTTGTCCACATCGATTTTGATCGTCTTGATTATCTTTTTTACTTTAGCCATTTTTAATGACCCCTCGCTGTTCCAGGTCTTCGGCCACAGAAGCCATGTCTAGTTCCTGCAAACACTTTTTGGTGGGAATGCCTTGATTATCCCATCCTTTGAATCTGTAGTAATTGTCCAGCAGCTTTTCTTCCAGCTCCGGGAACCGTCGCCGCCAGTGGTCTTCCGGCGGTTTTTCGTCGGCTCTCCTAAGCCCTCTTCTGACATTGATGGCGCGAATCAGATTCCGGTTACGGTTGTAGATTTGCGTTAATTTTGTTTCGTCCATCTCGATTCCCGCCCCGGACGAGATAAAGTGCGGGTAATTGTGAATGTGGTACGGCGGTTTTAAAGGGAATGATGACAGGCCGGCACACACACCCAACGCATCATCAATGTAATGCATCTTCTCCTGCCAGTCGACAATTTCGGCAGACATTTCCATGGTCGGGTAAACTGGATTTGAGTGGTCTCCGCGCACTTCCCAGTCCAGCAGATATTTCTTAAACTTTTCGTCGGGGACCTGTATCCAGTCTTTTACAAAATTTTCCCGCTCTTCCATTGTCGGGAAAGGCGATTGCGGGAACTGCCCTTCAATCTGCGTAATGTTTATCTTCTCGCCGGTGGCATACATCAGGAAATATACCGGATTCAGCATCCCCAGTTTGAGCGGCAGTTGCTCATGTTTCTTAATCGTATTGTGGTCGAATGCTTCGGCGCCTTTACCGATCTTACGTGCTGCCGCATAAACGCCGTTGGCTAAAACATCACCGATCCCTTCCCGCCTTACAATTTTATCCAGTAACCAGTAAAATTTCCCCTCATTATCTATAGGACACCCTTCAAAATCTTTTTCGGTCAAAATGCCGGCTTCTTTCAGTTCAAAAGCAAAAGCCATTATTTGCGGGGTTGAGAACCCGTCCACTCCGTATTCGGTGGCGCGCTGCGCAATCCTGAAGCCGAAATCCAGGTCGTCCACCATTGCCGCCATCGTATATGTCAGCTTGGAGAAACATTTCATCATGTAGGTCGTTATTCCGGGCAGGGAAATAATCGCCCCGCATTTCATCGGACAATTGTAGCAGCTGACCAGCCGTGTCCGCGCCTGTTCCTGCACCGATTTCCACCGGTCTTCGATTTCTTTGTTCCAGAATTCTTTTCGGCGGGTGCGCGCATTGCCCCAGGAAAAATTTTCGGTGTGCCACTTCTCGTCGACGTGTAACATCTCCTGCGGCGACCCGAGTCCCTGTAAAATGGTCATCACCCCGGGTACCGGATTGTCATTGCGGAATTGTATATATTTCAATACATCGCTGCAAAGCTTGAAAAATTCAGCCGGTCGGGCCAGATTGACATCTTTTGTTCCGCGCACCACCACCGCCTTTATCCCTTTGTCGCCCATTACCGCGCCCACCCCGAGTCGGCTGCAGCTGGACCGGCCCTGCTCGATGGATGCGGTATAGACCCTGTTTTCCCCGGCTAAACCGATCGCCGCCACCTGGGCATTCGGCTCCTTCAACTCTTTTTTAATCAGTTCGGCGGTTTCAATCGCGCCCTTCCCTTTCAGGTGAGAAGCATCGCGTATTTCTACTTTGTCATTATTTATCCAGAGATAAACCAGACTGGGGGACTTGCCGCGAAAGATTATTTTGTCGTAGCCGGCATATTTCAATTCCGGGGCAAAAAATCCACCCATCATGGAATATGCCATCAGGCCGGTTTGCGGAGAAATAGTGGAGATAATCGTCCGGTTAGCACCTGGAGCAGGTGTGCCGGTTAAAAGGCCGGTGCCGAATATCAACAGATTTTCAGGAGAAAACGCCTCAACTTCCGGCGGGACTCTGTCCCACAATATTCTGGCGTTGGTGCCTAATCCGCCAAGATGAAGCTCAGTCATTTTTAAGTCGGTCGCTTCCCTCTCGATGCTGCCCCGGGATAAATCAATCTCTAAATTAAACCCTGTTTCTGCGTACCTCATTTTTATCCTCTCTGGTCGAACAAGTTAAAACTTGTTCTCCATTTTCCAGCGGTTTCCGTCATTCTCACTTCTCCGGAGAGAAAAACGGGAGGCGAATTACTGGTTCTCTGACACATTTCAGGACGTTTGGGTTATGGTATTTTTGGTTCTCCTTGTGCTTCCGTAGCTCTTAAATGCTGAATCAAAATATTCATTAGCCTTACTGGCAAGCAAATTATGATATTCACTGAACAGACTGGCTGCCTGGGGACGTAACCAGTTTTTAGGCAGGAGTTCAATGGGCAGGTCAGGGTCATAGAAAGGTAATTTACGGTATTCGTGAATTAAGTGAAACCTCTCCACAAAACACTCGCCCGGTTCGATTACTTCACCCGCCTGCAGACGCTGTTGGTGGTCTTTAAGTTTATCCTGATATTTGTCGATAAAATTACAGTATCGCTCATGTATTTTGTTCAGGTCCCAGCACCAGTTCATGATACCGCTGGGATTCACCGAGCCCACTTGCTTGGAATTGAATATCAGCACCCGGTCCTTGATTTTTAATTTTCCCGCCAGTTCATTAACTTCACTGGTCATGTCATATGGCGAAACCCAGGTAGCTTCGCTGAGCGGACCGTAGCCTAACCAGCTCAGTTCCTGGCGGAAAATATCGCGGGTTTCTCTGGTTCTTTCCGGAATAGTGTAAGTTACAATATTCCAGGTCCCGTCCCATTTGGTTGTTTTTCGCTTGAATATACGTCTGGCCCCTTCGGTCAGTAGCGTGTGCCCGGCGTCGGTTAACGAATAATAACTCCGCCGCCCTGTCCGCCTTACTTTTAATAAACCATTTCGGGACATCCGTGAAATTGCCGACCTGACTGCCTGTTCGGACAGGCCAAAATTAGCCAGGAGCCTTATTAATGTATCAATCCCGATTTCTCCGCCGAGGTGCAGGATATAATCACCGTAAAGTGTCAGCACCACCTGTTGCGGATGATACGTATTTGTCCGGGATTTTGCCTGTTTCGTAACCATTCGATTAATTTACCTCTATAATTATTATATGTCATTTTTTTATAGAGCGTTTATTTAACGAACTATTATCTGGCGTTATTTTATTCCAAAGATATAATATTGTCAATAGGTCATTTTACGGATTAATTAGTTTAGAAAAGAGACCGAAGATTTTTTACTAAATAAATTTGTAATAGAGAAAAATATCGCCTGACTCTCTAATTCATGACTTCTCATCAGAAATCTGGGGTTGAGACAGGGAATCTCATCAATTACGTAAAAATAATGATTCCGGATGGGTATCGTTATCCACGATCTTCAGCCGGGGAGAGTATCACTCCACCCGCCAATCATTAGTATAAACATCAAATTTCTTTCCGCTGACGGAGGCGATTAAAGTAATACCGAAATTCTCGGCGATCTTCACTCCCAGGCTGGTTGGCGCAGATATTGAGATAACTATCGGGATATTTCTTTTCGCGACCTTGTGCATTATCTCCGAGGAAAGGCGGCCGCTGGATATTACCGCCCGGTCGTTGATATCTATTTTTTCCAGCAAACATTTCCCGAAGATTTTGTCAATGGCATTATGTCTGCCGATATCTTCGTTGAAAACCAGTATCTTTTGACCGTCACTGATGGCCGCGCTGTGAACCCCATGTGTGGATAAATAAAGCTCGGAGTGGTGCTGAAACTCTTTGGCAAGATTAAGGATTACATTCGTCGATATCTTCATCTGGGACTCTACCTTCGTAATCGCAATATCGGCCACACTGTAAAACGCGGCGCCTCCGCCGCAACCCGAAGTTATTAACCGTTTGGCAAAAAATCGGCTATCCGTTTCAGGGGTTCCGGTCGTTTCCACACGAACAATCCCTGCCCATTCATCAACTTCAATCTTTTTAATTTCATCATTGCTTTTCAGTAACCCTTCGGAGACTAAAAAACCGGCAGCTAAATACTTCAGGTCTTTCGGGGAGCACATTAGCGTTACCAGTTCTTTCTCATTCAGATAGATGGTACACATAAATTCTCGGGCAACTGTCTTTTCAATACGGGACTTGCCTTCATTTGTACACTGTAGCGCAGGAAAATTCTCAATATTAGTTTCCATGTTATAAAGCCTCTAACTAACCGCCATTTTTACTTTCACTTTAAATTTTGCTGATAGAACGTCTTGCATGGTACTTACCTATTAATAATCTATTCACTTTCTGGATTTCTTTTATACCATTTTGATTCACGAGCATCCATATCGTCATACTCCGAAATCAACCTTTAAGTTAGGCTGATTTTAGCACTATTTTTAGATTCAAGCAATTACTGAAGACTGTTTGGAACATAATTTCGTAAACGGCGGCGGATATCAGAGAATTATATACATGACAAATCAAAGCGGGCCTTAAGTAAGCCCGCTTTGATTTGTAAAAGTTCCTCTATCCGTATTCTACTTTAAACTTTGGTCAATCCAGAACCGCGAGCCATAATAGCCAAACATCATCGGGCCTGACGACCCCCCCGTCATCGCAAAAGACTGCCCGGCGTAACCCTTGAGCCAGGGTTGATAGACATTGAAGCTGGAAGGGTTAAGCAGGGAGATTACCCATTGCTGTTGCGAAAGATATTCGTTTGCCTGCTGTAAGATTGCCTTCACCTGGTCTATGGTGGTAGCGGCTAAAGCCGCCGGGTAAAAGGCATCAAAAGTGGGGTCGGCCACCATCTCATAGTTGGCCACGTAGCCGGTTTGATATCTTATAAACTGTCGGAATGGCTGGTAGGACATTCCCAGTGACCCGGACGAGCGAAAGGCCAGTGCGTCCTGCAAGTGTTGTGTCCGCACATAGTTGGTCCAGGTGGTAGGGTCCATCAGCTGGATACTCATGTTGACATTAATGGCAGCAAAATCTGACTGGACAATCTGTAACAAGTTGATATCTCCGGAACTGTCGGCCACACAGTCAGTATTAAACCCATTGGGATAGCCGGCAGCAGCGAGAAGCGCTTTGGCATTTGTTGGGTTATAGGCATACTGCGCCTGCAGGGATGCCGGCCACTGTTCATACGGGAACCCCCACCCTTTCAAATCGGATGAGGTTAACGACTGTGGATTCGGTGAACAAGTGCCACCATAGTAGTTTGTGGCTATGCTCTGCAGGTCTATCGCTTCCTGTAATGCGATGCGCACATTGATTTTAGTATAAGGGGCCTTGTCCACTCTCGGATCGACAGTGCCTCCCTGTGTCCCCGGCATGGTTAATTGCACGACTGAAGGACTGGTTTTCTGCATCGCCTGGGCATTTTGCAGACCGATGTTCTCCATCACATCAATTTTCCCCGTGCGCACTGCGGCCAACCCGGTAGCTAAATCAGGGATTACCAGTATTTTAACCGTACTTACATAGGGCAGCTGGTTCTGGGGATAGCGTTCGTCATATCCCCAGTAATTGGGGTTCTTGACAAAGGTCACCGAACTGCCGCCCACATAATCCGTCAAAATAAAGGGCCCGGTGCCAATGGCATGATGCCAATCATTGAGATTTCCCCATTGTGTTACTGCATCAGGTGCTGCTATTGGATCCTCACCTACTGCCTCCATTGATTCCAGTATGAACTCAACATTGGGGGTGTTAAACTGAAAAACTACGGTATAGTTATCAGTGGCCGTTACGGATGTTATGCTGCTTGTCAAAGGATTTGTCGCTAAGGCAGGACTTGGCGTAGTAAAGCCATCGCCATGCCCGAAATCCCGGCCAAAATTATATACGACATCATTAGCCACAAATTGCCGCCCATTTAGCGGTGGGATATTCTGCCAGTAAACATTTTGGCGCAGGTGGACGATATAAGTACCCGGCGTCGTAAACTCCCAACTTAGTGCAAGGAGACCTGTGACATAATCGGTCGGACGGAAACCGGTACTGAAGTCGAAGATTGACGGACTCAATGCCCAGTCATCCCCGTAGAGCCCTTCCATATAAGCGGATATACAGGTAGCCAGCGATGAGCTGTTATAGGGGTCCCAAAGCCCAAAATCCTGGTTGCTGTAATCGGTCAATGTCCCGCCATATTGCGGCGTGCCAAGACTGTCCCACCAATTGCCGGTCGAGGTGGTGGTGACCGCCGTCGTTACGGCAGCAGTGGATGTGGTTGTCGTGGCTGGCGACACATTTGTTGTAGTGGTTGTAGTGATTACCGCAGATGCCGTGGTTGTCGTGTTTGCAGCGCTTGTCGTGGTTGACGAAGAACAGGATGCCAATACCAGTGATGTTACCATGAGAACAGTGAGTACAATCCAGATAACTCCTCTTTTCATTTGACCTCCCTTGTTTATTTAAGACTCCGAGGAAA
>JBKQML010000243.1:0-2909 GCA_052326545.1 Dehalococcoidales bacterium
CTTTGATTTACGGCGGCGGCTACGTGTTATTTGCTTTCATTAATTCTGAATTTGTAACACATCTGGGATGGCTGACCCACCAGCAGCTGCTGGATGCCATCGCGGTGGGGCAGATTACACCGGGACCGGTTTTTTCCAGCGCTACCTTCGTCGGCTACCTGATGGGAGGCTGGCAATCGGCGTTACTGGCCACCCTGGCCATTTTCCTACCGGCCTTTGTTTTCGTCGCCCTGGCCAGCCGCATCCTACCATCAATTCGAAAAGCATGGTGGGCAGGCGCGCTGCTGGACGGCGTCAATGTATCGGCCCTCGGTTTAATGGCAGCGGTGACATACCAGCTGGGACGCGCTGCCATTATCGACTGGTTTACAATCGCATTGACACTGGGGACCCTGGTTTTAGTAATGAAAGTCAAGATAAATTCCACATGGTTAATGCTGGGCGGGGCGCTGCTGGGAGTCGGCTATAAATTTCTGATACGGTGATTCGGCAATACAGGATTAGGGGACGTATTTCTTTTCCAAGCCCTCCCAGAAATCCAGACCTTCCATCTGGTGCAGGAAATCGCTGGAAGGCCCATCCGACGGGTGGTAACCCTTGATTGTTCCCTCGTCGTGGAGCGTTTGCAGCAATTCCAGCGCCAGCTTCATCAATGCGCCGTTCATCGGTCCCGGTGCCCAGATTTTGGCGCCGATATTTTCCCAGTCTTTAGCAGAAAAATCGGCGGCCGGGCCTTGCCCGGCCATACCCCAAATCATCACTTTCGGTGCGCCGATTGCTTTAAAAAGCTGCTCGATTTCGGTTTTGGTTCTCAACCCGTATTTTGATTTCGGCAGTCTGGCCTGAGGCAAAATTACATCTACTCCCAGTTTCAGACAGTCTTTGGCGCGTGCCACCACTTCCTCATCGCCCAGCGTGGAGCCGGCTTCGATCCTGGCCACAACCACCACGTCCTTGTCTTCTTTATCCCTGGCCTCCAGTACCGCGCCGATTTTACCCAAATATTCTTCCCGTGAAACCACCTGCTGAATCGCCAGCCCCGGACCTTTGTAGGGGTGTTTCTGGTCGTTGAGAAAAATACCAGCCACTCCGAGTCTGATAAGGTTCTGCGCCGTCCGGTAAGCGGAAAGCGCTCCGCCAAATCCGTCTTCAGCATCAAAAATCAGCGGGATGTGGATAGAATTCATCATGTTTCTCAAAGAGGTAATCGCTTCGGTCGCGGTAATCAGTCCGTATGGAAAACCGAACTCCGTGTTGCGGATGCCGGCCGTACACATGAACATCGCCTTAAATCCCACATGCTCGATACACGCCGCCGTATTGCAGTCAAAGGCATGCGGCGCCACCAAAATCCCAGGTTCTTTTAGTATTTCACGCAGCATCGTGGACTTTTTCAATTTTTATCTTCCTGTTCCGAATTTATGACCGTTGCAGAGTCGCCGGGAACCGCATTTATCGCGACTAATTCACTACTGGGCTACCGGTTTTGTGCCCCGGTAACAGGTTACCAGCAGATTCGGCCCGGCATGGGAACCCAGTATCGGGCCGATTTCTCCCATGATGATTTTTTCCCGCGGGTATAGAGGAGCAATCCGGTTGGCCAGACTGTTCGCTTCGTCTTTAGTAGTATTGTACATGATGGCTAAATCTTTAACGTTCCCTTTTTCGCTGAGTGCGTCCGAAAGGAAAGAGTACTGTTTTTCAATCCCTTTGGCATAACTGCGCGCCTGTCCCACCGGCACGACAATCCCGTCTTTCATGCCCAGCAGGGGTTTAATATTGAGCAGTGTCCCCAATAATTTTTTGGCCTGACCGATGCGGCCGCCTTTCGCCAGGTATTTTAACGAGTCGAAAAGCACCATAAAATGAATTTGAGGAATTGCTTCATTAACTTCTTTGATTACCGCCGCCATGTTTTCACCGGCTTTGGCCGCTCTGGCCGCTGCAATGCAAATCATGCCCAGCCCAATCGTCATCGAATCAGAGTTGATGACCTCGATGGGACATTTGCTTTTTATCAGGTCCCTGGCCTGTTTGGCAGAATTGGACGTACCGCTGAATTTGTCGGAGAGGTGGATTGAGACAATGCCGTCCGCATCTTTGACCAGTTTTTCATAGGTTTCTTTAAAATCCAGCGGCGACGGCTGAATGGTATTCGGATAAACGTCCCCGTTCACCAGCCGCCGGTAGAATTCCCCGTTTGAAATCGTTACCCCGTCTTTGAAAGTTTCCTCACCAAATCTGACGTAGAGCGGAACAACTGTAATTCCTAATTCTTCTCGTAACTTTGGGGGAATATCGGCGGCGCTATCAGTCACAATTTTTATTTTCGTCATGTTTCCCCTTAGTATGATTTTTCGGTTAAATATTGATGGTTTAATTTTATCCCGGTGCCGCGCAGCAAAAATTATCTGGTTGTTGCCTGTGCCCCGTGCCTCTAAATCTCCACATTAGTGTATTTGGTTTTGATTATATTCTCTTCACCGGTAATTTATCAACCTGAAATTAGCCTTGACCGAAATAATGTTTGGGAAATAGTTCAAGTCTCTAAAACAATAAAGATGGAGACAAGAGAAGAAATTTATTTTTACTACTGGTAAAATTTCACATTATTTGGTACGATATGGAACAAGAACAGGCGGCCTTCTGCTTAAAGAAGGGCAGCCGGGCTGGGACGGCAGTGGTAAATACTCCACAGGACTTATGATTCGGTGGAGTATTTTTTATTATGAAAAACAACATATTTAAAAAAATATCGGATAGAATCTCCAGTAGAAACGGCGCGGCAATACTCTGTCCAATCCTGCCAAATCGCGCTCGTCAAAACTGATCCTGCCACTAGCCGGCACAAGTTTCAAAAGCGCGCGGGCGAGCGTCGATTTGCCGGAGCCCGACTCGCCGACAAGGCC
>JBKQML010000244.1:0-15152 GCA_052326545.1 Dehalococcoidales bacterium
ATGGGAAAAATTAATGTAGCGATTATCGGTGTCGGCAACTGCGCTTCTTCACTGGTACAGGGGGTTCATTATTACCGGAATGCCAAAGAAGATGAGTTTGTGCCCGGTTTGATGCATGTCAATCTGGGCGGTTATCATATCAGTGATATCAATTTTGTGGCCGCCTTTGATATTGATAAGAATAAGGTCGGCCTGGACCTGGCCGATGCCATTTACGCCAAACCCAACAATACTATTGTCTTTGACAAAGTCCCTCAGTCCGGCGTCATCGTCAACCGCGGTATGACTAACGACAGCCTGGGAAAATATCTTTCAGAAGTTATTGAAAAAGCGCCCGGCCCCACTGCCAATATCGTCAAAATACTGAAAGATACCAAGACCGATGTTGTCCTGAACTACCTGCCGGTCGGTTCCGAAATGGCCACCAAGTGGTATGTGGAGCAGATTCTGAATGCCGGCTGCGCCATGGTCAACTGCATTCCCGTCTTCATCGCCCGCCAGAAAGACTGGGGCGAAAGATTCGCTGAGAAAGGTTTACCGATTATCGGTGACGATATCAAATCCCAGGTCGGCGCCACCATCGTCCACCGCGTCCTGACCAATCTTTTCCGGGAGCGCGGCGTCAAACTGGAAAGAACCTACCAGTTGAATTTCGGCGGCAACACCGATTTCCTCAATATGCTGGAAAGAGAAAGACTGGAATCGAAGAAGATTTCTAAGACCAATTCGGTTACATCTCAGCTGGATTACACACTGCCGCCCGGGGATATTCATGTCGGTCCCAGCGACCATGTTCCGTGGCTGCTCGACCGTAAGTATTGCTATATCGACATGGAAGGCCGCACCTTTGGCGATGTGCCTTTGAAACTGGAATTAAAGCTGGAAGTCTGGGACAGCCCGAACTCCGCCGGTGTGGTCATCGATGCCATCCGCTGCTGCAAACTGGCCTTGAACAAGGGCATCGCCGGACCGCTGGTCGGGCCTGCCTCTTACTTCATGAAATCGCCGCCGGTCCAGTACACCGACGCCAAGGCTCACGCTGAGACGGAAAAGTTTATTGCTGAGAACAAACTGGCTTAATCTTCAAGGCTTTTTAAAAGCTTGAGCTGAGTAAGTTAACTGGACAGTATGATGAAGATTGCACTGGTATCTCCGTATGATTTCTCCCATCCGGGTGGGGTTGGACGCCATATCACCGCACTCTTTAATAACTTTACCTCGATGGGACACCAGGTTAAGGTCATTGCTCCTGCTTCAAAAGATGTGAATGAGTTCGGTGAGAATTTTATCCGTATCGGCAGACCATTCCCCATTCCGGCCAGTGATTCGATAATACGTGTTTCGATTTCGCTGCATCTGGCTCCTGCTATAAAAAAAGTGATGGCCGAAGAAAAATTCGATATCGTTCATCTTCATGAACCTTTTATGCCCATGCTGTGCAGCGCCACGTTACGGTTTTCAAATACCGTCAATGTCGGTACTTTTCATGCCGCACAGGGCAAACCGGGCTATGGTTTTGGCCGGCCGGTGACAACCTGGATGTTGAAACACCGCGCGCGTAAATTACACGGTCATATTGCCGTCTCCAAACCGGCCATGGATTACGCCAGTCGTTTTATCCCCTGCGACTATGAAATTATTCCCAACGGCGTTGATGTCAAGTATTTCCGGCCGGATGTTCCCCTGATTGATAAATATTGTGACGGCAAACAGAATATCGTGTTTATGGGCAGACTGGAGTTCCGCAAAGGACTGAACTACCTTTTAAAAGCTTTCTATTATGTTAAAAAGGAGATGCCGGAGACCCGGCTCATCATCTGCGGTCCCGGCACCAGGTTGCGCAAACGCTACGAACAATGGGTCAAAGACGTCCGCCTCCAGGACGTTGTTTTCACCGGGATGGTGAATTTTGAAGAACAACCGGGTTATTACCGCACCGCCGACGTTTTCTGTGCGCCGAATACCAGCCATGAGAGTTTTGGACTGGTTCTGGTTGAAGCCATGGCCACCGGCAGACCGGTTGTTGCCACCAATATCGAAGGCTTCGCCGCCGTCATCACACACGGCAAAGAAGGACTCCTCGTGCCGCCGATGACAGTAAGGCCGCTGGCAGACGCGCTCCTGAAGCTGCTGCAGGACAAACAACTCCGTTTACAGATGGGAGAAAACGGTCTCATCACCGCCCAACAATACGACTGGGAAGGCATTGCCAACCGCGTGCTCGCCTACTACAGTAAAACAATTGAAAAGACCCGCGGGCAAGGCCTGGTGAAATGAAATGGCAAATTTAGAAGGCGCACGCAGAACATTAGGCAAGTATTTCACCGAACCGGTGGTGACCGTTCTGGAAAAGATTCATATCACTCCTGATGCTCTCACCGTTATCGGCCTTTTGATAACAATTGTTGCCGCGGTGCTCGTGGTATTGAAATACCCGTTTGCTGCCGGTTGGGTAGTTTTGTTCGCCGGACTGTTTGACATGCTGGATGGGGCGCTGGCCCGCCGCACCAATAAAGTGACGAAATTTGGCGGCGTACTCGATTCTACTCTGGACCGCGTCTCCGAAGCTGCCGTCCTCATCGGGATTGCCGTCTTTTACGCCAATCGCCATTCCACCTGGGGTGTCGCCGTCGCCGGTATTACATTGATTTCCTCGCAGCTTCCCAGCTACATCCGGGCCAAAGCCGAAAACTTGAACATCAACGGTGAAATCGGCCTTTTTACCCGCCCCGAAAGAGTGGTTCTATTGGCCCTGGGGTTGCTGCTCGCCGGGATTACTAACGTTCTGCTCATCGCGCTGATTATCATCGCTGTCCTCAGCTTTTTTACGGCGGGTCAGCGGTTACTTTACGTCTGGAAAAAAACAAAATCCGATTAATTGGATTAATTGGGGGACAACATGCCGGTAATAGCTATTATTGGTGCGCAATGGGGGGATGAGGGTAAAGGGCGGGTCGTTGATTTAATCACCGAGAAGGCCGATATTGTCGTCCGCTACTCCGGCGGCGATAATGCCGGTCACACGGTCATTAATGATTTAGGTAAATTCGCCCTGCATCTGATACCTTCCGGTATCTTTTCTAAAGGAGCGGTGTCTGTCATCGGTAACGGGGTAGTCATCAATCCGAAGTCTCTCTTTCAGGAAATGGATTCGCTCAACGAAAGAGGGGTGGATGTCTCCCCATCACGCTTATCCATCAGCGACCGGGCGCAACTCATCATGCCATACCACCTGCTGCTCGATAAACTGGAAGAAAAAGCCCTGGGCAACAGCGCCATCGGCACCACCCTCAAAGGCATCGGACCGGTATATTCGGACAAAGTTGCCCGCCGCGGCATTCGCGTCGGTGATTTACTCGATAAAAAAGCTTTCAAAAAACAATTGCAGGCTGCCCTCGAGCGCAAGAACCAGGTCCTCACCAAAATTTACGGCATCGAACCCCTGCAACTGGAACCAATTTATCACGAATATGTAGCCTACGGCCAGCGCCTGCAACCTTATATCCGTGAAACGACTTTGATATTAAATGAAGCATTAGAAAATGGAAAAACCATTCTACTGGAAGGCGCTCAGGGCACACTGCTCGACCCGGACTTCGGCACCTATCCCTATACCACTTCTTCCTCCCCGATTGCCGGCGGAGCTTCTATCGGCACCGGCATCGGCCCGAACAAAATGAACGTCATTCTGGGTGTGTTTAAAGCCTATTGCACCCGCGTCGGCGGCGGGCCGTTCCCCACCGAATTGAAAGATGCCGTTGGCGACCAGATTCGGGAACGTGCGCATGAATACGGCACTACTACCGGCCGGCCGCGGCGCTGCGGCTGGTTTGACGGCGTGGCCGCCCGGTTCAGCCAGCGGGTCAACGGTTTCACCGGTATGGTCATCACCCGCTTCGACATCCTGGATATTCTCCCGACTTTAAAGGTCTGCACTGCTTATAAACTGGACGGCAAGGTCATCAATTACTTCCCGGCTAACATTGACGTGCTGGCCAGATGCGAACCGGTTTATGAAGAACTGCCCGGCTGGCTGACCTCCACCGAAAATATCCGTAAATACAAAGATTTACCGGTTGCCGCTAAAAATTATGTAAAGCGCCTGGAAGAACTCTCCGGCTGTCCCGCCAATCTCATCGGCGTGGGTCCGGCCAGAGAACAGATCATAGAAAAATCCCAGATTATCTAGTCTTGATGTCGGGTCGAGTTTCCCGAAGCTACTTAGTCTTTGACTGATGTAGAACTCGACCGTCTGGATTGTCGGGTCAAGTCCGACAATGACAAAACGAAATTAGATTCCAGCTTACTGGAATCTAATTTTTCCCAATTGTCATTCCCGACCTGATCGGGAATCCATATAAATATCCTACCCCAAAAACTCCAATATCAGTTCCCTCGCCCCTTGCTGTAGCCGCAGCGTAAGTACTTCACGAAGTGAATGTAAGGGAGGTTACAGTGCATTCTTGACAATTCGGTTTTGGATAGAGTTCAGTGAGTTGAAGAGAGCATATTTAGCTTAAGGTAAATACTAACAGCCAATAGCTTCTGCAATCAATAAAGAAGCCTTTAATTTAATACAGGCAATATGGTTTTTATGTTAAATTCAGATTTGTCCAAAATAAGTTTTCTAAATGATTGTTGTTTACATCAATTTATTATCTAAAACTGAATTCGAGGCCCATAATTACTATGTTTTGAGCGTAAATAAGGGAGTTCTGATATCTTGGACAGCGATGTGTTACAGTAGATATTTCTAACTTCTTTCGTAAATAACCACGTTTGACTCTTTAAAGCCCATATTTGTCAGGAAGCTCTTGAATCTTTCATCATTATCGTAGACAACACTCCTCATTACCGCATTTTGGCTTTTACATTCTTGATAAAATGCTTCCATTAAAATTCGGCCTATTCCCTTATGATGATGTTCCGGATGGATGCCAATCATGTCCACCCACCCAACCCAATCGCGGAGTGAAGAAGGTTCTCCTGTGTGTAATCTTGCAAAAATCGACTTTCTTCTTTCACGTTTAACTATTTTCCCGACCACAAAACCCACCACATTACCATCTAATTGAGCTACAAAACTTACGTTAGGATGATATATCTCCCAATAAGACTCAAAGGAAAATGGCCAAATTCGCTTTCGACCATCGTCATGAAGCAACTGTTCGATATACCTCACTATCCCAAAATCGGTCTCTACAATTTTTCGAATCTGAATCTCTCCTTTTTGCTGAATCATCTGTCACTCCTTAAAGCAAAATCTACATTATTCTATATTATTTTTGGTTCTTTCTCAATTCAAGTGGGTAGTCCAACCTTACTGTAGTCAAGTTTCCCGGTAAGCATATAGAAAAGCCTGGGGCTAAAATAATATTAAACGTTGCCCTACCCTAAAAACTCGTTATCTTCCTCACTCATCCTCATGTGTTCCTTCCGCATGCACTTGTCCATCACCACCAGTAACCCCGCTAATTCCGCCTTTTTTGCGGCGTCTTTGTTAACGATACCTTCCTGCATCCAGACGGCCTTCGCCCCGATTTTAATCGCTTCATCCACAATCGGAGGAACATCTTCGGACTTGCGGAAAATATCCACCACTTCTATTTTGATTGGAATCGCGCTCAGGCTGGGATAACACTTTTTCCCGTATACTTCCTCTATCGTCGGGTTTATAGGAATGACATTATAGCCGTGCACCGTCAGGTATTTGAACACGATATTGCTCGGCTTTTGCGGGTCGGCGGAAGCTCCCACCATCGCCACATTGCGAAAACTCTTTAATATTTTTACTTCAGCCATTTATAACTCCTGCTGCTATTTTTGCGGTGCCTTAGTTTCCTTCCGCCTCGATTATACCTGGTAAACCTCACCCTCTGGCCCCGCCTTCTGCGGATGTGAACTCAATCCATAACTCAATCTTCTCCCCTGAGGCCGCAGCCGTAGAACCATTTTCGGTACTTACGCAGTAATGTATACTTTACTGAGCTTATTCGAAGTAAATGTAGCGAAGGTTAGGATGAGGGAGAAATGGCAGGTAACGAACAAAGCTTACAAAAACTACTATTGTTAGTTTCCTCGCTCCTTGAGGGAGAGGATTAAGGCTAAAGGTACTGAGCAAAGCGAACGTATGAGGGGTAGCTCAACTATTTCCACTATAATCGCATCCTTACCTAAAAAACTCCTCCTGCGTTAGCCCTCTCGCCCCAACGTGCGAGAGAGTTAGGGAAAGGGGGGATTTCTAGAACAGCTCCGTCAGCAACTTCTCCGCCTTCATCGTGTCAATCACCTGCGAAACCAGCGTCCCCTTCTCCAGCGCCGGAAACTCGCTCTCATAAACCGGCTTCGCTTCCCGGTAAAACACCCCGATGGGAATATGGTCGCCCCATTCCTGCGCTTTCCGGAAAGCCGCGAATTTATCGGAGGGATTATAGGCTGCGTCTCCATCCAGCTTGTAAACCCGTTCCTTGTACCACTGGTAGGTATTCTTGTGGTTGAAAGAGACGCACGGCTGCAAAATGTCGATCAAAGCAAAACCCTTATGGTTGATGCCTTCTTTAATCATGCCGGATAAATGTTCGATATCGCCGGCAAAAGACCGTGCCACCAGCGTTGCCCCGGCCGCAATCGCGATTGACAATGGATTAAACGGCGGCGGCGCTCCCTGCGGTGTCGTTTTCGTCACAAAACCAAAATCGCTGGTCGGGGATGTCTGCCCTTTCGTCAGGCCGTAAATCTGGTTGTCATGCACCAGGTAAGTGATGTCGTGGTTGCGCCGGGCAGCATGAATGAAATGGTTCCCGCCTTCCCCGTAGCCGTCGCCATCCCCACTGATGGCAATCACGGTTAAATCTCGATTTACTATTTTCGCCGCCACCGCCGGCGGTACGGGACGCCCATGTAAAGAATTAAAGACATTCCCCCTGGTATAATGCGGCAATTTCCCTGCCTGTCCGATGCCGGACACCAGCAGTAGGTCGTGCGGGTCGATATTCAATTCCACCAGCACTTTTTTCACCGCGGCCAGAATCCCGAAATTCCCGCAGCCGGGACACCAGGCCGGCGTCAAGCCGTTGTAATCTTCCATTTTCACTGTCATCGCTGCTTCCTTAATTCCCGCAGAATAATCTCCGGTGTGAACGGCCGGCCGTCGTACTTCAGGATACTGCCGGTTGCCGCTAATCCAGTCTGTTCGCTTATCAGTCCGGCCAGCTGTCCGGTGAAATTATTTTCAATCACATAGGTGCGTTTGGCCTTTTTCATCACGGCTGCCATAGCTTCCGCCGGGAATGGCCGGAGCTGGCTCAAATGCAGGTGGCTGCAGCTGCCGCCGGTTTGGTTCATTGTCTCCGCCGCTTCTTTGATGACCCCGTAGGTGCTGCCCCAGCCGATGAGCAGTGTCTCGGCGGTATCCGCGCCGTAAAACCGTGGCGGGATAATTTCTTTTTTCAGTGCGTCCAGTTTTTTAAACCGCTTTTCCATCATTCTGGTGCGGGTTTCGGCGTCTTCGATCAAATGACCGGCTTCATCGTGTTCGTCAGAATCGGCCACCACTAAAGCGTCCTTGTTGCCGGGAAATGCCCGCGGCGAAATGCCCGATTCGGTGTAAACGTATCTTTTATACTCACCAACGGTCTTATTTTTGTCAAATAAAAATCCGCGGTCAATGGTGACTTTGCCCAGGTCGAATTTATCCGTCGTGAAATAAGTGTTTGCCAGGTAATGGTCGGTAATCAGCAACACCGGCAACTGGTACCGCTCCGCCAGGTTGAAAGCCTGCGCCGTGAGGTTGAAGCAATCGTCGACGGTGGCCGGTGCAAAAACCACCCGTGGAAATTCGCCGTGCGACGCATGCAGAATGAAATCCAGGTCGCCCTGCTCGGTACGCGTCGGTAAACCGATGGCCGGACCCGGCCGTGTCCCTTCAATCACGACCACCGGTGTTTCTGTCATTGCAGCCAGACCGAGGCCTTCCACCATCAGGCAGAACCCGCCGCCGGAAGTCGCCGTCATCGCCCGGACACCGGTAAAACTTGCGCCGACGGTCATATTTATCGCCGCGATTTCATCTTCGGCGGGTACCACTACCAACCCGAATTCGGCGCTATGAGCGGCCAGGTATTCCATGATCGAGGTAATCGGCGTCATCGGGTAGGCCGCCATGAATTTGCAGCCCGCGGCAATCGCGCCGATAGACATCGCTTCGTTGCCGTTCAGCAACATCCGTTTGTCATCGCCGGCGCTGGTCAACTTTTTCCGCGCACCCTCGAATCCCTGCGCCAGTTGATAACCGGCATTGGCGGCTTTGACATTTTTTGCCACGGACTCGCCGCTGAAAAATCCGGTCAGTAATTCATTCAGTAAATTAAGGTCGTAGCCGATCAGTCCCAGCGCTACGCCCAGTGCCACGGTATTGGCCATCACCGCGTCGCCGGCTTCTTCTTTCGCCAGGCTGGTGAAAGGCAGGTTGATCAGGTCGTTGCCCGTCAGCCCCGGCAGTTTTTCCCCATCGTAGATAATAACGCCGCCCTTTTTGATTTCGTGGCGGTGTAAATCGATGCTTTCCTTGTTTAAAGCAATCAGGATATCGACGGACTCACTGATAGCTTCCACATGGACATTGCTGGCCCGGATGCGGAAGAAATTGTGGCCGCCGCGCACCCTCGATTCATAATCCTGGTCGGCAAAGATATGGTAGCCCCACCGGGCCATCGCTTTGGCCAGCAGCAAACCCACCGACTGTACACCCTGCCCCGCTTCGCCCCCTACCATAAAGTTGATTTCAGCGGTCATTCCCCCTCCACTATTCCATCATTGCGCAGCACATCATTTATCATTCCATCATTGCTTTGCAACATCATGCCATCATTGCGCAGCATATTATTTCATCGCCCGGTTGAATCCTATTTGATTCTCTTCTCGACATTATCCCAGTTGATATTGTTGAAGAAAGCGGCAATATAATCGGCGCGCTTCAGACCGTAATCAATCATAAAGGCATGTTCGAAAACATCCATCACCAGTAGCGGCGTGCAGCCGGCCAGGTGCCCGGTCTCGTGCTCGTTAATCCACTGGTTGAAAAGCTGACCGTTCCAATCCTGGTAAAGCACCGCCCAGCCGATGCCGCGCATTGAACCGGTCGCTTTGAAATCCGCTTCCCAGGCTTCATACATGCCGAAAGCCGACGCGACTTTCTGGCTGAATTTCGAGGTTTTTTCCAGCATCGATTTACCGCCGAGGTTATCGAAATAGAGTTCGTGCAGCCGCATGCCGTTAAACTCGAAGCCCATACGCCGCTTCAGTTCGGCATATTCCGGCACGCCGGTCTTGCCCTCTTTTAACATGTTGGATAAAATGTCCGTCAATTTGTTGGTGTTGGTGACATAGCCCTGGTACAGCGTGAAATGATTCTTGATTAAGGTCTCGCTGAAACCCGGCATGCCGACTAACGCGCTGAAATCTTTCGCCGTATAAGCCATCTTTATTCTCCTTATTTAAAATATTTGTTTCTACTTTAGTATATAAAAAGGGATGGGTATGTGACTAAAGTCTTGTTTCAAAGTAACGAGTTACAAGTAATGAGTCATGAGTATACACTGGAAATTGAAATTCGCCTTACCTTCCAGTGTTTGGAAGTACCCAAAGAATCTCTTATTTTGGATTTTGTTATTTGGATTTATTTGG
Source organism: Dehalococcoidales bacterium (assembly GCA_052326545.1). GTDB lineage: Bacteria > Chloroflexota > Dehalococcoidia > Dehalococcoidales > Fen-1064 > Fen-1064. The sequence continues at coordinate 9,685 of JBKQML010000244.1, forward strand.
GCTTTGGAATTTTATAGTCCTAAACTCTCTGACACACCCTGCATTGCTTCCAGTCCGAGGGCAATAAAATCGTCCAGCTCCAATCCCAGTGCGCTGCATCTGGCAATCTGTTCGCGGTTGGCGCCGGCGGCAAAACTCTTTTCCTTGAACCGCTTGCGGACGGATTTAGCTTCGACAAAACTCAGTTTCTTTTCGGGACGTACCAGCGCCGCGGCGGTGATCAGGCCGGTGAGCGGGTCGACACAAAACAGGGCTTTATCCATCAACGTCTGAAAGGGCTCACCGTGGGCTTCGTTATGACAGAAGATGGCATGGCAAACGGCATCGCTCGCGCCTAGCTGTTTGGCCATTTCCGCGCTGCGTTTACTGTGTGCGGTCATATCATCACCGATGAGCTCCAGGTCGATGTCATGGAGCAGGCCGGCGAGGCCCCACTCATCTTCATTTTCCCCGAAATGCCTGGCGAGGGAGCGCATGATGGCTTCGGTGGCGAGCATGTGACGGACGAGGTTTTCATTTTTAATGTTCTGACGGACTGATTGGAGCGCTGATTCGCGATTCATAATATTTTCACCTCGCTAACATTGATTCCAATGACTTGACCTCAACCACTAATGCCTCACCCTCTGTCCCCGCCTAAATGGACTCCATTCTGAGTCCGCCTCGGGCGGGCGAAGAATCTCCATCATTATTCATTAGGCAGGGAGACCCTTCGACTACGCTCAGGGTGTTAAGCAAGTCGGTCAAGTTCGAAACCTGACCCTACAGATAATTAATTGTTACCCGATATGTTTGCCGGCGAGGATATCCTTTAAATAATGGCCGGTAATGGATTCGGGTACTTCCGCGACTTCTTCCGGGGTTCCTTTGGCAACGACATAACCGCCGGCATCTCCGGCGCCCGGCCCCAGGTCGATGATGTAATCGGCGTTCTTGATGACATCGGGGTTATGCTCGATGATAATAATCGAGTTGCCGGCATCCACCAGGCGCTGCAACACTCTCAATAAAGCCGCCACATCGTCGAAAGAAAGCCCGGTGGTAGGCTCATCCAGAATGTACAGGGTCTTGCCGGTGGACCTTTTAGCGAGCTCGGTGGCAAGTTTGACCCGCTGGGCTTCACCGCCGGAAAGGGTGGGCGCGGGCTGTCCCAGCCGGATATAGCCGAGGCCGACATCATTGAGCGTTTCCAGCTTGCGTTTGATGGCAGGGAAATTCTTGAAAAACTCCAGCGATTCCTCGACCGTCATGTCGAGGACTTCGGCGATATTTTTATCTTTAAACTTGATTTCGAGCGCTTCACGGTTGTAGCGTTTGCCTTTGCAGACTTCGCACGGTACGGTGACATCCGGCAGGAACTGCATTTCAATTTCGATGTAACCCTCGCCGCGGCAGGCTTCGCAGCGCCCGCCTTTGACATTGAAAGAGAAACGCCCGGCTTCGTAACCGCGGATACGGGCATCGGGCACTGAGGCAAATAACTCGCGGATGGGGCCGAAGGTGCCGGTGTAGGTAGCGGGATTGCTGCGCGGGGTGCGCCCGATGGGCGACTGGTCGACATTGATGACCTTATCGATATTCTCGATGCCGTGCACATTTTCGCACTCCCCGACCGGTTCCTTGGAGTTATATAGGACCTGCGCCAGCTTGCGGGAAAGCACATCGTCCACCAAAGTGCTTTTGCCACTGCCGGAAACGCCGGTGATACAGACAAATTTGCCCAGCGGGATTTTGACATCGATACCCTTCAAATTGTTCTGGCGGGCGCCTTTGATGGTCAGCGCCGCACCGTTGCCCTTGCGCCGTTTGGCCGACATGGGAATCGATTTGACACCACTGAGATACTGGCCGGTGAGGGATTCCGGACAATTCATGATGTCACGGATGGTGCCGGTGGCAATGACTTTACCGCCGTGCTCGCCGGCGTGCGGGCCCATATCGATAATATAATCGGCAGCACGCATCACGCTTTCATCATGTTCGACGACGAGGATGGTATTGCCGATGTCGCGAAGCCTTTTCAATGTCTCAACCAGGCGGTGACTGTCAGCAAGATGCAGCCCGACGGTAGGTTCGTCACAGATGTAAAGGACGCCCATCAGACCGCTGCCGATTTGAGTGGCCAGCCTTATACGCTGCGCTTCACCGCCGCTAAGCGTCATCGAGGGGCGTTCCAGCGCCAAATAATCGAGCCCAATATCACTTAAAAACCCGAGCCGGGACTGAATCTCCTTGATAATCTGGCGGGCGATAAGTTGTTCCCTTTCGGAAAGAACGGGTTTATCGCCGCTGTTCAGCGCCTTTACCCAGGCCAATGTTTTGGAGACCGGCAGCAAGCTGACCTCGTAGATATTTTTATCCCCGATGGTGACGGCCAGTGCTTCGGGCTTGAGCCGCTTGCCATGGCACTCCAGACACGGTTTGGTGACCATGTAGCGCTCATATTCGGCGCGGGAATATTCCGACTCGGTTTCGCGGTAGAGGCGCTCCATTCGCGGGATAACGCCTTCCCAGCCTTCGCTGTGCTCGCGGACCTGCCCGAAACGGGTACGGTATTTGATGCGCTCGAAATTTTCACCGTAAAGAATGAGATTCAACTGGTCTTTGGTGAGGTTTTTAATCGGGGTATTCAGGGAAAAACCGTGCTCCCGGGCAATATCTTCCAGACGGTAGAAATACCAGTACTGCGTCTGATAAGGTTTGATGCCGCCCTGGTTAATGGAAAGGTTGCGGTCCGGCATAATCAGGTCGGGGTCGATTTCCAGTTTGAAGCCCAGGCCGGTACAGGCCGGGCAGGCGCCATGCGGGGTATTGAAGCTGAAAGTGCGCGGCGCGATTTCACCGAGGCTGATTTCGCAATGGACGCAGGCAAAATGCTCGGAGAAAAGCAGTTCATCGCCGTCGACAATGGAGACCAGCACAACACCTTCGCCGAGTTTGAGGGCGGTTTCCACCGAATCGGCGATGCGGGTCTGACTGTCGCTCTGGCCGGTCACCAGACGGTCGATGACGACTTCGATAGTATGCTTTTTGTTTTTATCCAGCGTAATTGTTTCGGAGAGGTCATAAATTGTCTTATCCACTCTGACGCGGACATAACCCTGTTTGCGCAGGTCGTCGAAAATAGCCTGATATTCGCCTTTGCGGTCTTTGACCAGCGGCGAGAGAATCAGGATGCGCTGTTCGGCCGGCAAGTTTTTGATGGCGTCAACGATTTGTTCGACGGTCTGGCTGGTAATTTCCCGCCCGCATTTGGGGCAGTGGGGGTGCCCGACGCGCGCAAAAAGCAGCCGGAGATAGTCATAAATTTCGGTAATCGTGCCCATAGTGGAGCGGGGATTTTTGCCGACGCCTTTCTGGTCGATGGAGATGGCCGGACTGAGGCCTTCGATGTAGTCCACATCCGGTTTTTCCATGCGGCCTAAAAACTGGCGGGCATAAGCGGACAGCGACTCCATGTAGCGCCTTTGGCCTTCGGCATAAATAGTATCGAACGCCAGCGAACTTTTACCGGAACCCGAGACGCCGGTGATGACGACCAGCTTGTCGCGGGGAATCGTGACATCGATGTTTTTGAGGTTATGCTCGCGGGCGCCTTTGACAACAATTGAATCGAGGGGCATATTTTTTCCTTCCGAAATCATTCTAACATTTGTTCTAGTTTTCTGACAAGACCATAAGCGGCTTTGTCTTTTTCCTCTCCCCGGACAAATAAATATTCTTCGCCTTTAATAGCGCACGGAAAGGAGCCGGCGGGCGAGTTTGTAACTCGCCCCAATATGTAACACAAGATAAGGGAGTCTAATCGATGACTCCCTTATTTATTGTACAACCTGCGGGGATGAAGCGGCAGGACAACTTATTTATCTCCGGACGGTCAGGACCGGTATGGAGGAATGATGCACGACATAGTCAGCGGTGCTGCCGAGGGCAAAACGGCGGAAGCCGCCGTGGCCATGGGTGGCAATCGCGATCAGGGTACAACCATTTTCCCGGGCGTAATTGACAATGGTCACGCCGGCAGAGCCGGACAGCACCACATAATCGACATCCAGGCCCTGGGCGGTAAGCGCTTTCGCCTGGCCTTCCAGGTAGTCCTCCTCTGTTCTTTCTTCAAAGGACGTGCGCTTTACAGCTCCCGAAGTACTAACCGGGACAGCGGGTGAGCCGGGGATATTGAGCGGTATCATCGATTCCGGCATTTCAACAATGTTAAGGAGAACCAGTTTACTATGCCGGGCAACGGCTTCCGGAGTAACATAAGATAAAATTCTTTCGGCCGGAGTGGAACCATCGAGGCAGACCAGAATTTTTTCCAACATTTTGTTCACCTCCCAATAACAAATCCGGTGTCGATAAATCCTGGATTTATTATAGCATTGTCTGTATCAAGATAAATTATTGCAGACGTTACCGAACCTTAATATAAAGATAGGAAAAACGATGAATTACAGCTTACCTGTTCACAGCAGGATGCCGGCAGTTACCGGCGTACTATCGTTACCGGGACAATTCATCCGGTGATATTTAACCGTCCGGCGGTCAGATAGCCCGACGGAATAGAGAATCTGCCAACCAGTTATTAACTCGAGGGTACGGTAATCTTGACCTGCACGATGTAATTAAAAGTTAAACCGCTATCCAAACTCCCTTCGATGGTCAAAGGATACAAAACATCACTATTGAATGCGCCGTTGATTAATGTCTGGGTAGCGCTGGTGCTTGCCATAGGGCGCAACGGTGCCGCGTCAGTAACATCGAAGTTAAAGACATATTGACTGGGGCCGATATTTGTAAAAACAGCACTTAAAGAAGATACCGTTAAAGCAGTGATATTCTCAAGAGTTATTGTGACGGTCGGCCCGCCCGGATTAGCCGGCTGCAAAGGGCCTGTAACAGACAAAACTTCAATGGGTTCTATCGATGTTGTAGTTGTTTTAGTTGTTGTGGTTGTCTTCGATGAACCGCAGGATACCAAAACCATTGATATCGCGATGAGAAAAATCATTACTGTCCAGATAAATCCCTTTTTCACAAATACCCCCTATTTTTTATTTTAAGATGTGTTCATGATGAGCAAAACCGAACCGACCCCTACGGCCAACAGTGATATCAGTTCTGACGGCAGATAATCTCCGATATTATAAGTTTGAATGATTATATCCCTTTTGATTTGATTTATCAATACCCAGTACTCATTGGTTCTGAAAACCAGGTCACAACCAGAGGTCTCATTCCCTTTCAGTACTAAAGCATAACCGCCGGTGATATTCAGTGACTGATGTTTTTACAGCATGTTTCCTCAAGAATGTAGAATAATTTTCGGTCATACCATAATCTTCAATTTGAGATTCAGACAATATTTATCGCCGCGTTGTTTGTAATATTAATTGTTGTAATCGTCTTGATATTTGTCATGCGCCGTCCCCACAAATAAAATTGACACTCGAGATAAATAGGGCAGCCAT
>JBKQML010000245.1:0-3001 GCA_052326545.1 Dehalococcoidales bacterium
GCCGCCGACAACGATGGTAATATCTGGTTCGATACAGGTAACGGTTTAAGTTGTTTCGATGGTAAAAATTGGAAAATGGTTAATCCGGATATTGTCGACGTGACTTCTTTTGCACAAGATGCGCAAGGCAATCTGTGGTGCTGGTCGGGAGAACAGCTTTATTGTTATAACGGAACCTCATGGAATATCGTCACCCCGCCCTTCGGAATTTTCGGTTCTTTTAATTCCGTGGTGGAAGACAATACCGGTGGAATATGGGTCAGTACTGATAATATTGTGGCCCAATTCGACGGTACCTCCTGGACTACTTTTAATGTCGGAAATATCTTTGGAGTATCCCCAATGGGTACTTTGATCAATTCCATAATGGTCGATAATCAGAACACAATCTGGGTCGCTACAGCTGATGGCATCGTGCATCTTGACGGCACTACCTGGAAGATTTACACTACCGCAGACGGGTTAGCGGATAATGATATCGCCGGATTATATCAGGATAAATCCGGCAAAATTTGGGCTTACGGATATTCTACCGGCCTTTACCTTTTTAACGGCACTACCTGGCAGTCATTTTTACAGGAAGACCGTGTTTCCGGTATCACGCAAGACCGGAACGGCAATCTCTGGTTGGCCACAGACCACGGGGTTATAAAATATGACGGTTCTAACTTTCAGAGTTTAACGGTTGCTGACGGCTTATTGAGCAACTCTATCAATTCAATTATTGTTGACAATAATAACGATGTATGGTGTGGAACGGGTAAAGGGATAAACTATTTTAACGGCCAAGCCTGGCAATCCTTTACCCCCGCAGACGGGCTGGCCGGTGACATGATAATACAAATATTAAACGAAAAGTCAGGAGATATCTGGTTCGTTAGTGTGCTTGGCGGGATAAGCCGCTATGCCCCTGCAAATTAACAACAACGGAAATTAGCCGAATAGCAAATGAGCACATATAATGAAACATCAGATTGAAACAATCGCCAAAATTATATTCAAAATGGCAGAAAAACAAAGGAGGAACGCCCCGGCGCTCCTCCTTTAATAATCTTTTAGAGAATTGTATTCCGGTCTATTTATATCCTCTCGTGTATTTCTTTTCCGCTTTAAACATTTCATCCACTAATTGTTTGGTCTCGTCGATGGTGCAGACGGCACTGGTCAACGGGTCCAGCAGGATGGACTGGAAGATTTTTGTTTTGTCCTTCTCCATAATGCCGCGCACCGCCAGTTCCTGCACACTGATATTGGAGCGGTTCAGGGCGGCCAGCTGCGCCGGCAAATCCCCGACGTAGCAGGGACTGATGCCTTTCTTATCTACCAGGCACGGCACCTCGACGCAGCACCCGTCCGGTAGGTTGGTGATCAGGCCTTTATTCATCACGTTGGCGTTAATCCGCAAAGGTATCCCCGTCTCTAATGAGCGGATAATCGTCGAACCGTACTCGCCGCTGTGCGCCGTCGGGAATTTGAAATCACCGGCAATCTGGTCTCTTAATTCCTTGTCCGCCTCTTCATATTTCGGACGGACAACCTTCCGGTTTAACAGGTATTTCTCCAACAGTTCCGGCCGCTTCTGGAAGTACGGCACATAAATCGACATGTGCATACTGGACTCGGTGACGAAGTAGCCAAAAGCCTTGAAAACCTCAGCTCTGACGACATCCGGCCCGGCCCAGTGCGCGTCCGCCGCCGAATAAACCGCCGGGTCTTCCAGCTTCTTGCGCAGCAGCGGATAGGCGTCCTCCCCCTTCCATTTCAGTTCCAGGAACCAGGCCATGTGATTGATGCCTGCCACCCAGTAGGAAACCTCTTCCGCCGGCACCCCCATGTATTTCGCCAGGTTGGTGGCGGTGCTTTGCACGCTGTGGCAAAGACCGACCGTCTTGATTTTGGTGTAATCGTTGATTGCCCAGGTGATGATTGCCATCGGGTTCGTGTAGTTCATCAACCAGGCATCCGGGCAGAGCTTTTCCATATCACGGCAGATATCCAGCATCGCCGGCACATGGCGCGCCCCGTAAAAAACACCGCCGGCATTGATCGTATCGCCGCGGCCCAGTTCGATGCCGTGATACTCCGTCGGGGACGGGTTCTTGAGCGGGACCCGTTCCCCCACTTTTATCGTCGTCAGCACGTAATCGGCGCCGTCCAGCGCTTCCCGTCTGTCCGTGGTTGACTCGATTTTCGTGTTATATTTATTCTGCGCAACCAGTTTTTTCGCGAAAGCCGTAATCAAATCCAGTGGCTCCTGCGCAATGTCCATCAGCGTAATCGTGCTCTCTCTCAGTTCGGGATACGAGATGACATCTGTGATCAGATGTTTCGAAAAAGTATGACTGCCTGCGCCAATTAACACTATCTTTGCCATTTTTTATCTCCTCAAATATCTTTAATTACTATCACTAAATATATAGACTTTTGTATTCAAAACCAGATGCCCCATCTCTCTATTAGCCTGTCCGCAATCTTCTGGATTGTCGGATCAAGTCCGACAATGACAAAGAAACATCATAGATTCAAGCTTTTGCTTGAATCTATGATCACCGGCTTGTCATTCCCGACCTGATCGGGAATCCATATAAATAATTCCAAACATTAATTTTCTGATACCCTCCAAGATACGGCCTATACATTATTTATAGCCTTTCACGTATTTTGTTTCCGCTGCAAACATTTCATCGACCATCTTTCTGGTCTCATCTAAGGTCAGCATCGCCGCCGTAATCGGGTCCAGCAGAATCGCGTGGAAGATTTTCGTTTTATCCTTTTCCGCCACGCCCCGCACAATCAGTTCCTGCATCCCAACGTTGTTGACGTTCAAAGCTGCGACTTGCGGTGGCAAATCCCCGATATGGCAAGGGTGGATACCCTCTCCGTCCACCAGACACGGCACTTCAACACAGCAGCCTTCCGGCAGGTTGGTAATCCGTCCTTTGTTCTTGACGTTGCCGTAAATTACCGCCGGTTCACCGGTCTCGATGGAGTGGATGATGAT
>JBKQML010000246.1:0-8441 GCA_052326545.1 Dehalococcoidales bacterium
AGGGGAATTATTGAGCTTAAATTCCTCTTAATTTCCCTTTAAGGAAGGGAGAAACTGGGTAAGGGAAACACTTTTTCGGCACTCTCTAATTGTTACCAACAATTTCGATGACAGAGCAGGAGTTGGCGAAGTCGTTAATCAGGATATTAAAGTAGAACTAATTCAAATTGACCCACTATCATTTCTTTGTATCCGACTATTTTTAATCCGTATAATTATTTAATCAATGGTACGACGAATAGAGGCAAGGCTATTACTAAACAACATTCATATTCTTTTCGCTTTGACAAAACTCTCTCTCATTGTAAGATTTTTCGTTCAGATATTATTTTCACTAAAACCCAGCGTAAAGTTTAAATAAATTCAAAATTTAACATAACCTTAAAATAACCTTAAATGTCTCTTAACAAAAATACCTCATAATATAAGCAAATAGAAGTAAATAAAAACATGAGGTGGCAAGATGAGATGTTTGTGTTATGCAAAATTCTTATCTAACGGATCTATCCCTCCGGGAGAGGTCTTCGCCCACTTGGGTGCCAAATGGACTTGTATTGAAGATACAAACAAAACCTCAAATAAAAATAGGTATCTTGATATGACTCGCAACAACCATTTTCTTCACCATTCAATCATGTTTATTACCGACTGCAAGTCGGTCGAGCAATTAACTTCTGACCTTGAAACAATGCCAGGAGCAGGTCTTTCTAACATTGAGGTTTTTCCCGTTCCGGAAATCATAGAATATCAGTAGCCAATGAATAGCCGAGACAGCTTTGATAATTCGTATCAATTTATTTTACGTTGTCTACTATAAGCCATCTTGGGATTCATGACTCGCCTAAATAATATTGGCATTTCATCATCTACACTATTTTTAACTCAGCGTTGGAAACCTTGGTATAAGCTCGAATTCCTTGGAATTGAAGTGAAGTCAACCGCTATCACCATCTGATTCTTTCCGTACGCTTTGAAAATACCCCGTATGCGCCTCACTCCATTTCTCAGCTTTCATACTCCACGTCCACTTGGTTTAATTATTTAATAGAAAATTTACAATGCCTTAATAGAAGCTAAACATGGGATAGATATAATTCAATTAGATGGAGGTGGATTATGGGAGAATTTAATCCGGATAAAATTGAACGCGCGAATTTTCAGGATGAACCGTCTCAGGAACTTATCGAGGCACTTTCAGAAAGGCGAAAAATTGTTGCAAGAAATTTAGAAGTTTACTGGAAATACGAAATTCCATGTACTGGGGAAAATGGCAATGATTTTGCCACCGACAGGTAATAGAAGCGATGTAATTACTGAACTAACCTGAAATCAAACAATATTATTTATTGATGTTTTCAAAATGTCTATTATGGTACCTTCAGACGGATATTGGAATTTTCACGAGGAGGTAGCAGGAAAATGAGAGTCATAACTCAAAAATTTTTGTTCCTCGTTAAATGGATAGCGGTGTCCAATAGGAGCAGATATGCCTACCTCTGGTCATGAACAAAAGCGAATCTTTAATTGACTATAAAAACTGAACATTGATAATCTTATTAATCTTGCAAAACTTTAATGCAAATTTAATATAACCTAAACGAAACCTTAACATCCGAATGAAATAATGAAATGTAGGACGGTTGAGTAGTTAATAAAGAATTTAACGACATGCAAGAACTAACACTGGCATCAACGGGAGCGAAGAGCACTAATTTTGATGATGTTTCTCTCTATATAAATAGGGAACTCTCCTGGCTCGAGTTCAATAACCGGGTACTTGAAGAAGCCCGCGATGAATTGACGCCGATAATGGAAAAATTGAAATTCGCTTCGATTTTCAGTTCGAACCTGGATGAATTTTTTATGGTTCGGGTGGGTAGTTTTCTCCGCGCCGTTGAGGCTGACATCAATGAACATGATTCCAGCGGAAGAACGATCAGGCAACAAATCGATGAAATATCCGACAAAGTCAGAGAACTGATAAACGACCAGTACAAATGTATCATAAAGGAAATCATTCCGGGTCTAAAAGAAGCCGATATTTTTATTCACCGGATGGATGAACTCGATGAAAATGAGACCAAGCGACTCGACAAATATTTTGAAGTGCAAGTCTTTCCTATTCTCACGCCTCTGGCACTCGATGCAGGCCACCCCTTCCCGTTTCTCAGTAATCTACGCTTGAATTTGATGGTTGTTTTTAAAGAAGCAGGCGATGCAAATGCGCCACAGCCTCACGCATTTGTTGAAGTACCGTCTATTGTTCCGAGGCTGGTTCCCGTAAATCTGGATAAACCCGGAAACCATTTTATCCTGCTTGAAGACCTGATACGGAATCATATTCAGGTGCTGTTCCCCGGGATGCAAATCAAAAACACTATTGCTTTGAGGGTAACCCGAAATCATGACTACGATCTTCATGAAAATGAAGTAATGGATCTTCTCAAATCAGTCGAATCAGAAATCAAGGATCGTACCCATCAGATAGCGGTACGCCTCGAAATCGAGGCCGACGCCCCGAAAAAAACAATACGAATGCTTGAGACCCAATTAGGTATTTTGGAAAATTATGTTTTTGAGATCAACGGCCCGATAAATATCTGCGACCTTTTACCATTGCATGATCTGCCCGTTGCGGCACAATTTAAAGACCCACCTTTCAATCCGCGGATTCCGCAAAAGTTTGCTACGAATAAGGATATCTTCACGATTATTCGTGAGGGGGATATTCTCCTGCACCATCCGTATGATTCATTCGCGGTGGTGATGGACTTTCTCAATAGGGCTGCTGACGATCCCGATGTCCTGGCAATAAAACAAACGCTTTACCGTATCGGGAATGACTCCCCGGTCGTCAGCGCTTTGTGCCGGGCGGCCGAAAACGGTAAACAGGTGACGGCTGTTGTAGAGTTAAAAGCCCGCTTCGACGAGCAATATAACATCGACTGGACGCGGCAAATGGAGCGAGCCGGCGTTAATGTCGTGTACGGTTTTGTAAAATGGAAGATTCATTGCAAGGCAACGCTGGTAGTGCGGATGGAAAGCAAACATCTGAGGCGATATGTGCACGTTTCCACCGGTAATTACAATACACTCACGGCAAGGATATATACCGACCTGGGACTTTTAACCTGCGATCCGGAGTTTGGCAATGATGTCTCGGCATTATTTAACGTTCTCACCGGATTCAACTCTTGGTGCAGCGGTGATATTTTTACTGCTGAAACGTTGGCTTCAATGTTTCATAAATTTATGATATCGCCGGTGACCACCAGAGAGACAATGCTGCGTCTCATCGACCGGGAAATTAAAAAATCAACCCCTAAAATGCCGGGACGGATTATTGCTAAAATCAATGCACTGGTTGACACAGGAATCATTGCCAAGTTGTATGAAGCGTCATGTGCCGGTGTCCGTATCGACCTGATCGTTCGGGGTATCTGCTGCCTCCGACCCGGTGTCCCGGGGATTAGTGAGAACATCCGCGTCACCAGTATTCTGGACCGGTTCCTTGAGCACTCAAGAATATATTATTTTCATAATGGCGGGGATCCGGAAATTTATTCCGGCAGCGCCGATTATATGCCACGAAATTTCTTTAAACGTGCTGAAATAATCTATCCGATTGAAAACATCGAACTTAAAACCCGTATAATCAATGAAATTTTGATGACTTACCTGAATGATAACGTTAAGGCTCGTCTGATGCAGTCCGACGGCTCTTATATCCGGTTGAAACCAAAAGACGGTCAACAGCCCCTACGCAGCCAGAGTGCGTTAATTGCTATCGCGCGCAGTGACGGCGTGAAATCGCGCCCTTATGAGGATGTCGTAAAGAAAATAGGCACGAAAAAAGCCTTTAAGCGGTAATCATGACGTCGGAGATGGATATATTGCAGAAGGTAACCTTCGAGAAAGCGATGTTCAAAGTGGATGAAATATCCCGGGCATGCGATAGCGATCCGGGTCATAGTGAGCAGGTAACATATTTAGCGCTGGCGGTTTTCGACGCGCTAAAACCGCTGCATAAATGCGGAACAGCCGACCGCCAGATATTGGAAATTGCCAGCCGTTTGCATGACATCGGGTGGTCGAAAACAGTAATTAAAAAGCATCATAAGCTAAGCGGCAAGATGATTTTGGATATGGATATTCCCGGACTCAATAGTCATGACAGAATGGTTTGCTCCCTGGTCGCACGATATCATACTAAGGGACTTCCAAATGCGGCAAAACACAAGAATTTCGCCGAATTGGGAGCAAAACGGCGTGAACGTGTCGAGTGGCTGGCGGCGATTTTACGTGTTGCCGATGCATTGGACAGCAATCATACAAGCATCATCAAGAAACTTAGGCTGCAAATTGGCGAGAAAGCAGTAACGATAAATCTCGATACTAAAGGTGATTGCTGGGACGAAATCCGGCGGGTACGCAGAAAAGAAGATCTGTTGGTAAAAAAAGCCGGCAGAGCTATGGTGTATCAATGCTGATTGCTTTTATCTCCGATATTCATGGTAATTTGCCCGCATTGAAAGCAGTTGTTGACGATGCTAAAAACCGGGGCGCAGGCAAAATAATTTGTGCCGGTGATGTCACGGGAAACGGCCCTTTCCCGAGTGAAGTATGTAGTTATCTTGAAGAAAACAATATAACAACTATCAGTGGAAATTACGACTGTAAAGTTCTTAATGTGATTAAACAGGGTAAATCCGCCGCCGCCAAACTACAGAAGAAAAAAAGAGAACTATTGGTCTGGACAGCGAAACATGTTAAAAAATCTGCCGAGCATTTCCTTGATACCTTACCGGCCAGTTTGGAAGAAGAAATACCGGGCGGACGTCAACTGCTGGTAGTACACGGCAGTCCTGTATCCAATGATGATGACATTTATCCAAGTGTCACCACCATGGCAATAAAAGCGAAGCTTGGCAATGCCCACCCGGATATTCTGGTTTGCGGGCACACACATATTCCATTTATTAAACGAATCGGCGGTGCCTTAATTGTAAACTGCGGTTCAGCCGGGCAACCGGTTGATGGCGACCCCAGGCCTTCTTACGCCATCTTGTCAATAGATGAAAGCGCAGTAAGTGCCCACATCGTCAGATTCGAATATGATATCAATGAAGTGGTTACCGCACTGAAAAACACCTCGTTGCCGAAAGGAGTCCAGAAGGATTTTACCGATGGCACTAAAAGGAGATTTTTAGAATGAATGACGTATCGAAAACAATTGAAATTGAGTTAAAGTTTATTATTCCGGGGGCTCAAGCCGAGGTAGCGGTCGTCAATTGTTTGCGTCAAAACAAATACGCTGTCGATAAAATCAGTGCTTTAAAAAACACCGACATTTACATGGATACCACTGACTGGATGCTGTTGAAAAATAAACTCTCACTAAGGTACCGGTTATCCAATAACACCGCCATGTATACGATGAAAAGCGTCAATGCAATCGAAGGTGGGATTGCCAAAAGAGTAGAAACGGAGATAATCCTTAAAAAACCGGCCCATCCCCCCACTGATATCCCGATAAAAACCCTCAGAAAACAGGTCAATGACGTTATTTACCCGCGTAAGTTAATGGAACAAATCCTCATCCGGACCAACCGGCGGCGTTATCTGGTTACTTCGCCTGAAAGAGCTAAGTTCGAACTCGATTTTGATACTTCAAGTTTTTCCGCCGATGCATTATTCAAGCCTAGTCGTACCTCTCAATTACATCAACTTGAAGCGGAAATTATCGAAGGTTCGGAAATGGCACTTGGGTCCATGGCACAATTAATATCGGACAACTTTAGTTATCCAAAAGCAACAAAAACAAAATTGGAAATTGCAATGGCACACCTAAAAATTGAGGCGCTCATCAAAAAGATACCGGAAAATCTAAAGGTTAAGCTTGATGATCGCCTTGATGCGGCTCTGAAAAAAATCCTGGCGGTTGAGTTTCGCTGGCTTGAGGAACAACTATCTGGTGCTATCAGCGATCGTGATCCCGAGTTTGTACATCAAGCCCGGGTAGCGACGCGCCGGATGCGGTCAGCTCTGATTCTCTTTCATAACGCTATCCCGGAAACTACCGCAATATACTTCGAAGAACGTTTGAAATGGCTTGGCGGCCTGTTTGGAGAAGTTAGGGACCTGGATGTTTTTATTATTAATTTGACCGGTTATAAACAGATGATAGAGAGTTTCTCCAAGGAGAAAAGAAAAACACTGGAAAACCTGGTTGTAAAACAGCGCCGCATACCGTTAAAAGCACTAAGTGAAGCGCTTAAATCCCGACGCTTTAAAAATTTTGAAAACCGCATGACAAAGTTTTTAGCTGAGCCGTGTGTAGATTGTCAGGAATTACCGCTGGCAATGAAACCTATCCGGGAGGTGGCGCCACAAGTTATTACGCAAAAATTTGAAAGTGTGATAGAACAAAGTAAAAAGACCCTGGCAAATCCGAAACTGGTTGAGTTCCATGCCCTGCGGATTCAAATGAAGAGATTACGCTATACTTTCGAGTTCTTAGCTCCACCTTACGGCGGTGCATTTGATGATGTTATTCATCGAACTGTCGAGATACAGAATTGCCTAGGGGAGCTTCAGGATACAGTTTTTAATCAAAAACTGATTACCCATATCCTTGAAGACTGGCAAGGAAAACTCGTTGATGCGGATTTAATATTCGTACTTGGTGAAATTTATCAATTCCAAGGTGAGATAGCTCGCGAACGTCAGAAAAACTTTAAACAGCTATGGGATTGTTTTTGCTTGGAACAAACCCATGTTCTGTTGGATGATGTTTTTCGAGAGCAAGTAAAGGCCAATTAGTACTTCGGGTGGACATAAAGGCCAGAAAATAAGTTTTAAAAAAATTAGGAGGAATTATCATGAACGAACTATCTCCGGAAATCCAGAGCGCAATTATTATTTCAGCCAGCCATGCATCCATCGAGTTTGCCAAGATTAAGGTTGAGAGTAAGAAAGGAAAGAAAAATTTTAACCAGTTATATGCGGAAGCTTTCGAAAAGAATTACGACAAATTAGTCAATATTATTAATAAGCCTGAAAGCAGCCCAATTAATTAAATTATAGTTCAGTTGTAAAACTGTACATTGGTTGCGAACAATTGAAAAACATTGTATTGTCTATATCCGTTTGTTTCATTGAACAAGGGTATAAATAATTTTTGGCATTTTATTTAAGTATCCGTGGGCGTTGAAATCGTTAAACCTATTACCAGCCTTTCCGTAATTGAAATCAAAGCTCACCACCGCGACCATTATGATGGGACAGGACATAATCAAACGACACGGAATGAAGAAATACCTTTGGGGGCAAAAATCATCGCAGTAGCCGACAATTTCGACGCGATGACATCGAATCGTCTCTGCTGCTCCGCTATGTCTCAAAAGCAAGGCGCAGACGAAATTAAACAAGGTGTCAACACACAATTCGATCCCGTAGTGGTCGCTGCGTTTCTGAAAATAATTAAAGATTAAAAATGTCTGAAGGTCGAATATCTGGAGTCCCGCTAAGCTAATAATGAATTAATTGTAATGTTATACCAATATAAAAGAGCCGAAAGTCAACTCAAAATAACTTGTTTAAAAACCGAGTAAAAGTCGTAATCATGCGTAAATCTATTTATGAAACGCTTATTATCATATTAATCGCGTTAGCACTATTTGTCGGCTTGCGTTTAACGATTCAAACTTATATCGTTAATGGTCCGAGCATGGAACCTAACTACCAAAACAATGAATGGATAATAGTAAATAAACTTGCTTATATATTTACCAATCCTCAGAGAGGGGATATTATCGTTTTTCAGCCACCGATTCCAAGTACAAAACCATTTATCAAACGTATTATCGGTCTACCAGGGGAAACTGTTGAGATAAAGGATGGTACGGTAAATATTCTCAAAGCAAATGGCAGTATTATTACTCTGCAAGAGCCTTATATCAAAGAGCCATTTTCTACCAGTTACAACAGTATTGTTATACCTCCCAATGAATATTTTGTGATGGGGGATAATCGCAATAATAGTACCGATTCCCGGTACGGCTGGTTGGTATCACGCGACAAGATAGTCGGCCAAGCATGGATATCTATTTGGCCTCCGAAATTGTGGGGATTAGCGCCTAATTATGGGCAACCGTCAACGAATAGTGTGCGTAAATAACAATTTAAGGTGTAAAGCACAATGTAAAATGGGTTTCTCAGAGATTAAGTGGGGCGTTTTGTGTATTATATAAGGTAAATTAATGATTATTAATAAAAATTAAGCATTTATAAATGACCAATTTAATTTGATTTAATTAGTTTTTCCTCAATAATGTCATCCATGATAATCCAGATATTTAATTAATATTTCCGTGACGATTTAACTTGTTTGGACCACTAATCGTCGTCCGTAAAAATCTTCAATAAACCCCAAAAATTTA
>JBKQML010000247.1:0-7745 GCA_052326545.1 Dehalococcoidales bacterium
GTGTCATGAGGATGGTGACCCTGATTCATGAAATGGCGCGGCGCAATGTCAAATACGGCTTATTGACCATTTGCGGCGGCGGCGGACTCGGTATCGCCTGTGTCGTTGCCAGAAAATAGCTATTGGAAGATATTTTTATGGATTCCCGATCAGGTCGGTACATTACGACTGCGGTCGTAAGTATTTCGTTTTAAGGCTCAAGAATGACAAACCTGGTGAAAAAAGCTTCAAGCAAAGCTTGAAGCTTTTTTCTTTTCATTGTCATTGTCGGGTCAAGCCCGACAATCCAGAGATTTCGGAAATCATCATTGAGGCTCTCTATTTATTTTCGTCCAGCCGGTAACCCCAGGCCGGCATCTGTTTGCCGTTGATGTACACTGCACGCCCGTCTACGGCCACTCTTCCCTGCGCAATCAAATCATGGACGGCAAAAGGATATATTTCCCAATCGCCTTTGATTTTAAGCGCGCCCTGCAGGCGGATACAAATATCGCCCATCGCTTTCTGCAGTTCTTCGTCTGCCTTTAAACGGAAATCATCGTAAGTTTTAATGTTATTCAGGACGATAAAATCGGAGATGCGTTTTAACCCGGCGGTCAGCCCTTTTTCGCCCTGTAATTCCAATTCGGTTAATGTCTGCATGATATTCAGGGGTTTCGACTGCACCATTGCGGGTCCGTTATCCTCGTTTTTATCCGCAATGAACAGTGTTGACCGCAGTGAATTATCTCCGGCGATGATGGCTTTGGCGGACGGCATCCAGTGCAGGCCGACATAGCCTTTAGTGGTATCGCCCGGGTGCACATTTATCATCCTGGGATAGTATCTCTCGACCAGCCAGTCGGTATTCCACTGGTCGAACCCCGCCAGGCAGATTAAGTCGGGTTCCCGCCCGAGCTTATTTTCAATCAGGCGGGCAATTTCCTGTTCGTACTGTATCCTTTCAGGACAATTCCGGGGAACCTTGCCCGCGCCGTATTTCCTTCGGGCTTCCTTGAGATAAAGGATATGACTGAGTTCAATCACTTCGTGTTTATTTTCTTTGGCAATGGCCAGTCCGGCGCAGCCCGGCCGGTTGGTGAAGACGAGATAATTGTGCTGTGGATTTCTCGCCACGATTTCCCGGTAGTTGGTGCCGGAACCGGATATAAAGCAGACGATCGTCATGGCCTTCCCTGATTTCGCAGGGTCGTAAATTAACTGCTGCATCGCTACCTCTTTTCTCCCAGCCGTTCGCAACGGGGCGGTTTCGGGTTATGATGTTCGCGGCATTCTTTACAAAGACCGTGTCTTTCGCATTTTATCTTGGGACACGTACAAATTACTTTCTGCTCCATCGCTGCCTATTTATAGCCTTTGAGGTATTCCTTTTCCGCTTTAAATATTTCATTGACCATACGGCGCGTCTCGTCTATCGTCAACACGGCGCCGGTGAGCGGGTCGAGCAGGATCGACTGGAAGATTTTAGTTTTATCCTTCTCGACAATTCCCCGGACCGCCATTTCCTGCACGTTGATGTTGGTCCGGTTCAAGGCGGCACACTGCGGCGGCAGGTCTCCGACATAGCAGGGATGAATTCCTTCCTTATCGACTAAACAGGGGACTTCCACACAGCATCCTTCCGGCAGGTTGGTGATAAAACCCTGGTTCTTGATGTTAGCGTTAATCCTGGCAGGCTGGCCGGTCTCCATCGAGTTGATGATAATCGAACCGTACTCGCCGCTGTGGCTGATTGGGAATTTCCTGTTGGAGCTGATCAACTGTTTAAACTCGTCATCTTCTACCTGCCGTTTGGTTATCCAGTTGTCGTCGAAAAGGTATTTTAGTTTGAACTTTTCAAAAAGTTCCGGTCTCTTCCGGAAGTAGGGCGTGTATTCCGACATATGGACGCTGGACTCGGTATTGAAATACCCGAAAGCCTTAAATATCTCCGCCCGGACAACATCAGGTCCAGCCCAGTGTGCATCGGGCGCCGAATAAACTGCCGGGTCTTCCAGCTTTTGCCTGAGCAGGGGATAAACATCTTTCCCATGCCACTGCATTTTGAGGAACCAGGCCATGTGGTTAATCCCCGCCACCCAGTAAGAAAGTTCATCTTTGGGGATACCCATGTACCGGGCCAGTTCGGCAGATGTGCCCTGAACGCTGTGGCACAAACCGACATTCTTGATTTTGGTGTAATCGCTGATCGCCCAGGAGATAATGGCCATCGGATTGGTATAATTCATCAGCCAGGCATCGGGACAGATTTTTTCCATATCGCGGCAGATATCCAGAAGGGGCGGGACGTGACGCGCCGCGTAGAATACGCCGCCCGGCCCGAGGGTGTCCCCGACACCTTCGTTGACGCCATACTTCGGGGCAATCTTTTTATCAGCGTGGGTCCATTTTGGCCCGCCGACGGATATGGTCACGAAAACATAATCGGCGCCTTCCAGCGCCTCACGGCGGCTGGTGGTGGACTCAATTTTGGTGTTAAAGCCCCGCTGCCGCACCATTTTTTTAGCAAAAGCAGCGACGGGGTCTAAGTTTTCCCGGGAGATATCCATTAACGATATCGTGCTATCCCGAAGCTCGGGATATGACAGAATATCTGTGATAAGATGCCGCGAAAAGACGTGACTTCCCGCCCCGATAAGGACAATTTTAGCCACAAGAAACCCCCTGATCGTGTTAGACTAATAACTATTATATACCCCTCGTGACCGGTTAATACATCCTTTCAGGGGACTGATTGTCACACACGCGCTTTGAGCCAGAAATCCATGTCGGAAAAAACCTGCTGGCGTTCGGGGTCGTTGAAGATTTCGTGATAAAAACCTTCGTAAAGTTTCAACGTTTTATCTTTTGAGCCGGCACCATCAAATAACATCTGGCTGCTGGACGGGTCCGAGATGCGGTCCTGAGTACCTTGCATGATCAGCAGCGGAAGAGTTAATTCAGACATTCTGGATTGAAGTTCAGTCATTGTTTTCATGAGCTCTATTCCCCACCGGGCCCTGAGTTTACCGGTGTAAACCAGCGGGTCATTAACATAAGCCGCAACCACTGCTTTGTCCCGGCAGAGCAAGTCAGTATCAAGAGCCATAACCCCCATTTTAGGCATCAGGACGGAGAGTATTTCGGCCATCAGTATCGAAGCTTTGTTGACGCTGGAGCCGGCTTTTAAGGTGGTGCCGGAAACAATCAGACCGTTCAATTCGTTCTGATGTTCAAGCGCGTAATCGATGGCGATGGTACTGCCCATGCTGTGCCCCACCATAAACGTTTTCGCGTTTTTATTCTCTGCACCAACCAGGTCGCAAAAAGCCTTAACGTCATCCAGATAGTATGAAAAGTGCTCGATATAACTCCGTGTCCCATCTGATTTTCCGTGTCCGCGGAGGTCGAAGGAGTAGACGGCATAGCCTTTGGGCACAAAGTAATTTACCAGGTTCGTGTAGCGCCCGCTGTGTTCGGCGATGCCGTGAACCACCAGCAAAATTGCTTTGGGCGCAGCGTCCGGCAGCCAGGCTTGCCGGTACAAATTGAAATTATTACGACCGGTGAATTTCCCTTCGGTATGCCGCATATTTCGCCTCCAATATATCGAGAAGTTGATTGTGCCCCCAGTTTAATTCAATATGCATTTGATTGCAACTTTGTTGACGTGCCTGAACACGAATTGTGGCAAATTAGTTTTATTTCGTTTTATAATACATGTTCCACCGTTTTTATATCATGATTGAATTATCAATTAAAAAGAGTTAAAATAAGTGAATTTTGGCAGACTTCGGAGAGAATAACGATGATGAATAAAGGAAAGTTTATTAAGGTTTTACCGGTTTGTCTGTTAGTCAGTATTTTGCTTATAACCGGTTTTGCGATACCTGCTGCGGCAGATAGTTCCAGCACTCAGATCGATACAACGGCAATTGATAACTATATCAATACGACGATGAAAACGGAACATATTCCGGGGCTTTCGCTGGCCATTGTCAAAGGCGACCAGATTGTTTACATGCAGGGCTATGGTAAAGCCGATAACAGCGGCAGGCCGGTTACACCGCAGACTCCGTTTATCCTGGGTTCGGTCAGCAAATCCTTCACCGGATTGGCCATCGCCCAGCTGGTTGAGAGCGGCAAGATTGAAATGGATGCACCGGTGCAGCGCTACCTGCCGTGGTTTACGCTGGCTGACCCGAATGCGGCAAAACAAATTACAATCAGTGACCTGTTAGCTCATATTAGCGGCCTCTCAACACAATCAGGCGTTGAATTATATTATAACGATAATATATCAATCGAACAGTTTGTCAGGAATTTAAAAAATACTCAGATTACTAAACCCGTAGGTTCTACCTATCAATATTGCAATACAAATTATATTATTCTGGGTGAAGTAATTCAGGCCGTGACCGGAACACCTTACGGGCAGTATATTCAAGAGAACATCTTTCAACCATTGGATATGACAAATAGTTTTACATCTCAGGCAGCAGCAAAACAGGACGGCCTGGCAACCGGTTACCAGGGATTCTTGGGTTTTATGCTGCCAAAAAATCAGCCGCCCCATACGGGCAGTACTCCGGCAGGATTTTTAATTTCATCTTCAGAAGATATGGCGCACTATCTAATTGCGGAAATGAACGATGGTATGTATGACGGAAATCAGGTTATTTCCAGCCAGGGTATGGAATTGACACATACTCCCATTCTTTACGGCTCCATAGGAATTTCCGGCAGTTATGGCATGGGCTGGGGTATCGGTGGTGATTTTATCGGTCACGATGGAGCTACGGAAAATTTCTGTTCTCAGGTATATATGACGACGGCATTAGGAGACGGAAACAATTGGGGAGTGGTAGTGCTGATGAATTCGAGAGATGTGCTAACAGAAGAGCTTACAGGGCAGACAGCGTATGGTAATATTTCATCTGATATTGTCCAAATATTAAAAGGTTATTTGCCGGTAAAATATAATTCCGGTTCAAAATTAACCTATTCCGAGGTTTACCATATTTATTGGCTGGTTATCGTGTTATTAATAATGTCATTATTAATAACAGTTTTTGGAATGTTTAAACATAAACAAAAATTGAATCGAAACAAAATTACTCTTACAAGCGAATTAAAATCTCTGATATTTATTCATTTAATAATACCATCGGTGATAATATTGGGGCTGCTGCTGTTGTCCCCTTTTATTTTGGGACTTTCATTAAGTGTAGTAGTAATGCTCAATCCAGATATTGGGGTTGTAATATTTTGGCTGCCAGCATTATTGTTTATCACAGGCATAATTAAATTGGTCTGGCTTTTACCTTTAATCAGAAAGAGCCGAAATGCTCAAATATCACCTGATGCAAATAATCCGGCCATGTGAGAAGATGTAGTTAACGGTACAAGGAAGGTAAAGATATATGGAACAGGTTATCAGTAAAATCCAGAACTTTGGCAGTAAGGTCAAAGAGAATGTGGAAAAGGTCATCATCGGCAAAGGTGATGTGGTGGAATTGGTAATAGTGGCCCTGTTATGTGAAGGGCACGTGCTCATCGAGGATATTCCGGGTGTCGGCAAAACGGTGCTGGCCAAGTCCGTGGCCCGCTCTCTGGGCTGCAGTTTTCACCGTATTCAATGCACGCCTGATTTATTGCCATCGGATATCACCGGCACCTACATCTTCAATCAAAAAACCTCCGATTTTGAATTCCGGCCGGGTCCGATTATGGCGCAAATCGTGCTGACCGATGAAATCAACCGCACAACCCCCAGGACGCAATCGGCGTTGCTGGAAGCGATGCAGGAACGCCAGATTACCGCCGAAGGTGAGACCAAACTGCTGCCGCGGCCATTTATGGTGCTGGCGACGCAAAACCCTATCGAACAGGAGGGGACTTTCCCGTTACCGGAAGCGCAACTCGACCGTTTCCTGATTAAAATTAAAATCGGATATCCTTCTGCCGAAGACGACAAGTTGATTCTCTCCCGCTTCCGTCAGGATGACCCGCTGGAAGATTTAAAGCCGGTTGTTTCGGCCGAAGAACTGATGCAAATGCAGTCCGCCTGCCGTAACGTCCACGTAGCCGCCGATGTTGAAGACTACATTATCCGCCTGATTCATGCGACACGTGAACATGCTTCACTGCAGCTCGGCGCCAGTCCGCGGGCAATGCTGGCGCTGTATCATACTTCACAGGTTATCGCAGCGCTGCGCGGCAGGTCGTTCGTCATCCCCGACGATGTGAAATACCTTGCGGTGGTGACGCTTTCGCATCGTATTATCCCCAAAGCGGAAAGCTCTTTAAGAGGGAGCAGCGCCGAACAGGCGCTGCGGGAAATCATGGATTCTGTAGCCGTCCCTGTGGAAAATGAAAATACGGCCGGGTAGGATAAAACATGATCGGCGGACTCTGGCTATTTTTCACGGTCGTGCTGTTGATTTTCAGCCTGCTGACAAAACAGGTGCCGCTGTTTATTGTCGCACTGCTGTTTTTCATGGCCGGGGGCATTGCCCGTTTGTGGGCGCGTTATTGCCTTAACCGCGTGGAATACCGCCGCCATTTAAGTTCGGACCGCGTTTTTTTCGGGGAAGAAATAAAAATGGCGGTGGAGGTGACCAACCGGAAGATTTTACCGCTGCCCTGGCTGCAGGTGGAAGAACAGGTACCGGACCAGGTCACGCTGCTCAAGGGCGAAGCGGCGCCGGCGTTTTCCACCAATTACCAGATACTCACCGCCATCTTTTCCCTGAGCTGGTACCACCGGATTAAAAAATATTATCCCATCAAATGTAACCACCGCGGCTATTTCACCTTCGGCCCGACCAAACTCAGTTCCGGCGATGTTTTCGGGTTTTTCAATCGTTATCAGGAAATCGAGACTATCGACCATTTGATGGTTTACCCCAAAATGGTGCCGCTGGAAAAACTGGGTATCCCTTCTAAACAACCGCTGGGCGAAATCCGCACCACCAAACACCTCTTTCACGACCCGGTGCTGATGCTGGGCATCAGGGATTATCAGCACGGCGACAGCCTGAAAAGCATCGAATGGAAAAGCACGGCCCGTACCGGCAGCCTCCAGACGAAAATTTTCGAACCGACGACCACGGTGGATATGGGCATTTTCCTGGATGTGCGCACGGTTTCCCTCCCTTACTGGAGTGTTGACCCGGAAAAATTCGAACTGGCAATTGTCACGGCGGCTTCACTGGCAAATGAGGCGCTCTCCGAGGAATACCGCGTGGGTTTGTACATCAATAAAAACAGCCCCGGCACGCAAGAAATGATTCATATCCCGCCCAGCCGCCATCCGGAGCAGTTGAAGCATATTTTAGAGGCGCTGGCATTGGTTCATCCGGTAGAGGTGATGCCGATTGCCAGAATGCTGGTGACCGAAAGCCGGAACCTGCCGTGGGGCAGCACGATGACCGTAATCACGGCATCGCCGAGCGCACAATTATTATCCACGCTTTATCAAATGAAAAGAGTGGGGCGCAAAGTAGTGCTGATTACCATCGGCAGCCGGGATGGGGGCAGCACGAACGGCCTGACCACCTATAATATCAGCGACGACATCGGCTGGGAAAAAATGGAAGCGATGAGTTTAATTACCAAACGATAAAGGCGATTTTAGGGGCACAAACAATGACATTCATGGCCGGATTGAAAAAAGTAAATTGGATCGCGGATATCTTCGCTCCGTTAGCCGTAATTCTAATGGAGGTTTTCTGTTTATGCGCGTGGCTGATTTACATCGGCAG
>JBKQML010000248.1:0-4048 GCA_052326545.1 Dehalococcoidales bacterium
TTTTTCGTCATTAGCTGCCAACCGTTCCAGTCATCTTCGGCCATGCCGTCCTCAATGCTGCAAATGGGGTAATTATTGACCCACTTGACATAAAAATCAATCATTTCCTGACCGGTGAGAGAGATGCCTTCCCGTTTCAGGATATAACGGCCGTTGTCAAAAAACTCACTGGAAGCCGGGTCAATGGCGATGAAGCAATCTTTCCCCGGTTGATAGCCGGCTTTTTCAATGGCCAGGATAATCGCTTCTACCGCAGCTGTGTTTGTCGGTAGTGAGGGGGCAAAACCGCCTTCATCCCCGACATTAGTGTTCAGATTTTTGTCTTTGATAACCTTTTTCAGAGCTTGATAAATCTCCGCGCCCATGCGCAAGGCATCGTGGAAGGTTTCGGCGCCGGCCGGAACGACCATAAATTCCTGAAAATCGGTAGAATCAGTGGCATGTTTGCCGCCGTTCAATATGTTCATCATCGGCACCGGCAAAGTGTAGGTTTTAGTATCGTTCAGATAGCGGTACAGGGGTTTCTTCGCTGCATTGGCGGCGGCATGGACGACGGCCAGAGAGGCACCCAGAATGGCATTGGCGCCGAGATGCGATTTATCAGGAGTGCCATCTAGTTTAATCATGGTATTGTCAATCGCTTCCTGCTTGCCGGCTGCCAGGCCGTTAATCGCCGCGGCGATATCGTTATTCACATTATTGATTGCTTTCAGTACTCCTAATCCGTTGTAGCGTGATTTATCGCCGTCGCGGAGTTCGACGGCTTCGTATTTACCGGTACTGGCGCCTGCCGGCACGGCGGCTGACCCGATGGTGCCGTCGGCTAGAACGGCGGTAGCGGTAATGGTTGGGTTACCGCGCGAGTCCAGAATTTCACTCGCTTTAATGCTTTTAATTTTAGACATGCTACTTCCTTTTTAGTAATTTAAGGGCTTGGCAGACTGTCTCCGAAAAAGAAACAGGAGGTTGTTGTCCAAGTCAATTTGATTATAACATTAGCGGGGAACGGTAGTAAAAAAGAGAACAGATATGACAACAATCATAAACATGCGCCAAACAAAGATTTAAAATGTACTTGTAACCCGGAGTCAAATATAGTAGCCTAAAAGCAATCGTCTCAATATTGAGGAGATTGAAGTTGGCAGAAAAACCAGCGTCTGAGAAAACGACTAAAGCCAGTATTCCGATTACCGGTATGACCTGCACGGTCTGTGCGTTGACGATCGAAAAAGGTCTGGCGGAAACTCCCGGCGTGGAAAAAGCGGCGGTCAATTTTGCCTCGGAAAAAGCCTCGGTCGAATACGACCCCAACAAAACCAACCTGACAAAACTGGCGCATGCCATTTCTGAATTGGGTTACGGCGTCGCCACCAGGAAATCCATTTATCCGGTCGGCGGGATGACCTGTGCCTCATGTGTGATGCATGTCGAAGAGGCCTTGAAAAGTGTGCCCGGCGTCATTTCCGTCGCTGTCAACTTGGGTTCGGAAAAAGCGACAGTGGAATATATCGAAGGCACTGCCTGGGCGGACATGAAAAAAGCCGTAGAAGATGCCGGTTATGAGCTCGGCAAAGAAATCGAAGGGCTGGAAGATGTCAGCGAGACTTCACAGCGGGAAGTCCGCAAAGTGCGCAACCGGTTTATCATCGCCTCCATTCTCACTATCCCGATTGTGGTGATGATGCTGACGCCGTCATTTACCGGCATGAATTACCTGCTCTGGGCGCTGGCCACCCCGGTGCAGTTCTGGGCGGGTTGGCGTTTCTATAAAGGCGCCTGGGGCGCACTCAGACACCGCACTTCCGACATGAACACATTGATTGCGGTAGGTTCGTCGGCGGCTTATATTTACAGCGTCATCGCCACCGTGTTCCCCGGTGTGTTTACTGCCAGCGGTATCAAGGCCAATGTCTATTTTGATACCTCCGCGGCCATTATCACACTGATTTTACTGGGGCGTTATCTGGAAGCCCGGGCGAAAGGCCAAACCTCGGAAGCCATCAAGAAATTAATCGGTTTGCAGCCGAAAACTGCCGTTGTTTTTCGCGGTGGAGAAGAAAGACAAATCCCCATTGAAGAAGTGGCGACGGGCGACCTGGTGCAGGTCAAACCCGGCGAACGCGTGCCGGTGGACGGCATCATCAAAGAAGGCTATTCCAGTCTGGACGAATCGATGATAACCGGGGAAAGCATCCCGGTGGAAAAGAAACCGGGAGATGAAGTGATTGGCGCCACAATTAATAAAACCGGCAGCTTTAAGTTTGAAGCCACTAAAATCGGCAAGGATACCACCCTGGCACGGATTGTGCGACTGGTGGAAGAGGCGCAGGGCAGTAAAGCCCCGGTGCAGAAATTAGCGGATATTATCGCCAGCTATTTTGTGCCGATTGTCATCGGGATTGCGGTTGTCACTTTTCTGGTCTGGTTTTTCGCCGGGCCGTCACCGCAACTGACTTATGCTTTCCTCAATTTTGTGGCCGTGCTGGTGATTGCCTGTCCCTGTGCGCTGGGGCTGGCCACCCCGACCGCGATTATCGTCGGTACGGGTAAAGGCGCGGAACAGGGGATTCTCATCCGCAGCGCCGACACCCTGGAACGGGCGCATAAAATCAATGCGGTACTGCTGGACAAGACCGGCACGTTGACACAGGGGAAACCGGAGGTAACGGATATTATCGCCGCTGCCGGCTATACCCGGGATGATATTTTACGGCTGGCGGCTTCGGCCGAAAAGAACTCGGAACATGCGCTGGCCGAAGCCATTGTCAAAACTGCCGCTGAAAAAAAACTGGAACTGTCCGCTGCCTCGGAATTTAGTGCGATGCCCGGTTTAGGCATCGAGGCGGTGGTGGACGGCAAAAAAATCGTGCTGGGCAATCTCAAGCTGATTGAGGAACGGAAATTGATGCTGGATGAGCTTGTTTTCAAAGCCAACGAATTGGTGTCCGCGGGCAAGACGGTGATGTTCCTGTCTGTCGACGGGCAGGGCGCGGGGCTGATTGCGCTGGCGGATACGATTAAACCCGAGGCACAGAAGGTTGTCCATCAACTGCACAAAATGGGTATTGAGGTGGCGATGGTGACCGGCGATAATCAACGCACCGCGGAAGCCATTGCCCGACAGGCCGGTATCGACCGGGTCTTTGCCGAGGTCATGCCGGAACATAAAGCCGACGAAGTGAAGAAACTGCAGGGTGAGGGCAAAGTCGTAGCTATGGTCGGGGACGGTATCAACGATGCCCCGGCGCTGGCGCAGGCGGACGTCGGCATCGCCATCGGCACGGGCACAGATGTGGCCATGGAGACCGGCGATATTACGCTCATCCGGGGCGAACTGCACGGCATCGTCACGGCCATTGCGCTGAGCAAGCGGACGCTGCGCACTATCCGGCAGAACCTCTTCTGGGCGTTTGCCTACAATGTGATTTTGATTCCGGTAGCCGCCGGTGTGCTTTATTTTGCCTTCGGGAAGGGGACCGTGCCCTCAGGTTTGAAATTTGCCCTCGGCGACCGCGGCTTCTTAAACCCGATTCTAGCCGCCGCGGCCATGGCTCTGAGTTCGATTACGGTCGTGACCAATTCCCTCCGCCTCCGTTCGTTCAAACCGGCGAAGGATTAAGTTGGAAATGGTTAGTTTTAAAACGACAAAGCTTGACAAAACATTGTAATCACCGTAGGGACAGGTTTTTAACCTGTCCGCCCCGGAATATTTCGGCATAATATAAAAGTATGAAAAAATTATAATTCAGAATATTTACCCTGACCGAAAGAATCTGAGACTACCAGATTTTCATTACTCCTCACCATATGCATATTTTGTAACTGTCTGCATGTATCACAAACAATGCCTATTTGGCGAAATAAAAAACGGGACAATGCATTTAAATTCCAATGGGAATATCGTTAAAAAATGTTGCAACGATTTACAAACTCACTATGTTGGAATCAATAACGATGTATTCGTGGTAATGCCGAATCATCTTCACGGTATTATATTAATTGGGGATGAAAATGGGCGGGATGGTTCGAAACCATCCCCTACAAAAAC
>JBKQML010000249.1:0-4827 GCA_052326545.1 Dehalococcoidales bacterium
GCCCCTCTCCCATTCACTTCGTTCTGGGACTTTGTAACTCAATGCCCCACTTGTTACGAGTTTTCACTGAAAAATATTGGTTTCTGGATCCCTGCCTGCGCAGGGATGGCAAGCCAGGTATTAACTATTTTTGCTTGTTCCTAACTTTTTCACCCGTTGGGATACTCGGGACTTTGCCATACATTCACTTTGTGAAGTACTTACGCTGCGGTTACTGCAAGGGGTGAGAGTACTAACCTTATTTTGCTTTAGCGAAGTCAAGAAGGTTGAGTCTTAAGGTGGATTTGCCATTCCACTGGTCAAGCTCCAAGTTATAGACAATATCCAGCGGGGCGGACATTTCGGTCTGATTCGCGCCGAAGCCAAACGCCACCGCATCCCAGACCATGCCATCCTGTTCTAACTTGAGCCTGAGGTGTCCGCCATCATTACCCATCGTATGCCAACCTGCCACTTTGACATTGCGGGTGATAAAAATCGGCTGGGGATTGGCCTGTCCGAAGGGCGCCAACTGCTGCAGCGTACGGTAAGCGCTGCCTGCCAGGTCCTTCAATGCCACTTCGGCGTCGATATCGATTTTCGGCCGGAGGTCAATACCGTCAAGGTTGGTTGCGGCAATTTTGACAAGTCGTTCGTAAAGCAGCGGGATATTGTGGGTCAGGATCACAAAACCGGCCGCGCCTTTATGCCCGCCGAATTCCACGAACAGTTCGCGGCATTGCGTCAAGGATTCTATTAAATTGAACTCCGGGATACTGCGGCAGCTGCCGGTGCTGATCTTCTTGCCGGTCCGGATGACCACTGACGGACGGTAGAATTCATCCGAAAGTTTATTCGCCACCAATCCGGAAATACCCGCAGAATAATCATCCACCCTGACCATAATCAGCGCTTCCAGTGTGCGTGCCAGCACCTGTTCTCTGGCGACATTGGTCGCCTTAGCAGTGATTTGCTGGCGTTCCGTATTCTTTTGCTCCAGCCAGGTTGTCAACTCCCCGGCCCTGTCCGCCGAATCGGTCATCAGGAGCTCATAACTGGGCAGAGCATGGTCCATCCGGCTGGCGGTATTCAACCGAGGCGCAATTGTCCAGGTGATATTTTCCGAGGTGAGCGCCCCGGCGGTTGTCCCGGCTTTAGTCAATAATTCCACGAGTCCAAGTCGCGGCGAGGCGTTCATTCTCTTTAAACCCTCGCTGACGAGATAACGGTTTTCCCCGAGCAACGGCGTCATATCCGCCACCGTGCCGAGCGCCACCAAATCCACCACCTGGCCAAGCTGCGATTCTTTTTTGACTCCCATCAGCAGGGCCTGCAGCAATTTGTAGGCAACACCGACTCCCGCCAGTTCGATGAAGGGATAGTGTGAACGGGCGATCTTAGGATTGATGACAGCGAGGGCAGGCGGCAATTCTTCCGTGGGGGTATGATGGTCGGTGATGATAACGTCCATTCCCAGTCGATGAGCTTTTTTGACAGGATTGACGCCGGTGATGCCGCAATCGGTGGTGATAATCAGACTGACGCCCTGTTTGTGCAGCGTTTCCACCGCCGCTATTTTCAGTCCATGCCCTTCATTGATGCGGTGCGGGATATATGGAATCGCCTCAACATTAAAGGCTTTCAATCCCTGAACCAGGGCCGCAATGGATGTAATGCCGTCGGCATCGAAATCGCCGTAGACGGCCAGTTTTTCGCCGCTGAGGACCGCCCGGTAAATCCTGGTAACCGCCAGTTCCATATCGGGCAGGAGAAACGGGTCCGGGGACAACCGTTTGTCCACGCTGAGAAAAGGTTCAACCTGAGACGCATCAGCCAGCCCCCGGTTAAAAAGTACCTGAGTAATCAATGGGGACAAACCACACTTACCCAGTGGATGGCCACGCGGCACTGGGGGCAAGATGTGCCAGCGTTTATGATTCAAAACTAAGCCTCGCTGTATTTTTTGATAATCAGCGCCGAGTTGTGTCCGCCGAAGCCAAAAGTATTGGACAGGGTCGTCCTGACATTAGCTTTTCGCGCGACATTGGGGACATAGTCCAGGTCGCATTGGGGGTCCGGATTAGCATAATTAATGGTGGGCGGAATGATGCCGTTCTGAATCGTCAGAACACAAATCGCCGCTTCAATTGCGCCGGCGGCGCCAATCATATGTCCGGTCATGGACTTGGTGGAGCTGACCGGCACTTTGTAGGCATAATCGCCGAAAACAACCTTGATTGCTTTGGTCTCCGTCCTGTCATTAATCTCGGTGGATGTCCCGTGAGCATTAATATAATCGATATCGGTCGGGGCGATTTCGGCTTTTCGCAGCGCCATTTTCATTGCCCTGACCGCGCCCTCGCCGTTATCAGGCGGAGAAGTAATGTGATAGGCGTCGCTGCTGGCGCCGTAGGCAATAATTTCCGCCAGTATGTGGGCGCCGCGTTTCTTGGCGAATTCCAGAGTTTCCAGAACGAGAATCGCTGCTCCTTCACCGATAACAAAACCATCGCGCTGCGCATCGAACGGCCGGGAAGCATGCTTGGGGTCGTCGTTACGGGTGGACAAAGTGCGGGCGGCATTGAAACCGGCGATACCGATGGGAGTGACGACAGCCTCCGCACCGCCGGTGAGAATCGCGACGCCATCACCACGCTTGAGAATTTCATAGGCATTGCCGATAGCATCAGAGCCGCTGGAACAGGCCGAGGTAGAACAGACATTAGCACCTTTGGCGCCGATGTTGATGGAAATCTGCGCGCCCGCCATATCGGAAATCATCATCGGGATGAGGAACGGGCTGACTCTATCCGGTCCTTTCTCAATTAATATTTTCAATTGTTCCGAGAGCGTGGATAATCCGCCGATGCCGCTCCCGACCATGACACTGATATCATTACGATTGTTATCGTCAATCACCAAATGAGAATCACGAATTGCTTCCTGGCTGGCCGCGACGGCTAACTGGGTAAACCGATCCATCCGGCGGACAAGCTTACGGTCAATGTATTTATTAGGGTCGAAATTTTTCACTTCGGCGGCGAATTTAGTGGCATAGGCGCTGGCATCAAACAAGGTGATATAGTCAACACCTCCCCGGCCATTGATCAAAGAATCCCATGTAGAGACGGCATCCAATCCTACCGGGCTGATAATACCGATACCGGTAATAACGACTCGATGATTATTATTGCTCGTGACCACTGCATCCTCCATGTTAAAGGTAATAATCTGTTGCGAAATTTGCTGTCTGTTTAATATCGTTAGTATAATGGATTAGCCGGTTTGTAGTCAATTTTAGGACAGATTAACTTGAGTTTGGATTTAAAGAAAACTTCAATTTGAAAAACATGAAAACAAGGCCAGTACCCCTCTCTCTAGCTCTCTCCCACAAGGGGCGAGAGAACTAACCTACAAAAATGTATCCCCAGACAAGTTAGGGATGCATTTAGTACGTAAAATACCAACCACTACCGAATCTTCTGGAATAGTTACCCGCACACTGCGCAACACTGTTCAGGCACAAATAGGTGAATCGATAATTAACAAAATACATATCGTTTACAAAGAAATTCCGGCTAGCATTATAAAATGAAAATTGCGTTAGAGACCCTGGGATGTAAATTGAATCAGGCGGAGACAGAATCGCTGGCGCGGCAGTTTATTCAAGCCGGCTACGAACTGGTGCAGCATCCCGGCGGAGCGGATGTCTACATTCTGAACACCTGCACCGTCACCCATGCCGCGGATGCCAAGGCAAGACACTTGCTGAGACTGGCGCACCGACAGAATCCTGATGTTTTCATCATCGCCACCGGCTGTTACGCACAGCGTGCAGCGGCAGCACTTACCGCGATCGAAGGCGTAAACTGTGTCGTCGATAACAGCGAAAAATCAAATCTGCTGCAAATACTAAAGGCAATCCCGAAAAAAGATAACCCCACCAAAGACTCAAACTATCTGTCCGCGCTATTCCGCACGCGCTCATTTCTTAAAATACAGGACGGTTGTCAGAATTTCTGCGCCTACTGTGTCGTGCCTTTTGTACGCAGTCATGAAATCAGCGTGCCGCCCGATGTTATCATCGATGAAATCAGACAGAGAACCGCTGAAAGTTATCAGGAAGTAGTCCTGACCGGTACACGGGTGGGCGGTTACACTTTTCCGGGTTTGGACTTACGGGGTTTGCTGCAAAGGATTCTCAATGAGACCAAAATCCCCAGACTGCGGTTGTCTTCCCTGCAACCGCAGGAGATTTCTCCGGTACTCATCAAGCTATGGCAGAACAGCCGATTGTGTCCGCACTTTCATCTATCACTGCAAAGCGGGAGTAAAGGAGTCCTGGAACGAATGAACCGGCGTTATTCTCCCAAAGACTTTCAGAAAACAGTGAAACTGATTCGCCAAGAAGTGCCGGCGGTGGCGATTACTACCGATGTGATTGTGGGTTTTCCGGGCGAGACGGAGACTGAATTTGAGGAAAGCCTGGAATTCTGCCGGCAGATCGGTTTTGCCCGAATCCACGTTTTTTCATATTCGCCGCGCTCCGGTACCGCGGCGGTGGTGATGGCCGGGCAAGTCTCTGATAAAGCAAAAAAGGAGCGATCCCGGCAGATGCTGGCGCTGGCGGCAGAAAGCGCGCAAAAGTTCAGGGAGAGTTTCGCCGGAGAAGCGCTGGATGTGCTCTGGGAAAAACAGACCGATGACGGCGACTGGACGGGCATGACCGGGAATTACATCCGGGTTTTCGCGAAAAGCCATGAGAATTTGGGCAATAAAAAATCAAAGATAAAGATACAATAGACAAGAATCAATGTCAAGAACCGAGATGTGCCGGGCGTCAGAAAG
>JBKQML010000250.1:0-3642 GCA_052326545.1 Dehalococcoidales bacterium
TTAAAAATTCAAGCTTCGCTTGACCTAAAGTTGGGTAAATATTATTTTAAAAAGGGCGAATATTCCTGCCCTTTACATTCACCCACGTGCAAGCACGTGGTGCTCTGCCCTTCGGGTTTTGAATAGAGGTCAGCGGTATCAAAAAAGTTGATGCCTCCATCCAGTGCCAGACCAACAATTTTATCAGCTGTCTGTTGGTCGACTGACCCAATTTGCTTCATCCGGGTATTAGACCCGAAAGTCATTGTTCCGAGACATACCGCGGAGACCTTGATTCCGGATTTCCCGAGAAAACGCATTTTCATTTATTGCCCTCCTGTTTAAAAGTACCGGTAATGCTTTCATTATTGGAAATTATTATACCTTAAAATATGGAGAAAAATATATTAAAACAAAGTCATTATTGTTTTGCGAACTTCATTCTTGGAGAATGGGCTAACCAATTACCTTTTATTTCTTTTCCGATGGATATTTCAGTCCCCATTGCCTCCGCAGATTGTCCAGAATCTTCATAATTTTCAAAGACTCGTCGAGCGGCATAATATTGCTTTCGGTTAATCCTTCCCGAAGGCAATACATGGCCTCTTGTGCTTCGTGGATGTAGCCGGTGGACCGGAAAGGAAGCTCGAATTTTTCCACTTGGCCGTTTTTACACAGTTCCAGTGAAGATGCCCGCCAGAAATCCGGCACCCGGATATGCCCTTCTGTTCCGATTATCCTCGCTTCGTTGGGAAGGGATGTTCTGACGGCGCCTGATAAGACGGCAATTCTGCCTTCTTCATATCCCAGAATTGCGGAAAATTGTTCGTCAACACCGGTGGTCCCCAGGTATGCCTGGCCGGAAATTTTAGTCGGATTAGCGCCCAATATCATCGCGGCGAAGGAAACAGGGTAAATGCCGACATCCAGCAAGGCGCCGCCGCCAAGTTCAGGGTTGAGCAGCCGTCCTTGGGGTTCCCAGGGGGTGCGGTTGCCAAAATCGGCTTTAACCATCCTTATCTCCCCGACGGCATTTTCGGTCAGCAGTTCCCGGAGTTTCACAATGGCGGGCAGATATCGCATCCACATTGCTTCCATCAAAAATAATTTCGCTGCTCTGGCGGTTTTGATGAGTGTTTTCGTTTCGGTGGCATTCAGTGTAAACGGTTTTTCGCATAACACTGCCTTGCCGGCTTTCAGACATAGCATGGAACATTCAAAATGTGCCGGATGCAGCGTGGCCACATAAACGATATCGATATCGGGGTCGGCCGCCAGGTCGGCATAACTGCTGTAGGAACGGCTGATGCCGTGTTCTTTCGCAAATTCCGCCGCCCGCTCAATTGACCTTGACCCAACTGCCGTGATTTCAGCGTCATTAATACATTTTAACGATTGCACAAATTGATGGGCAATGCGGCCCGGTCCTAATATCCCCCATTTAATCTTCTTTTGCATTTGTTGTCTCCCTTAATCGTTTTCCAGCAATTCCACAATTAACTTCAAATCATTTTCACAATCCATGTAAGCGTATCTGCCGCCTTTGTATTCGCCCTTCTGCAATAGTGGCACGCCGTTCTTTTCCAGATTGACGATTTTCTCTTTCATGCCGTTAATCACAAAAGCGATGTGATGGACGCCTTCCCCATTTTTGTCCAGTGATTCTCGCCAGGTGCTGGGATTATGGTCGGGTTCGATCAGTTCGATGGCCAGGTTTTCCCCGACCTTGAAAAAAGCCAGTTTCGCCCGGGCTGCCGTCGGCTTACCTTTGAACTCTGTCCGGGCTTCATCATAGACATTGGTAATTTTGAACCCTGGGTTTTCCACTCCCAGAAAGTCGGCATATTTTTGGCATGTTTTCTCAATGTTATTTACCAGAATCCCGATTTGTGTTACTACATGTGTTTCTAAAATGCCCTTTTTCATAATTACTCCCCACTCTATTTATTCAATAAAAATAAACTGATAAATTTATCATGATTATATAATATCCAGTACGAAAAAGTAGGCACAGCATTCAAGTAATACAATTTCTTGACAATTTAACATTGAGCCGTTATCCTGAAAAGCAGGTTTTGCGGAAAAAGATTGATTGAGAGGGAGTTTTTCATGAATCAAATTAAAATTGACATGGAACGTGTCATCAGCGATATCGACCGGAATATTTTTGGCGGTTATCTGGAAAACAAAGTCTACGGCGGCATCTATTACCCCGATTCGCCGAACGCCGATGAAGACGGTTTACGCAACGATGTCAGGATTGCTTTGGAGCGCATGCGTATGCCGAATATCCGTTATCCCGGCGGTAATCTGGCTTCCGGTTACCGGTGGATAGATGGCGTCGGTCCTAAAGAGGAGCGTCCGGTGCGGCATGACCTGGCATGGAACACTTTGGTCTCGAATCAGTTCGGCACCAATGAATTCACGCAATTTTGCCGTAAAATGCACATCGAGCCTTATCTGTGCACCAATTGCGGCGATGGTGATATGCGCGAAGCAGCTGATTGGGTGGAATACTGTAATGGCACCGGTGATTCCACATTGGTGAAATTACGACGTAAACACGGCTTTGATAAACCGCATAAGGTCAAATATTGGGGTATCGGCAATGAAGTTGACGGCCCGTGGCAAATCGGCTATAAAACTCCTCAGGAATATGCCCGGGCAATTACCGAGTTCAGTAAGGTCATGAAACGTGTCGACCCTGATATCAAACTGGTTGCAGCGGCAGTGTCCATCTGGGAAGATTACCCGTTCCCTGATTTTGTGGGTATCAAAACGGAATGGGTCGAGCGGACCCAGCTGATGCTGGAACAGGCCGGCGCCAACATCGATTATATGGCGCTGCACCGTTATGCGCACCTGGATAACAGCGCCCAATTTGAAACCTTCATGGCTTTTGCTGAAGATTTCAATCAGCACCTCAGTGCCTATGAGGGATTGATTCACGCTGTCAGTCTGGAACGGGGCATCAGGCACGCGGTTAATATTGCCGTCGATGAATGGGCAGTGATGCGCATGCCGAACCGTGAGGACCGAGTGATCATCAACTATCTGGAGGATGCGCTGGTGGTGGCGCTGCATTTGAATGCCTTTATCCGCCATGCCCGCTCGGTGAGATTGGCGAATTTTACCTCGATGATGACTGCTATCGGCATTAATTACCCCAAACTGGCACGTCTTGATAAGCCGGTATTGCTGAATACCATTTTCTATCCGTTTGAACTTTACAGCCGCACCTGTGGACAATTAGCGCTGGATGTCTTCTATAGCGGCGATACCTTCTCCGGTACCTATTTGGGCCGCATCTACAACGGTATCCGCACCCTGGATGTCACTGCGACGCTGGACGAATCATGCAAGCAGCTGGTCGTTTATGTTGTCAACCAGAGTAAGGATAAAGCGATGGAAACCATCATTTCGCTGATAAGCGGGGAGTTTACCGGAAATGTAAAGGCTTCGGTTATCAACGGTCCCGGGATTAAATCCGAAAATACTGTGGAAAAACCGTATCAGGTAATGATACGGGAGACTGACATCAAGGCTGTAGGAAAATCCTTTGATTATACCTTTGAACCGCATTCAATTACAGCACTGGTTTGTGCTGTCGGTTAACTCGCATCCGGGCGGTCAAATATCGATATTTTTGTGATGTGCGAGAAT
>JBKQML010000251.1:0-13526 GCA_052326545.1 Dehalococcoidales bacterium
CAAGGCAGTCTCTCGCTGCCTGGATTATACGCGACCATCACATCTGGGTGTGGCAAAAAGACGGCAGGACTATCTTTAAGCAACGCAAGGATAGAATCCCCAGGGAGCATCAAGTTGTTAAAGCAGCAGACAAAATCGGTCAATGACATTCAGAATCCTGCCTCGGAAAAAGCTCAACCAATTATAGAAGCAGCAGGCCAATTGGCTTTGAAATTGTTCCCTCATAACAGCAAAAAACGGCAGCTTTTTTTAAACCAGCTCCAGGGAATGTATTCATCAGCGCGTAACTCGGATATTCTTGTCATTCACAGTCCGGGTGGTTGGGGAAATGCGAATTGGGAGAATTTGCAGGATTGGGAAAAGAGCATTGTGACCGGAGTCACAGCCACGCTCGAAAAACTCGGGTATAGTTACATTATGAAGCAACACTTCCGCAGCGGCAATGAGCTGTGGGGAAGACCAAGTTGGGTCCGTGAGGCTCAATTTTTCATTTTCGGTAAATCTTTCCGGGCAGAAGTATTTGCGGCAGAACTGAAATTTCTCATCGGGAATTTACCGCAGCTAAAGATAATATTAGTGGGTGCCAGCCAGGGCGCTGCTTTCGATAATAAGGCACTGATGTTACTGGGCGCTAATGAACAGGTTTACAGCATCGAGTTAGGCACGTTTTTTGCGCATATGCAACGCCGCCAGCTGACAAAGAGGAATCTGGCAATTGATAATAACGGCTTTATGAGAGACCCGATGTGCCAGCGTGACCTCTGGCAGGGGACAAAATCGTATTTTAAGGCATTTGTGAGATGGTTCAGATATAAAATGCAGGGTAAACCGGTGAAATTTACGAATTGTATTAATACTCCGGGACACGAGTATCAGTGGGAATACCCTGAAGTCAAGGGACGCATTACCGGATTTTTAAATGCTACCTTCGGCCAGAAACATTAACCCTGGAGGGCTCTGATGAGGCAGGAAAGATTTACCGAAATGGCACAGGAAGCGATTGCGCTTTCGCAGCAACTGGTGCAGCAATATAATCACAGCCAATTGGATGTCGAGCATGTTCTGTTAGCGTTACTAATGCAGGAAAAAGGGGTTGTTGTTGAAATACTGCAGGAGTTGAAAATTGACGTCGAGGCGGTGAAAGCACAGGTTAGCGCGGCACTGGAAAGAATGCCGAAAGTATCCTACAGCACCGTCCAGATTTACGCGACACCGCGTATTATTGCGCTGTATATGGCCGCCGACGCTGAGGCGAAAAGATTACAGGATGAGTTTATCAGCACCGAACATATTTTTATCGCTATTGTCGGAGAAGGCAGCGGCGAATCTTATAACATTTTGCATCGTTTCGGCCTGGATAAAGAAAAAATCTATGCCGCCCTCCAGAAGATCCGCGGCGGGCACCGCGTCACTGATGCCCGGGCGGAGAGCAAGTATCGTTCCCTGCAAAAATACGGCCGCGACCTGACGGAAATGGCACGTGAAGGGAAGCTGGATCCAGTTATCGGGAGAGAGAACGAAATCAAACGGGTCGCGCAAATACTGACCCGCCGCACCAAGAATAATCCGGTCATCGTCGGCGAAGCCGGCGTGGGTAAGACCGCGATTGCCGAAGGCCTGGCTCAGAAAATTGCGGCTGAAGATGTCCCTAATTCTTTGAAAGGACGCAAAGTAATTGCCCTGGATATGGGAGCGTTGGTGGCCGGCACCAAGTTCCGTGGTGAATTTGAGGAACGTCTCAAGGCGGTGATGGATGAGGTGCGCCAATCTAAAGGTGAAATCGTCCTTTTCATCGATGAAATACACACATTAGTAGGAGCAGGTGCGGCTGAGGGCGCCATCGATGCCAGTAATATGTTGAAACCGGCGCTGGCCCATGGTGAAATGCAGTGTATCGGCGCGACAACCCTTGACGAATATCACAAATTTATTGAAAAAGATAAAGCGCTGGAAAGACGTTTGCAGCCGGTATTTTTAAGTGAGCCATCGGTAGAAACAACAATTGAAATGTTGCGTGGACTGAGACCGCGTTACGAAGCCCACCATAAAGTTAAAATCACTGATGGGGCGCTGGAAGCCGCGGCTAAATTAAGCAAGCGGTATATTGCGGACAGATTCCTGCCGGATAAAGCCTTCGACCTGATCGACGAAGCCGCCAGTAAATTGCGGATGGATACCGAAAGTGCTCCCCCGGAGGTCAAAGAACTGGAAAAGAAGGTAAATCACCTCAAGAATGAAGAAGAGGCAGCTTCGCAACGTCAGCAGTATGAAGAGGCCGCTAAACTCAGAGCAGAATTTTTACGTCAGGAAGATGAATATAATAAAGCCAAAGACAAATGGCTGAAGAAAGAAAAAATCAGCGGCGAGGTTACCGAAGAACAAATCGCGCAATTGGTTTCCAACTGGACCGGCATCCCGGTCTCGCAGATGCTGGAGGGCGAATCCGAAAAATTGCTGCACATGGAAGACCGGATTCATGAGAGATTAATTGACCAGGAGGAAGCGGTCAAGGCGATTTCCGAAGCGATCCGCCGCAGCCGTTCCGGATTGAAAGACCCCAAACGTCCCATTGGCAGTTTCCTGTTCCTGGGACCGACCGGCGTGGGTAAAACGGAACTGGCGCGGACACTGGCCTGGTTCCTGTTTGATGACGAGAATGCGATGGTGCGGCTGGACATGTCGGAATATCAGGAAAAGCACACCGTTTCCCGTCTCATCGGGTCCCCGCCGGGCTATGTCGGTTATGACGAGGGCGGGCAGCTCACCGAAGCCGTCAGACGGCGTCCCTACCGCGTGATTTTACTGGATGAAATCGAAAAGGCCAATCCGGAGGTATTCAACAGTTTGCTCCAGGTTTTGGATGACGGCCGGATGACCGACGGCCACGGTCGGACGGTTGATTTTAAGAATACGGTCATTATCATGACCAGCAATGCAGGGGTGGAACTCATCAAGCGCGAATCCGCGATTGGTTTTTCTACTAAGAAGGATCAGACTAAAGCGCAGAGATCCAATTATGAGGATATGAAAGAAAAAGTCATGCTTGAAGTGAAGAAGACCTTCCGACCTGAATTCCTCAATCGGCTGGATGAGATTATCGTCTTCCATGAACTGAACGAAGAACAGCTCCGTCAGGTAGTGGATTTACTGGCCAAAGATTTGCAGAAACGGCTGGCCGAACGCAAGTTGAGCGTGGAAATCACCGAAAAAGCCAAGTCCTGGCTGGCGAAAGAAGGGTATGACCCGGTTTACGGCGCCCGGCCACTGCGGCGCGCGCTGGAGAAATACGTGGAGAACCCGCTGGCGGTGAAAGTCCTGGGCGGTGAATTTAAAGAGGGCGATACAATCGTGGTTGATGCCGGCGATGAAGGTCTAACATTTACGAAAAAGAAGAAATAAGAATCGCGTCATTATCCGAATAGACTTACTAAAAAAGATTCCTGCTCTGACAGGAATCTTTTTTTATCCGTTTGTCATTCTTGAGCCTTAAAGCGAAATACTTACGACCGCAGTCGTAACGTACCGACCTGACCGTAGACTGCAGTCGTAGAACCATTTTCAGTACTTGACGCAGTCAATATATACCTCTGCAGGCCGCAGCCGGAAGTACTTTGCATAGTTATTTCGTAGCAAAGTATAAGAGCAATTCGGAGGGAATGTATCGGGAATCTTACGAACTGGTCTAGCGTTTGAACTGGTGGGTTAATCGTCGCTGCCTGTCATCCCAAAAATCATTCTCTGTAAGCAAATTAATAACTGTCATTTTTTCGGGGGCCGCGCTACGCATCTTGACAAATCAAAAAATTAATGATAGCATGGTACTAATTTGGCGAGCGTATCCTTGAAAATAAACAAGGATAGTAGGACATGTTTAAAAATATAAGGCGCCTTGCAAAGAAATGGTAAGGCTGGCATTGCCGGGGAAAAACAGGGAGCTGAGAGTTTAGTGGTTGAACTCGATGCTAAGAATCGGGATTGGCGGCATAACCAGGTCTTATCGATAGAGATTTGTATTTAAAAATGTAATTTGTTTTATTAAAAAGGAGGTTCAAAGAAGGTTTACATGAAAAAAGGAATTATCTTTACATCACTAGCTTTTCTCCTGGTGACATCGTTGTTGTTGGCATCCTGCAACAATTCGACCACGACAACAACCACACCCACAACCACAACCACAAGTCAAATCATACAAACAACCACAACCACAACCGTTGCCCCAACCTCAACCACAACCTCAGCTACTACCGTTACTGCGACCACTACTTCAACCGGTAACTGGTTTGACAGTCTGGGGACCCCCACCTACGGCGGTACCCTTGTCGACCGTATCCAAGCGGACATTACCACCTGGGACCCGTATTCCAGCACCAACGGACAAGCCGGATACGCCCCGTATCTGGCTCAGCTCTGGTACGGGAACTACGCTGTTGACCCGTCCATCTGGGACTTTGAAATCGGCTGGCTGCCGGACCAGTACGCTACCGGCTGGATGATGACCAGTTATTCGATGCCCAATCTCTATACGGTTGTTTGTTCACTTCGCCAGAACGTCTACTGGCAGAACCTGCCGCCCGTCAACGGCCGACAGTTTGTGGCTGCCGATGTCGTCAACCACTATGACCGGTTATTGGGCCTCGGTAACGGCTTTGCAAAAGATCCGTATTATGTTTCCGTTACCGGTTGGAACCCGCTGTTATCGGTCGTCGCCACCGACAAATTCACCGTCACTTTTAACTGGCAGCAGGGCGCAGTCGGCACCACCTCCATCTTAACGATTATGGAAGCCGCCGGTGCTGATAATTCAATCGAAGCCCCTGAGGCCGTGTCAGCCTACACCACTGCTACTCAACCGCAATTGCTGAACTGGCAGAATGCTGTCGGAACCGGTCCGTTTATCTTGACCGACTTTGTTGATTCATCCGCGGCGACTTATGTGGCCAATCCTAACTACTGGGGCACAGACCTGCGCTGGCCGCAAAATAAACTCCCTTACATCGGTAAATTGTCGATTTTGATCATCCCGAGTGCTCCTACCGCCGAGGCCGCCATGCGCGTCGGCAAAATTGACGGTTTCGGTTCCATGCCCACTCAGGATGCCTTGAACATGATGAAGACCAATCCTGAAATTGTCGTCAAACAGAAACCGCAGGGTAATGAATACACGCTGGACATGAACAACCAGTCAGCTCCTTTCAATAATGAGCAGGTTCGTGAAGCGCTCCAGCATGCAATCGACATTAAAACCATTTGCGCCACATACTATCAGGGTTACGGCACCCCGTGGCCCGCTTCCCTGACTGAAAACCAGATGGGTCTCGGCGGCTGGGGCTGCGCGTATCCGCAGTGGCCGGCATCTACCCAGGCCCAATACACCTATGACCCGACATTGTGTAAAACGATGTTGACTGCCGCCGGTTTCAATTTCGCAACTACCTATAATCTGGTGCTGGAGAGTGATGCCGATCAGGGCTTGTATTTGATTGCACAGTCCGAACTCGCTTCAGTTGGCGTGAATATCAGCATCACGAACTTACAGCCTGCTCAGTGGCAGTCGCAAATCTTGACCTCGCATGCGTATAATGCGTTTTGTGCCAGAAACCAGGGTCTGATGGGTTTCAACTTTGATATCTTCCGGCAGTTCATGAGATATACACCCGGATATCAGACCAACTACATCCTGGTTAACGACCCGACCTGTACCGCTTTCAATACTAATGCTATCGCCGCTCCAACTGTAGCCCAGGTACAGCAGATGCTCCATGACGAGAATCTGTACATCGCGACACAGCACTTCGTAATATCCCTGGCCCAGCCGTCTACATTCAACATGGTTCAACCGTGGATTATGGGCGCAGTGGGTGCCAATACCTTAGGCGACGCAGTCACCGGCGCCGGTTTCGGCGATGGTTCTCCGATCGCAGTATGGATTAACCAGTCCTTAAAAACCTCATTAGGACACTAGTCAGCGAATTAACTAAGGACATTCTTTCAGCAAAGATTCTACAAAGAGGGTCTGCTTAAGGCAGACCCTCTTCTTTTTAATGTCTCACCGTGATTTCTATTGCGGTCAGGTAGATAGGTAAAGAATGGAGATTGTATAATGAGATAATATAATAATATAATATAAGAATAATATAAGAGTTCACAATTATCATAAAGCTCGAGTTATAAAAACTTGTCTAAAAAGGGGGGATATTTGACGTGAAAAGAAAACCGATGCGCTTTATTGGTTTTTTTCTGATAATGGGAATAATCGCATCTTTAACCCTGGTTATAGCAGCCTGTTCATCGAAATCTACATCTTCATCTTCATCTTCAACTACGATTCAACCAACCGGGGCATTATCTTCGATTGCGATTACACCATCAAACCCGCCTGATTTGACGACGGGTTACACTATGCAATTCAAGGCTATTGGAACTTATGCGGATGGTTCAACTGCCGATATATCCAATAAAGTTACGTGGACAACCAGCGATAGAACGATTGTCAACATTGTTTCATCCATCGCTGGGTACGGGGTGGTGGACGGTTGGGGGGTTGGAACCGCCAGTATTACAGCCTCTCTGGATGGAATAACGAGCCCCGCTGTCAGTTTGACCGTGGTAGCCGGATCATCTACGACATCTCCTTGATTTTGTAAAATACCACCTTCTAGAATAATATAACTTAATGCAGCCCTCTAGCTCTCTTCAAAATATTAGTTAGCTAATTATTTAATGAGCCTGGTATCCGGTTCGTTTGGTTTTTAGCTCCTGCTATCTGAGGCGTTTTAGATTCAAAATAACCATACAGCGATTTTACTCATTCTACTATCCTGCCCTCTTATGGGAAACAGTATCCCCGCTTCATTTCGACTTCTTTAATTTCTTTGAAAACTACCTATAATTATTTACACGAAAAGCACGGGACCATTTTACGTTGATTTTTAAAACAAACGAAATAATTATTATTGCGAACTAAAGAAAGAGAGGGAATAAGTTAGAACATCGATCCATTATCCAAATTGGTTATATAAGCATGATCTTGGAAAAATTTAGGCGGCATAATAAAAGAAAATTATCACGAAGACTGCTGGCGACCCGTGCGGGATTCGAACCCGCGGTCTTCTCCGTGACAGGGAGATATGCTGAACCGCTGCACCAACGGGCCTTGACTAACATTTGAAGGGTGTATGCATCT
Organism: Dehalococcoidales bacterium; assembly: GCA_052326545.1. Classification (GTDB taxonomy): domain Bacteria; phylum Chloroflexota; class Dehalococcoidia; order Dehalococcoidales; family Fen-1064; genus Fen-1064. The sequence goes on from JBKQML010000251.1 coordinate 7,184, forward strand.
CGCACACAAGTAAAAGTCTATCAAGGTCGGTTCATCGCTGTCAAGCCGGAGTTGAATTCCGGTGAAGAAAAAGTGATATTCTCTTAAAAAAGTCTTGTGCATCAGTTGACAAGTTAAAATTTAATGCTAGACTAGAATTATAATAAAAGAATCCCGGATAGGAGGAGTAGTTATGCCTGTATACGTGATGTTAACCCGACTCACCAGTGATGGCAGAAAATCAATGATGAATAATCCCCAAAGAGCCTTTGAAGTGAATAAAGAAGTAGAAGAAATGGGGGCTAAGGTAATTGCGCAATATGCATTGCTGGGTAATTATGACTTCATCAATATTCTTGAAGCCCAGAGTAATGAGGTAATCGCAAGAGTTGCTTCAGAATTAGGTTCCCGGGGTACTCTCGAACCAATTACAATGGCAGCAATTTCGATGCAGGATTATGTCCGGGAACTGGAAACTGCCAAAATTATTAGAAAATAGGTTGCTATCCCAGGATTTCTAAAACACAGGGTGAATCTCCGAAGGCCCTCGTTCTGTGACTCAGATTCGGGGGCTTTTTGGTATCTAAAACGATTGTGAAGAAAAATTCGGGCAACTGGAAATCTGTTTTAAAAGCGGACCCGACCGATTGGCTGCTGGAAAAAGACAATCCGTCGGTACGGTATTTTACGCTGAAGGATATTCTCGGAGCAGGCGAAGACGATTCTGATGTAAAAGCTGCCCGTAAGTCAATCATGTCCTCCGGTATTGTGCCCCGAATCCTGGACAAACGGAATCCTGATGGCAGTTGGGGAGTGCCGGCGGATTTTTATCTCCGCTGCAAATATCAGGGCACGGTCTGGACCATCATTCTTCTGGCCGAACTGGGCGCAGACGGTAAAGACCGGCGCCTACGGGAAACCGGGAATTTTATTCTGGCAAATTCTCAGGATAAACGGAGCGGCGGTTTTGCCTATCGGTCCGGCGCAGACGGCGGCGACCACGAAAGAGTTGTCCCCTGTTTGACCGGCAATATGGTTTCTAGCCTTATCCGGTTTGGCTCCCTGGACAACCCTGCCGTAAAACAGGGTATCGAATGGATTACAAAATACCAGCGATTTGATGACGGGATAGCACAGGCGCCGAAGGGCTGGCCATATCAGAGGTTTCCGAATTGCTGGGGAAAACATACCTGCCATATGGGAGCCGTGAAATCTTTAAAAGCCCTGGCCGAAATTCCCGCTGATAAACGTACCGAAGCAGTTAACGACACGATCAAAAAGGGTGCCGAATATTTGCTGATACATCACCTTTTTAAGCGCAGCCATGACCCATCGGTCGTCGCTAAACGGTTCTGGTTGAACTTCAGTTTCCCCACTCTCTGGAAAACAGATGCCCTGGAAATGCTGGGTGTGTTGGTCAAACTGGGTTACCGTGACGACCGTATGCAGGATGCCATCGACCTGTTGCTTTCGAAACAGGACGAACCGGGCCGCTGGAAAATGGAGCAGAGCTATAATAAACGTCTGCTCGTCAGTGTCGAAAAAGACGGGCAGCCCAGCAAATGGGTCACTCTGCAGGCCCTGAGAGTGTTAAAGGGAGTCAATCGGGAATAAATCACGCTTTTCCCACTTTCGTAAAGGCGGATTAAGGGGGATTTACGGAGAGATTAACACCCTATAATTTATATTTGAAACACAATTCGAGAGAGCTCCGGAAAAATATGACTGATGCGGAGATAATTCTTTGGTCTAAATTAAGAATGAAACAATTAAATAACTGCCAATTCTATCGACAAAAGATTATTGGCGAATATATTGTTGATTTTTTCTGCCCAAAATATAAGTTGGTCATTGAAGTAGATGGGGGACAGCATTATTCAGACGAAAAGTTAAGTGCTGATAAGAACCGTGATGAAACACTAAGATCCCTCGGATTAAAAGTGTTACGGTTTACAAATGTGGATATCTTTAAAAATATTGAAGGTGTGGTAATCAGGATCCTTGAATATCTTGAATGATATTATTGATAAATCCCTCTGTATCTCCCCTTACAAAGGGGAGAAAATACACGTATTTCCCACTTTCGTAAAGGCGGATTTATAGGGAGATTAACGCGCGGCACCATAGGAATCACGTCCTGCGCGTAGCGAAGGATCTCCGACTCGACTGAACGCCTGCGCATGACAAGTACCAAATTGCATATTTATTCGGCTTCTTTTCGCCTTATTTTGAGCGTGCAGCTATTGACAAGCATGGAAACGGGCTTTAAGCTAAAATTAAGCATATTCTAAGATGTGAGCCCGGTTTGTGACCAAACAAAAACTCAAATGGCATTTTCATTTACTCGATGCCTTTCTTTTATTTGTGCCGGTATCGATTATATTTTACTTTTTGCATACGGCCTCGCTGCCTTCTTTTCTGATAACCGCGGCCGCCCTGATTGGCATGGCGCACCTGATGGCGGAATCCACCAGCATCATCGCGAACCGTGTTTCCTCCACGATATCAGCCCTGATCAATGCCACCTTCGGTAACGCGGTGGAACTATTCATTGCGGTCTTCTCCCTGCGTGCCGGTCTCTTCGCCCTGGTGACGGCTTCGATCACCGGTTCCATCCTCCTCAATGTTCTACTTCTAATCGGCCTTGCGATGCTGGCCGGCGGTCTTAAATTCAAAGAGCAGAAATTCAACAAAGACTCGGCCGGTCTCTCCTCCACCATGCTGTTTGTCGCGGTTGTCGGTCTGAGTCTGCCCTCGTTGTACAAAATGATGGTCGGCACTCCATCCCACGCAATGAGCCTGGCCGTCTCCATGATTTTAGGGATTGTCTATATCCTCAGTCTCATTTACACGCTGGTAACGCACCGCCATATGTTTGTCGTGGAAAGACAGCCTCCGGAAGAAAACCACGACCGCTGGACTGAGCAGGGCGCTATTGTTGTTCTTTTAGTGATCACCATACTGGCAGGTTTTGAGTCTAAATTTCTGGTCAGTTTCATTCAGCCGCTGGTCGGTAAAACCGGTTTTACCGATGCGTTTGTCGGGCTGGTATTCGTTGCGATCCTGACCAATATCCCGGAAATCACCAGTGCCATGGCCTTTGCCCGGAAAAACCACATGACCCTGTCACTGGAAATCGGCATGAGTTCCGCTTTGCAAATTGCGCTCTTTGTGGTGCCTATCCTGATTCTGGTCAGTCCGCTCATCGTGCACGGCGGATTTGACCTGGTATTTACTCCCTTTGAGCTTGTGGCCGTGGTGGTGACGGCGATGATTGCCAATTACATCGGTTCGGACGGTATTTGTCACTGGGTTGAAGGGGCGCAATTAATCGCTGTCTATCTGCTGGTGGCGACAGCTTTCTATTTTTTGAAATAAATTTGTATTCCGGCGGTATTTTTTATACAATATTACACGATGGTTCTTCCCGAACAGATAGGAGGATAAGCTGATAATGGATATTTCTGAAGTACGTAAAGGTTCTAAAATAATGATAGACGGCGTTCCTTACAATGTTGAGGAAGCCGAGTTCATGAAACCCGGTAAAGGCAGTGCCATTTATCGTTACAAACTGCGTAACCTGATTGACGGCTCCAGTACCAATAAAACCTACCATTCCGGAGAAAAGTTCACCGGCGCCAATGTCTCCACCCGCGAGGGACAATTCCTTTACCGTGACGGCGCCCACTTCATTTTTATGTCCACCGAAAATTATGAGCAGTACACTATCGATGAATCATTATTGGGCGATAAGAGCCATTTCCTGAAAGAAGGCACTATCGTTACCACCATGATGCTTGAGGAAAAACCGTTGGATATTACCCTTCCGATTTTTGTGGAGCTAAAAGTAAACAAGAGCGATATCGCAACTAAAACCGATACGGTTACGGCACAGATGAAGTCTGCCACCCTGGAAACAGGCTATCAAATCGATGTTCCCACCTTCATTAAAGAAGGCGATGTGATTAAGGTTGATACCCGCACCGGGAATTATGTAGAACGGGTCGTCACCAAGAAATAATAATGACGGATGATGAACGTCAACGACTCGAACGGCTTATACCCAATCTCAAACGTCGTGCGTTCATTTATCAGACGATTCGCTCATTTTTTGACGAACAGGGCTTTCTGGAAGTAGAAACCCCCATCCGCTCGTCGGCGATTGCCCCGGAAAAAGAAATCATTCCCATCGAAAGTGACGGCTGGTTTCTTTCGCCGTCTCCCGAGTTACACATGAAACGTCTGCTGGCCGCCGGGTACGACAAGATTTATCAGTTTAATCGCTGTTTCCGCAAAGGCGAACGCGGCCTTCAGCATAATCCCGAATTCACCCTGTTGGAATGGTACCGCAAAAGAGTCAACTACGAGCGGATGATGCAGGACACCGAAAATCTGACAATTGCCGTCGCTGCCGCGCTCGGTATGGGCCATACCCTCCGCTATCGTGATAGAGATATTGACCTCTCTTTGCCATGGGAGAGGCTCTCCGTCTCCGGAGCTTTCAGCAGATTAGCCGGCTGGGACCCGGTCATTGACCCGGACGTACGGCGTTTTGATGAGGACACGGTATTAAAGGTCATCCCCAATCTCAATCCTCTCCGTCCGACTTTTTTACTGGATTATCCCGCCCCGATGGCCTCGCTGGCCAGGCTGAAACCCGGTAATTCCCGTGTCGCCGAACGTGTTGAGCTCTTCATCGGCGGTTTGGAACTGTGCAACGCTTACAGTGAACTGAATAATCAAAAAGAACAGGAAATGCGTTTTCGCCGGGAAATTGCGCAAATTAAGCAGGCACAGCGCCGGATTGCGCCGATGCCGGAAAAATTCCTGAGCGCCGTCAAATATCTTCCCGAATGCGCCGGGAATGCCCTGGGAATCGACAGATTGGTAATGCTCTTTTGCAATGCCGCTTCGATTGATGAAGTGATGCCATTTACCGTAGATGATGCTTAAGGTCAGTTCCTTGAAGCCCACAGGCTGAAATACTTTTGCCGTTAAGGCAAAACGTACTGGGAGAGGGTTAGGGTGAGGGTGTACAACACAACGGTAACTTTTAGTTAGTTGATACAAGGTTCCGGATCAACCGCTTATCCTCTAAAAACAAACAGCCTTAAGAGCGTCATTGCCACGCTCATCACCGCGCCGACAGGATTTGCCTCTTCCGTTGCATTATCGTTAGCGTCCAGAGAAAGCGTATCAGCAGAACCGACCGGCTGCGATAAAAATGCGTTCAGTTTGCTCAACACGCTTTCATTATCTCCATTTTTCTGGTCCGCCAGAATACTTTGAATTTGTTCCTGTAATTTCTTATCTTCAGCTGTTGGTTCTTTCGGCGGCAGCATTGCCTGCCGGGCATGCTGAAATTTGGTAAATTCCCCTCGATTCAGCCAGAAACCGCGACAGGACGGACAACGTTCCACAAAAATACCGGCTGGAAAATTCGGGTCGGCAAAACGGGAAAGTTGCGCCCCGTCCTGGGGGCAAAGATGCACCGGACTCGCCACCGGTGTAGACGTTGTTAAAATATACGTGTCCAGAAGGTCGATTTTCTCCGCTTCGCCCTGCTTGGCCCGGTACAGCTCTGATTCGTCAAACCAGATCCCCCCGCAGGTCGGACACTGGTCCAGGAAGAGCGGCAGTCCATAATTCGCCGTGATTTGCACCTGGTGCATTTCGGTGCTGTCATTTGGACATTTCATGCAAACATTATATCGTGAAAAACCCATTAACAACAAGACTATACAATAACAAATATCAAACAAATTCTAAATCAGAATAGCGAAATTAATGTTTAGGGACTTCAAGGAGAGAAGAGATGGATGGGAGAGTTTGGAAGGACTCACCGTGGAAGGGAATGTCGGCGGCTGGATCCCGTTGAGGCTGTCCAAAAATTCTGGATTGTCGGGTCAAGCCCGACAATGACAATGGAAAGGATAATAGCTTCAAGCTTTGCTTGAAGCTATTATCCTCGGTGTGTCATTCCCGACCTGATCGGGAATCCATATAAATAATTTACGATGACTATTTTCGGACAACCTCACAAGCTTTCAACGGGATGGAGTTTGGAGGAGTCGGAGACGATATACAGGTTGATGTACGAGAAAAGTATATAATAAAAATAGCAATAATCATTATTGCTTTCCTGCACATTAAAATCAAGGTAAAGGGAGTTTTAAAAATGAAATGCCCTGTTTGCGGACAAAACGCCTGGCATACCGTCGTCAGAAGAGATAATTCGAAACCGGCAGACCGGACATGGGTTACGGTGCTTTATCGCGTTTGCACGAAGTGCAATTACGAAGAAAAAATGCAGCCGCCGGCGAAATAATCCCGGATTACTTCCCTGTATCACCTGAAACTTTAA
>JBKQML010000252.1:0-4489 GCA_052326545.1 Dehalococcoidales bacterium
CTTGCGCATGGGCGCGGAGATTTATCAAGCTCTGAAAAAGGTTATCAAAGACAAAAATCTGAACACTAATGTCGGGGATGAAGGCGGCTTTGCCCCCTCACTACCGACAAATATAGCTGCGGTAGAGGCGATTATCCTGGCCATTGAAAAAGCCGGCTATCAACCGAGGAAAGATTGCTTCATCGCCATCGACCCGGCTTCCAGTGAATTTTTTGACAACGGCCGTTACATCCTGAAACGGGAAGGCGTCTCTCTCACCGGTCAGGAAATGATTGATTTTTATGTCAAGTGGGTCAATAACTATCCCATTTGCAGCATCGAGGACGGCATGGCCGAAGATGACTGGGACGGTTGGCAGCTGATGACGAAAAAGCTCGGTGATAAAATCATGCTTATCGGCGACGACCTTTATGTTACCAACGTCAACCGTATCCGCCGGGGCATCAAAATAAAGGCCTCCAACGCCGTTCTTATCAAATTGAATCAAATCGGCACACTCACCGAGACAATTGCGGCGATTAATATGGCATATCAGGCCGGCTGGAAAGCTGTCGTCAGCCACCGCAGCGGCGAAACAGAAGATACCACGATTGCCGACCTATCGGTAGCTTTAGGAACAGGTTTGATTAAAACCGGCGCGCCCTGCCGTTCCGAACGCACCGCGAAATATAACCGTCTGCTGAAAATCGAAGAGGAACTGGGCGCAAATGCGCATTTCGCCGGGATGCAGGCACTGCTTAGCGTGAAAAAATAAATCATGGTAACTCAAATTGTTGAAGGCATTTACCAGTTAAAAGTACCGATACCGGATAATCCTCTTGAAAATACCAACATTTATCTCATTCAGGGCGACAAAAATTACACACTGATTGACACCGGCTGGGACAGCGACACGGCATTCAATTCCGTAAACCGTCAACTGGCGGAAGTCGGCGTTGGTTTGCCTGATATCGGGCAAATCATTATTACGCACGCCCATTTCGACCATTTTGGTCTGGTGGGTAGAATTAAACAATTATCCGGCGCTAAATTATACCTGCACCATCTGGAACAGGAAGTATTCCGCACGCGCTATACCGTCACCAATGAATTTCTGCATCAGATTGAAGTATGGTTTACGATGAACGGCGTTCCGGCTGACATTATTGCGGCGGTGCACGCACCCATCAGCGGTTTCAGAAAACCCGTCCCGGCCGTCCCCGATGTTCTGCTGAACGGCGACGAGACCATCGCCAGCGGAAAGTTCGATTTAAAAGTAATCTGGACGCCGGGTCATTCCCCGGGGCACATTTGCCTCTACGCAACGGCGCAAAAAGTCCTGTTCTCCGGCGACCATGTGCTGCCGGTGATTACGCCGAATATCAGTTTAACACCCACCATGACCGCCGACCCGCTGGGGGACTATCTCAATTCACTTTTACTGGTGAAAAAACTGGCCGTCGATGCGGTGTTACCCGCCCATGAAAATATTTTCCGCAACCTGCCGAAGAGGGTTGATGAAATCATCCGTCATCATGAAATAAGGACTGCGGAAATCCTCAAAGCCATGGACGGTCAGGAGATGACTGCCTATCAGATCGCCCATCTGGTAACCTGGATGCCGGAACAGGGCGGTGTCGACTATACGGATTTGAAGCCTATTGCCAAACTTACGGCTGTTTCGGAAACCCTGGCGCATTTGAAAGCGATGAGCACCGCGAAAAAAGTTTCCAGTGTGACCCGTAATGATATTGTTTACTACCGGTATATTTGCTAAAATCAAGTTGAAAAGTTGAAGCACAACAGGAGAATATCATGACAACAAAAATCGGTATTAACGGTTTCGGCCGCATCGGGAGACTTACTCTCCGCACAATTAATCAATATCATCAGGGCAATCTGGAAATCGTCGCCGTAAACGACCTGACCGACAATAAAACCAATGCCCATCTTTTAAAATGGGACAGCACTTTCGGACAATATAAGGGCACCGTGGAAGCCGTCGCCGACGGTATCCTCGTCGACGGGAAAAAAGTTAAAGTACTGGCCGAGAAAGACCCCGCTAAAATCGCCTGGAAAGACTACGGCGTGGACATTGTCATCGAGTCCACAGGATTCTTTACCGATGCTGCCGCCGCTGCCGCGCACTTAAAGGGCGGCGCCAAAAAAGTCCTGATTTCCGCACCGGCTACAAATGAAGACATCACCATCGTCCTGGGTGTAAATGAAGACAAATACGATCCCAAAAAACATAACATTATCTCCAATGCGTCCTGCACCACCAATTGTGTGGCGCCGGTTGCTAAAGTCCTAAACGATGCTTTCGGGATTAATAAAGGTTTCATGACCACCATCCATTCTTACACCAACGACCAGAAAATTCTGGATGTCTTCCACAAAGACCTGCGCCGTGCCCGTGCCGCTGCCATCAACATTATTCCGACTACCACCGGCGTCACCAAAGCCATCGCCCAGGTCATTCCGGAATTGAAAGGCAAACTGAACGGGATGTCTATTCGTATCCCGACTCCGGACGTCTCCGTCTGCGACTTTTCACTGGAGTTCTCTAAAGATGTCACTCCCGACCAGGTCAATGCAGCATTGAAAGCTGCTGCGGCCGGCTCGATGTCGACCTACCTGCAATATTGTGAAGAGCCGCTGGTCAGCACGGACTTCAAGGGTAATTCGCACAGCGCCATCGTGGATGCCATGAGCACCATCGGTATCGGCGGTAATATGATTAAAGTTATTGCCTGGTATGACAATGAATGGGGTTACAGTTGCCGCCTCGGTGACCTGACCGATTATATTGCCGGAAAAGGCTTATAAGTTCTTTTTCCGAAATTAAGTCAAAAAAAGAGGAGGCTTAAACGCCCCCTCTTTTTTGTATATACCACACTGAGTCCTTCCGCTGAAGGGCGAAGGGTCTCCCTGCCTCTTGAGCAGTGAGGAGGACTTCTCCCCCTTTCGCAAAAGGTCATAAGTCCCGATGCTTACGAGGGAGGGATTAAGGGGGATTTTTCCTGGACAATCCATTTATCGTGTCTCCATCCCGTTGAAAGCTTGTCCCATACTTGATAGGGGAACGGGATCCAGTTCCTACAGGAATAACAACAATAAAGTTGTCACTAATTCACGCCTATGCTATAATTTCTTCGGTACTGGGGATTAGTCTAGTGGTAGGACAGCAGACTCTGAATCTGTGAGGAGAGGTTCGAATCCTCTATCCCCAGCCAATTTCCCCGGTATTTCTTTACTTATTTTTCAATAAACGACGGAGGTCACTGAAGCATGTCTACGCCAAAAGAAATGAAAGTCGTTATTTCCTATGATGACGGCAGCAACAAAGAAGTCAAATATGTCCTGAACCCGATGCGCAGCGGCGATAATCCGCACCAGGCGGGATATATCGGCGAGCCGGGCAATTCCTACACCGAAGTCATCGAAGGGCGCGGCATGGGCTTTACCAACCACATCGACCTGAACGGTTTCGCCGTGGCAGTGGAAATCAGTAAAACTATGGCTTTTCTCAAGGACAAACGCACCGAAACCGTGGTAATTAATAAACACACCAATCCCGCGGTCTACGCAGCCCGCACCAACCAGCTGGAAGCACTTAAAATCGCATTGACTACCGATAAAAAATCGCCGTTCGGCGGGGTGATGTGTACCTCTTCCAAACTGACCTGCGAGACCGCGAATTTCCTGGTCGAAAAAAACAAAGCCGAACATTTTGTGCTGGATGTACTGGCGGCGCCGGGTTTTGAAGCCGACTGCAGCGAGAAACTGGCCGAGGTCATGAAGAACCTGCGCATCATCGATGTTTCCCCGCTGGACAGTTGGGAGAAAATCCTTTCCGGCATTTTCGGCCTGAACATGAAATGGACCATCGGCAATAAACCGGTGATTACCGAAGTGGATAAAACTTCTTTCTTCAATACCAAATACGGCTTTGAAGTGCTCAGTAAACGTCAACCGACCGACAGCGAATTGAAAGATGCGCATCTGGCCTGGATCGGCGCCAAAGCCATTCAGTCCAATTCCTTTGCGTTTGTGAAAGATGCGGTGCTGCTGGCCGAATGCGGCGGGCAGACCAACCGGGAAGATTCCGCCAAATTTGCCGGGGAACGCGCGGCCGAATTTGCCGTCTCCCTACAAGGTTCCGCGGCGGCCACCGATTCCTATATCTTCGACCATGAAAATATCGATATCCTGCACAAACTGGGCGCGGCGGTAGTGGTGCAGCCGACACGCAAAATGCTGACCACCGGCTTTCTGAAACCGGATAACGCCATCAAGCAGGCCGTCGACGACTACAACATGGTGATGATGCGCTTCTTCCTGGTGGGCGCCGACGGCACGGAAAAACCGTGGCGCGTCTTCCGGCATTTATAGATAAAAACCTGAGACAGTCCGAAATCTTTTAGGTTGCCAAAATATGCTCATCCCCCCCTTTCGCGAAAGGGGGATTTAGGGGGATTTATTTTTCAACGTGTACATTTTGCCTCAA
>JBKQML010000253.1:0-14470 GCA_052326545.1 Dehalococcoidales bacterium
CCCTGACGGCCAGCGGCAGCACCATCGGGGAGATTATCGATGACATTGACAAAAGGTACCCCGGTTTTAAAAAAGAATGTATCGACCCGCAGGGTAAACCCTACGGCTTCCTGGAAATCTACCTCAATCAAGAGTCGGCTTTCCCCGATGAATTAAACAGGAAAGTCAAAGACAGCGATGAAGTAACCATCCTCACGGTCATCGGCGGCGGGTAATTTCCCGGTTCAGCCAAATCACAATTTAAGGGCGGCGGTTTGAATCAAACCGCCGCCTGCCTTTTCCACTGGTAGTTTGCGCCCAAGACTGTCATATTGATACAATTGAGTTAGTAAAACAAAAACCCGAGCTCGATTCCCCATTCTTACAACACTTGAGATCATGCATTAAAAAAGGTAAAAAATGATTAAGAAAGTTAAAGTCGAAGAAGCAATCGGCCTGGCGCTGGCCCATGATTTAACCAAAGTAATTCCCGGCGGATTTAAGGGGCCGGCTTTCAAACGCGGTCAGATTATCACCGGAGACGATATCCCCGAGCTGTTAAACATCGGGAAAGAGCATGTGTTTGTGCTGACGCTGGACGAAGGAGAAGTCCACGAAGAAGAAGCCGCCGTCCGCATCGCCAAAGCCATCATGGGGAACGGTTTAAGCCATTCATTACCCAGCGAGGGACGGGTCAATCTGAAGACAACCGCCGCCGGCCTGCTGAAAATCAACGTGGCGGTGCTCGACGAAATAAACCTGCTGGGCGATATTATCATCGCCACCATCCACAACCACACGGTCTGCAAAAAAGATACGACTGTGGCAGGGACGCGCATCATCCAGTTATTTACCACCGAAGCGAAATTGGCGCAAATGGAAAAAGTTGCCGCCTGGAACCGGCCGGTGATTACACTGGTGCCGATGAAATTGAAAAATATCGGCTTAATTGTCACCGGTAATGAGGTATTTAAGGGTCGCATCAAGGACGGCTTCTCCCCGATTCTGCATCAGAAAATTGAAGCCCTCGGTTGCACCGTAAACAATGAGGAAATTGTGCCTGATGACCCTGAAATCATTGCCCGCACGATTCAAACTTTCAAAGCTAAAGGCAGTGAAGTGATTCTTTGCTGCAGCGGCATGTCCGTCGACCCGGATGATGTTACACCGCAAGGAATCAGAAAATCCGGCGCGGAAGTGCGTTTCTACGGTCTGCCGGTTTTACCCGGTGCGATGTTCCTTTACGCCAAACTGGATCATGTGCATATACTGGGAGTACCTGCCTGCGTCCTGCACGCTTCTTCAACTGCCTTCGACGCGCTGTTCCCGGTGGTTTTAGCCGGAGAGGAACTGACCTTTGCGGAGACACGCAAAATGGGCCACGGCGGGCTTTGTCTGAAATGCGACGAGTGTAATTATCCGGTTTGCCCGTTTTGTAAATGATGCCAAACGATCATGCTCTAATCTGAAGTATACCGATTAGCAATTCACACCGGCTGGGCAATTTTCAGGTGCAGAGTGTTCCCATCGGGGTAGTGTCATAACCGCCAAGAGACTCGATCTGACGGCGGAAATCTCTTAATTTCAATAATGACAGCAGAGATTGAACCACTGGCAGGTCCAGGAAGTGGTTGGGAATCACCAGGTCATACGGTTCTTCATTCAGGGCTAAAAAGTCCAGTTCGTTGGCTCGGGCGGAGGCTTCGATGCCGATGCCGCAGTCAGCCATTCCGGAAGCCACCATTTCGGCGGTCGCCAGGTCGCCGTGGGCAATCATTTCATACCCGTGGATGTTTTTCGCGGACATTCCCGCTTCCCAGATCAGGCGATTTAATAAACCGCGACTGCCGGCACCTTTTTGACGATTAATGAAAGTGACATTAGGCATCGCCAGATCATCGATATGCTTGATCGATTTGGGATTTCCGGCCGTCACTATCATTCCCTGCCGCCAGATCGCGAACCTGATGATAGTACACGGGAACGGCACAATTTCCTTTACCAGCGGTAAATTGTATAGGCCTGATACGTTATCTTTAAAACTACAGCCGGCAATATGAATTTCACCGCGAGCCAAAGCACGCAATGAAGGGATACTTTCGGCTTCTTCCCAGATGAGGCGTACACCAAGGTCTCGCATCATCGCCGCGATTATTGAAGCTGCGGGGTCACACCCGGCAAGAACCAGTGTCGGGGTATTGGCTGCCGTCTGATTTAGCATTTTCAAATCGACTTGCTGATTGTCATGAGTAGCGACGGCAATCGCATCTGCCGGATTCAAGATGTGGCTCACCGATAATCCCTCTTTTAAGGGACGGGTTAATAACCTTGAACCGAACTGGACAACCTGCATCCGGGAGCCTGCGGTAACATTGGCGGGATCCCCGATAAGTTCAGCTTCAATCAGATTTTCGGTACCGTCATCCAGCGAAAACAGTTCTTCCACTCTAATCTGCAATTTCTTGGCAATACGTAACGCGACCTCGGTGGAAGGCACCGACTTGCCGGATTCAATCGACACGTAAGCCTGACGGCTGATTTTGCTGGCTTGCGCCAGTTCTTCTTGCGTCAGTCCGGCTTTTTTCCGTGCTGTATGTAGGCTGTTCTTGACACTCATTATTAAATAATTGTATAGTATTAATTATATTGTTGTCAAGTAAACTTATCATTTTTTAGTTCACGACTGATAAATTTTTGAAAATTTAGAACTGTATATTTAAATAAACAGAAAGCTGATTCTCGGCATTCATCAGGCATACGACTTAAAAAGGAGAAAAAATGAAAAACTGGTCACCCAAAAAGAACGGCTGGTTTACGGCATTGTTCGCCGGTCTGATCGCCCTCTCGCTGATCGCGGCATCATGTATTAATACCACCGCCTCAACAACGACGGCAATAACTTCAACGCTAATAAGTACTATGGAGACAACGACAACCACATCGATAGCAACAACAGCTACAACTACATCTACAACCACTACTACCACATCCCCTGCTACATCGACTACCACTACACCTGCTACCTCAATAGTACTCACCTTAATAAATGGAAATGCCACCCAAACTTACACATTAGCACAGTTACAGGCTTTACAGTCTGATACAAATTATGCCACTACCAGGAGCATCTCAGGAGTAATTACCGGTCCAAACAGCTATGTTGGAGTAAGATTGACATTTCTCCTTAAAACAATCGGTGGTATGTCAAACGGCGAAGCCGTGAGGTTTACAAGCCAGAACGGTTCTACCGTAACTTTGTCCTATGCCCAGGTTTATCAGGGCGCTATTAACGTTTACGACCAAACCGGCAATGCCGCGGTTGCCAGCAATCAGCCTTATGTGACAATCATCTATGCGGAGAACGGCAGTAATCTGGATACGACCACCGGTCCGGTTGAGACGGGCATCATTACCGGAATAAACCAGGTGTCCGATGCATCCATGTGGCTGCAACAAACAAACAAAATTGAAATTCTCCGGCCAATTACGCTGAATGTTTGCGCTGCATCCAGCCTGGCTAACGTATTGAAAGCTATTGACCCTGTTTTTATTCAGGCAAATCCCAATATCACCATCAGCTTAAATACCGCCGCATCCGGCACCCTGCAAACCCAAATCGAAAACGGCGCCCCGGCTGATGTTTTCATCTCGGCAGCCGTTTCAAATATGGACAGTCTGCAAAAGGAAAATTTGATCGTTAACACTTCCCGTAAAAACCTCCTCGATAATACCTTGGTCCTGATCGTACCTAACGGCAGCACCTTGGGACTCACCAGTATCTCCGACCTGGCAACCTCCAAAGTGACGAAAATCGCGGTTGGTGACCCGGCCTCCGTTCCGGCCGGAACTTATGCCAGTTTAGCTTTTACCGAACTCGGTATCACCACCCAGATACAATCCAAGTTAGTCCTGTGCGCCAATGTTACACAGGTGTTGACTACTGTCGCCAGCGGCAATGTGGATGCCGGCCTTGTTTATTCCACCGATGCCTTGAGCTCCAACCAGGTTAAAGTGGTGGCCCAGGCCCCGGCTGATATTAACGCCCAAATTGTCTATCCCGAGGCCGTACTGTCGGGCAGTAATAATCCGGATTGGGCACAGGCTTATCTTAATTTCCTGTCCGGTACACAAGCCGTAACACTGTTTAAACAATACGGTTTCACAATGGCTGGCAATTAACCGGCAATTAATGTATTTAGTGTGTAAAGTTTAGTTATATGAACGATTATTTATCGCCGCTGTGGATTTCCTTAAAAACGGTGCTTGTGACAACCGCAATCACCTTTGTTCTGGGAATCGCAGCGGCGCGCTGGATGTCCCGCTACACCGGTAAGATAAAACCGGTAATCGACGGGATATTCATTCTGCCCCTGGTATTACCCCCGACCGTAGTCGGTTTCGGCCTGCTGCTGTTCATGGGGAAACACGGCTGGGGCGGTAAATTCCTGGCGCTATTTCACACATCGGTGGTCTTTTCCTGGCCGGCTACAGTAATTTCTGCCGCGGTGATGTCATTTCCGCTGATGTACATGGCCACCCGCGGCGCTTTTGAACAGGTCGACACTAACATTGAAGATGCCGCCCGGACTCTCGGCGCCAGTGAATGGCGGGTATTGTATTCGGTGACACTGCCGCTGGCCTGGCCGGGTGTGCTGGCCGGGACTATCCTGAGTTTTGCCCGCGCGTTAGGTGAATTCGGCGCCACCCTGATGATCGCCGGCAACATTCCCGGAAGAACCGCCACGATTCCGGTCGCCATCTATTTTGCGATAGTTGACGGCAACATGAAACAAGCCAATATTCTGATGATTATTGTTGTTTGCATCGCACTCGCTTCGCTGGCCTTGTTGGCCTACCTGAAAAAACCCAGGCCGCGAGACCGCGGCTTGATTGTTGCAAACCCGGTGCCCGGTGACATGTTATACGCCGGTAGAAAGAAAGACAACCCTTCCTGATTAAGGAGATAACCCATTGCTCAAGGTTGAAATCAACAGGACGCTGCCCGGTTTCAAGTTAGACGTCGCTTTTTCTATTAATGGCGAGGTGCTGGGCATTCTGGGACCTTCCGGTTCCGGAAAAACAATGACGTTACTTTGTATTGCCGGCCTGATTCATCCCGATAACGGCTTCATCCAGTTAAATGATCGAGTGCTCTTTGATTCGTCAAAGAAAGTGAATCTGCTGCCTAAAGTCAGAAATGTCGGGTTTGTATTCCAGAATTATGCCCTGTTTCCCCATCTCTCCGCCGGCAAAAATATTGCCTACGGCATCCGCAACCGTTCACGGGAAGAAGTGAACCACCGGGTGCAGATTTTAATTAAAAATATGGAATTGGATGGACTCCAAAACCGTTATCCCAGTGAATTGTCAGCAGGGCAGCAGCAAAGAGTGGCAGTAGCGCGCGCCCTGGCTCCTGAACCGGAAATCTTATTGCTTGATGAGCCGTTCTCGGCGTTGGATTCCCTGACCAAGGAACAATTGGAAATGCAGATCCTGGATTTGCGTCAGTTCTATCAAGGTCATATTATCCTGGTAACTCATGATTTGGCTGAAGCCTACCGTCTCAGTTCCAGAATCGCGGTTTATGACGCCGGCAAAATTGCCCAGTATGATTTCAAGGAAAAAATAATTTCATCTCCTGTCAATCAGAAAGTGGCCAGAATCACTAGATTCAGAAATTTCATGGACGGCGTAATTACCGGCATCAAAGATAAGCAGGTTTGGGTTACCGTTCCTATGTTAGGTACTGATGTCAGAGTGGCTGCTAACGGTTATAAAAATTTGACCGTAAATCAGCCCATTACCATCGGTGTAAGATCAGAGTATGTTCAGGCAGTGGCTTCACCCGGTCAAAACACGTTGCAGGGAACTTTAAATTCTTCCGTCGAAAATCTGGCATCCATCAATTGCTATTTTGACTTGAAAACCGTAACCGATAATCCTTACCGTCTTGAAGCCGCTTTCCCCAAAGCCGCTGCGCCATCGCTTTCTGATGGCGTGAATTACTATTTATATCTCCCTCCCGAACAAATAGTAATTATGACAAACTGATTTTCCTTTTCTTTATCTTCAAATGATTGTGCGCTATCAAACTACCGCCCGTTAGACTATCTTAGGTATAATACTAATACGATGATTGTTGGCATTATTTTATCCGCCGGTGAATCGAAAAGAATGGGCACGCCGAAGCAACTGCTGCCCTGGGGAAAAACGTTTATTCTCCAGCAGGTAATTGATAATGCTGCGGCTTCCCGTTTAGGGAAAATATTGCTTGTATTAGGCTCCCGTGCTGATGAAATCGCGAGTAAAATCACATTATCCCCCAAAACCAGCATCGTAATAAATCATCACTTTAAAGACGGCATGGGTTCATCCGTAAAATGCGCGGTAAAGAATGCTCCAGCCGATTCGGAAGCCTTTATGCTGTTGCTCGGAGACCAGCCCTTTATCACGCCCGCGATTATCGACCTGGTACTGGATGATTACCAAAATAACAACCGCGGAATCGTAATCCCTGTATATCATGGGAAACGGGGTCATCCGGTAATTTTTGATGCTAAATATCAACAGGAACTACTGGCCATCGCCGCTCAGGGCGCCAGGGTAGTCGTGAATAATCATTCGCCGGATATTTTAGAAGTACATCTGGACGCCCCCGAAATTTTAACGGATATTGATACACCGCAGGATTACCAAAAGGCCATTGGACAAACTGAACATATGCAGAACAAGGACAGGAAAGACGATGAATGATATTTATGAATCAATTGCCAGCCTGAGACGACGCGGGGAAAAGGCCGTTCTGGCTACAATTGTCAGCACCCGCGGTTCGGCGCCGCGGAAAGAGAGCGCCAAGATGCTGGTGCTGGCAGACGGTAAGATTATCGGCACGATTGGCGGCGGCGCCATCGAACATCAGGTATATCAAGAGGCATTGAAACTGATAGAAGGAAATGAATCCAGGTTGGCGCATTACGAGCTGACCAATGCCGACGCTTCCAGGGAAGGAATGACTTGCGGCGGTATTGTCGATGTTTTTCTGGAGCCGATTAAACCCCTGCCTTCGCTGATAATTTTTGGCGGCGGTCACATTTCATTTTTCCTGGCGCGTATCGCTAAAATGGTGGATTTTCGTGTCACGATTATTGACGACCGTCCGGAATTTGCCAATCCTGAAAGATTTCCCGAAGCCGATGAAACGATTGCCGGAGACATGGCATCCGCAATGAAACGGCTGCAAATCAACGTTTCTTCATATATTGTCATTGTCACCAGGGGACATCAGAAAGACGAACAGGTTCTTGAGTGGGCGGTAACAACTCCGGCGGGATACATCGGGATGATTGGCAGCAAAAGAAAAATTAAAACGTCTTTCACCTATCTGCTGAGCAAGGGCATTACCCGGGAACAACTGGATAGCGTGCATTCGCCTATCGGTTTGTCTATTGGGGCGGAAACACCCGAGGAAATTGCCGTCGCCATCATGGCCGAAATTATCCAGGTGCGACACCAGGCGGCAGCGGCAAAACCATAGTTTGAAAGCAATTCCGGTATTACTTTTGCAGGAAATCGAGCATTACTTTCGCTACTTTTTCAGGCTTTTCCCAGAACGGGAAAGAACCCGTATTCTCCAAAGTTATTTCCTGACATCCTGGAATTAACTTTCGCACGGCTGCCTGCCTTGCGAAAAGCGGCCCGCCGCTGCCATGCATCAACAATGTCGGGCATTTTATCTGCGCGAGCTTCGGCTCGATATCATATGAAAACAGTGCCCGATGCGAGACACCGGAGGCAGCGCCCAGACTTGACTTCATGTATTCAATGGCTGACCTTTGAACTAATTCGAGGTTGGAGTCCGGTTTCGGCTCCCTGGCATTCCAGACTTTAAGCAGGTGAGAACCGTCCAGCTTGAATTCCATCTGTTCCGTACGATATTCTTCCTGTGTCGCCGCTCGCACTTCCGGTTCCAGATAAATGGCATCCCAGAGGATGAGCTTTTTTACCCGTTCGGGATGTACCGCCGCGATTTCCACGGCGAATGATGAGCCCAGTAAATGACCTGCAATATTGGTTTTCTTAATCTTCATCGCATCCAGAAAATGCAGGATGTTTTTCACATAATCATCAAAACCGGGTGCAGGTTCCGGCATGTTTGTGTTTCCATAGCCGAGCACATCCATGGCAATAGCCCGGTATTTTTTCCCCAGGTAGGCTAACATCTCGGTATATTCATCCGACGATAATCCTGCCTTATGGAGTAAAAGCAGCGGTTCTCCATTTCCCTCCGCCCGGTAGTGGACTTGTCCTTCGGGTGTGTCGATATATCCGCGTTTCATTTGATAACCTCCGCGTAAATATTATTAATCTGGCATCTCAAAACAATTGTTTGAAGTATACAATAAATAGAGATGTCGGTCAATTGCCGCAAACTCCGGTTTTTTGACAATCAGATTCAATAGTAATATCATAATTTGACAATATTCAGGAGGTTTTTTAATGCCCAAGGTGGTATTTATTGGTGGGGGAAACTACATCTTCGGGAGAGATTTTATTTCGGATATCCTATCGTATCCCGACTTCGAAGATATTACGCTCACGCTCATGGACGTCGATAAAGGACGTTTGGACATCTCCACTGCTTATGCCAGGAGACTTGCCAAGCAGCTGGGAGTAAATCTATTTATAGAATCAACCACAGACCGCCGCGCAGCCTTGGACGGGGCGGACTATGTTCTCAATTCGTTTCGGTCCGGGGGTTGGCCGCCTGTTATTAAGGACCGGGAAATTACGATGAAATATGGGATTGAAATTCAATCTGATGCAATGGGGGTCGGCGGCGTTTTCTCAGGATTGCGTCATGTACCTGACGTCCTGGAAATCTGTCATGATATGGAAGAACTCTGTCCGGGTGCCTGGCTTTTTAACTATTCAAATCCGCAGGCTATCATCTGTTGGGCCGTCAATGATTATACCCGTATTAAAAATATCGGCCTTTGCCCTAATCCATACCACTTCGCGCGCGCGATATCCCGATACGCGCAGATACCGTTTAACGAACTTTATTACTCAGTGGCAGGCTTAAACCATTTCGCCTGGTTTGTCACACTTCAGTGGCACAATGAAGACCTTTACCCACGGTTGCGAGAGACGTTTAAAGACCCTAATATTTATTTAAAACCCAACCCACCTGTCGGTCATGTTGATCTCGTCGAGGTTGAGGCATTACAGACATTTGGCTACTTCACTAGTGGCGGAGGGCATCTTACCCTTTCTCTTCCATACTTCAGAAGGAAACCGGAACTTTTAGAGAGATATAAAATAAATAGCTTAACTAACATGTATGCGTATGTAGAGACGGAAATAACAGAGCGGGATGAAGCGTTGCAGAAACAACTTCAGAGCAGCTTTAAATTTCCACTTAGCCGTGATCACACTGATACCGGTATTGCCGTTGACATCATCAACTCTATCGAGACTGGTAAACCGGCACGGATTTTCGGTAATGTTAAGAATAATAGCCTTATCACTAACCTGTTGGAAGGATGTGTTGTTGAAGTACCATGTCTGATCGACAGGGGAGGTATTCACCCTTACCATATCGGCGCATTGCCGCCCCAATGCGCTGCCTTAAATCGCATCAGTATCAATGTTCAAGAAATGGCCGTCAAAGGAATTGTGGAAAAGGATAAAAAGAAAATCCTCCAGGCAATACTGCTCGACCCATTAACCTTTTCCATGGCATCCATTGCTGAAATAAAACAAATGGTCGATGAATTGTTCGATGTAGAGATGAAAAAATATCTGAAAGGCTATCAATAAATAAACTGAAGATTTGCTGGTTTTCTCCTCTCCACCGATAAAAAGAAGCCTCAACCGCTAATATCGAGTTTTGTTTTAATTTCAATATCGATATTTACACCCCTGTAAGAAACTATCGGGAACAATTAAAACATATCAACAATTGAATAAGCATCAACTATTAAAGTTTTAAAATTAACTCTCTTCAAATCGTATCCTCAAATTATCCAATATCAGTCCTGCTTCTTTGGCATTCATCCTCAAGATTATTATCTCCGTTAAGTGCCCCAATAACGACATCGGTACTTTATAATCGATAGTAAGACTTACTTTTGTCTGAATACCTATGGACAAAAATTTAAATAATACCGTGCTTTCAATCGCACCGGTGTTCCTGGAAGCTAAAATAAGATTGGGCTTCATTTCGATACATTCACCAACGCCTGTGAAGTGTATTCCGGACATTTTATAATCCCAACGATAGCTGTAACCGCCATTGGGTAATAACTTTTCGTTTTTTATCTCGATTAAACTAGGCCAAATCTGTTGCAGGTTACTCGGTTGGCTGACGTAGTTAAAGACATCCTGCACCGGGGCGTTGATGATAACCTCATTATCAACTTTTGGCATTTAAGACTCCTCTTATCGTTCACCCTGTCAAAAATAATTAGGTATCTTTAACTTCTATTAGTTTATCATTAATGATTCTAATTGGAAAGGAACATTTTAACATTATGCTGGTAAGATGTGCTTGGGAGGTTCATATTATTATTAAGGTAATGCAGTCTAAGCAACGATTTACCGCAGAAAAAAATGTAAACAAAGGCAATATTCATATGAACAATAAAACGCAAGATATTGACAACCGGAATTATTGGGATATAATACGGAAAAGCCTTGAAAATAATTATCTTCGCCCTGTTGTCGTAAATTATCATTGTCAGTCTGTAGCAGCAGGAGGTGCTTTTATCATATAATTTATTATTCTAAATTTATTTGATGCAGCATCATAGCATAGTTCCCGGAATAAATATTAATTTAAAAAGGGGCAAGTTACTATGAAAATAAAACAGGTACGATTGTCGGGCTATTGTCTGGCGATAGTTCTAATTTTAGTCTTAACCCTGGTCGTATCAGCGTGCGGATCAGCATCTTCATCTACAAACACAGTGACCTCATCTACTTTATCCAGTACGATAATAGCTACAACGACAACAAATTCATCCTCATCCTCAAAAACGACTACTACCACCAAAGTTACCTCCACCTTGGTTTCCATTGCGATTACACCAAACCCACCACATAATTTGGAAATCGGGGCTTCTACTATCACATTTACCGCAACCGGAACCTATTCCGACGGCACAACCGCGGATATCAGTTCTCTGGTGACCTGGACCAGTTCCGATCCAACTATCGCCGAATTTACGCAACCAACAGGGGGACAGTTGACCGGCATCATTGTTGGCACTGTTACTATTACCGCATCTCTATCCGGAATAACCAGCCCACCTGTGACCGTAACCACAATTCCAATGCCTTTCTAGTGCTAAAATCCAAAAGAAATATTCAAGTAAAAAGTAGAGTTTTTACAGCTCTACTTTTTACTTTCCTAAACGTCCAGTACTAATGTCCCATGGACTTCTTTAGCTTCCGGTCAATCCAAAACCGCCCCAGGTAGAATGACAATAACTCATTGTGGTTAGTTTGTGCGCCAAATTGCCCGCTGTAACCTTTTAGCCACGGCTGAGTCAGACCGAATAAATTCGGTTGAACGAGAGATATCGCGAAATGCTGCCGCGCGACATACTCATTGGCATTTTTCACTATCTGCTTGAACTCATTGATATTGGTGACAGACAGTGCGCGATTGTAGAAAGATTCAAACACCGGGTCATTTACCATCGTGTAATTTCCCTGGAACCCTACCCTGAATCTTTCCAGATGATTCAGCGGTTCGCTGACCATACCGAGCGCTCCTGCGCCGTGGCGGTTAACCATCTGGTCGTATTTTCGGCTGGTCCGGCAATAAGCAACCCAGGATTCACTATCCATTGTCCTTATCTCCATGTCGATGCCCACGGCGGCAAAATAGGCTTTGATTATTTTCAACAGCGTCAGGTTCTCAGTTCCTTCGGTCACGATATTAGTCTTAAACCCTCCGGGATAACCGGCATCAGCCAGGAGTTGTTTGGCTGCCGCAGGATTATAGGCATATTCCGCTTTCAGGTCCGGCGGCCATTCCTCATAGGGGAATCCCCATCCCTTCATCACGCTCGTGGTCAACGTCTGGGGATATGGGTCGGCAGTGCCGCCGTAATAGGTCTTCACAATGGCCGGCAGGTCGATTGCCAGTTGCATCGCCTTCCTGACCCTGATGTCATTAAAAGGCGCCATATCATTTCTGGGGTCTAATGTATCACAGGAAACACGCGGCCTGCTAAACCGCACCAGCTCCGGGTTTATCTTCTCAATTGCTTTTGCCTGCTCTAAAGAAAGCCCTTCCAGTACATCGAGCTTGCCCGCACGCAGTAGCTCCGCAGCTTCAGCCTCATCAGGTATCATCAGAATATTGAGTTTGTCGACATAAGGCAGTTTGTTTTGCGGGTATCGTTCATCATGCCCCCGGTAATCGGGATTCCTGACCAAAGTGGCTGATTTGCCGGGAACGAAATCCTGTAATATAAATGGTCCGGTGCCGACGGCGTAATGCCAATCATTGAGTATGCCCCATTTTTCTACCGCCTCACGGGCTTCGATGCACGCCGTCGGGCTGTGGTTCCCCACCAGGGTCTCCATCACAAATTCAGGGTTGGAAGACTTCCATCTAAAGACAACGGTATACCTGTCTGCCGCGGTCACGGATACCAGGTTTTTAAATATCGAATCCGTGGTGTGAGCCGGAATGGGTTGGCTAAAACCGCTGCCCAGACCATACAGACGGTGATAATGGTAGGCCACATCGTCAGCTATAAATTCGCGGCCGTTCACCGGCGGTTTATTCTGCCAGCGGATTCCCTGCCGGAGATGCACAACGTAGGTCGTCGCATCCTGAAATTCCCCGCTTTCCGCCAAAAAACCTTTCACGAACTGACTGGGATGGAAACCGATTTTATAACCGTAAATTGCAGGGTCTGTTGTCCAGTCATCGGCAAAGAGTTGTTCCATCCACGTCGAATATACCTGAAAGTGATGACCGGTGTAATACGGGTCAAAAATGTTGATGTCAGTGTGGATGCGCCGTGTCATTTCGCCGCCGTACTGCGGCTTGCCGAGTTTTGTCCACCAGCTTTGGGTCTTCTTTTCCATGCTTCCTCCATAAAAATCCGGATTGGGATTGAACGCTTAAGATATTAGCAACAATAATATGATTAACGCCGCTGGTTGTAAAGCACCGTATGATATTTTTGACGCTGTTGCCGCCGGCAAGTATAATAAAGTGGTTAGCCGCCGGGTAAGACTTATTCACAGGGAGAGGTGACCGAGTGGCTGAAGGTGCCGCTCTCGAAAAGCGGTTTACGTTTATCGTAACGTGGGTTCGAATCCCACCCTCTCCGCCGACCGTCAAATCTTCTCATAATTATCCCGAATAAAATCGAAGGAAAATCATGGACCGGGAATGGTTCTTTTACATGCTCAGGTGCAAGGACGATTCGATATATTCGGGAATCGCGGTTGACGTTGAAGAAAGGCTGAAAAAACATAATCATGGCACTGGCGCCAGATACACTTCCGTTCATCGGCCCGTCGTGTTAATCTACTGGGAAAGATTTAATTCCATCTCCGCAACGATGCGGCGCGAAACCCAGGTTAAACGATTGTCTAAAGCTAAAAAAGAACAACTGGCCTGGCGTTTTTTTGATATGGACGTAAAAGTGCAGGAATACAGCCTACGGGCACGGTAAAGCTTTCGCGCCACCCCGAGAGCAGACCTCTTCATCCCGACCGGTTCGTCCGAGGCGTGCCGCCCCGGCGAGGGAGCGTCATCGGGCTCGACCTGGCGGGGAGCCCCGGCCGGCGGACCGGATTCTGCCGGCTCGGGCCGGGGCTCGCGACCCGAACCGCTCCGCTGGCGGGCGATGCGGAGATCCTGGACGCGGTGCGTTCCTCCCGGCCGAGCATTGTCGCGATCGACGCTCCCCTGAGTCTCCCGGCGGGCCGACTCTCCCTCGACATTCCCGGCCCTCCTCATCTACGGCGATGCGACCGCGAGCTGCAGAAGCTGGGGATCCGGTTCTTCCCGGTCACCCTCGGCCCGATGCGGATGCTCACCGCCCGGGGGATCGCGCTCGCCCAGCGGTTCCGCGCCGAGGGGTTCACCGTCATCGAGGCGTACCCCGGCGGCGCCCAGGATCTCCTCGGGATCCCGCGGAAGGGAGCGGGCGTGGAGACGTTGCGAAGGGCCCTCGTTCGCTTCGGGTTTCGCGGCGACGTGGAGCGCACGGCGATCACCCACGACGAGCTGGACGCCGTGGTCTGCGCGTACACCGGCCGCGAGCACCTCGCCGGCCGCTCCCTCGTCCTCGGCGACCCCGCGGAGGGCCTGCTCGTCCTGCCCCGGCCGCGCTCGGTCCGCGGGCGTTCCGTGCCCGCACGGCGGAGGTCCGCGTGAGAGAGCCCACCTTCCGGACCGCCCCCGCCGTGCGTGGATTCGAACGAAGCGCCGAGGCGTACGAGCGGGGCCGGCCGGGTT
>JBKQML010000254.1:0-13275 GCA_052326545.1 Dehalococcoidales bacterium
GTTCGCCATAACATAAAGCTTATTGACGGATTCATCAAAGACCCGCACGCCGTTCTGGTCCACCGGCAAACGCAAACCGCGCCCGATTTCCTGTCTTTTCTTCATGGCACTTCTGGTCTCGTTGAGCGTGCATATCTGAAAGACATTGGGGTTATCCCATCCCTCTCGAAGCGCGGAGTGGCTAAAAATAAAACGCAGCGGTTCACTTATCGTCAGCAACTGTTCCTTGTTTTTCATGATGAGGTCATAAACCGTATCATCAGCTTCCGAATCGCCGCGGGTGTCTTTAAAAACACCCTTCTTGTCCTGGGCGAAGTAACCGTCATGCAGTTTATCCAGCGGATATTTCAGCCAATCAATCTCACGGTAGCGTTCTTCCTGAGCCAAAGCGGTAAATTCCGCCGCAAAAGCTTGCGCGAATTTGCCCGGCACCGGCCGGCCGGATTCGTCATAATCACGATAATTCGCCACCCGGTCGACAAAAAAGAGACTTAAAACCTTAATGCCGCGACCGCGCACCTGCAATTCTTTATCAAGATGTTTTTTAACGGTATATTTAATCTGCGCCCGCCAGATATCTTCGCGCAAGCCGCCGCTTTCCTCGCCTATGCGCAGGATGCGGCCGTTGTTAAAACGGATAAATTCATTGCCCGGTTCGGCGTTAATTTCCGCCACGGAATAACCCTGCTGGTAGCATGCGCGCTCGTTAGAAAGCTGAAACAGGTCGGCCCCGTTTTTAACGGTCACGGATTTCTCTCTGGGGCCTTCGCCGGTCTGGAGATGAATCCGGAGTTTCGCTTTGATGCCATTTTTATAATCGATACCTTCTACGCGCACGAAGGCATCGTTCGCCGCGCCTTCCGCCGCGGCGCTGGCGACAACAATTTGCTTGACCAGCTTCAGTTCAAACGCGCGTACCGGGTCAAGGCGGTACATCAGATTGTAGAGATTGCGGTGGGTGGCGGAATAACGCAGCGTGCACAGCGGGTTTAAAGCCTTAATCGCTTCCTGGGACTTGGCGGTGCTGTCCACGCTCTGGGGTTCGTCAATAATCACGATGGGGCGGGCTGCCTGCACAAATTCAATCGGCTGACGGCCTGATAAACCGTCGATTTCCTTATAGATGACATTACTCTTTTGTTCCGCCTCCGTGCCGGTGAAATTTTTACGGAAGGCGTCAATATTAATCACCATGATTTGCAGCGTATTGCTAACCGCAAACTGCCGCAGCAAATTAACATTTTTGGCGTCATAGACGAAAGACTTGAAGGGCAAATTATTATACAGCGCGCGAAAATGCTCAGCGGTCATCTCGATACTCTTCAACACGCCTTCGCGGATGGCGATGCCCGGCACTACAATAATGAACTTTTGAAAACCGTATTTCTGCGAGAGGTCGAAAATGGTGCGGAGATAGACATAGGTCTTGCCGGTGCCCGTTTCCATTTCCACCGAAAAATGGGGACAGCGGCGATTGATAGCGGCCGGAGTATCAAAAAGCTCCCAGGATTCCAGCGGCAAACCCGGGTCAGAAATATCGATGTCGTTACGCAATTGAATGGCACGGACATTCGCCAGCAGCTTATCATCGGCGAGCAAGAGACGGTTGCCCACACCCAGCTCGGTTTGCTCCTGCCCGGCAAACAGGCCGCCCGAATTACCGGTGTTGATGACGGAATATTCCGGCGGCCCCTGCGGCTGCCCCTCAAAGATATCGACGATGGCGGCAATAGCAGCCAACTGGAAAGTCTGGTTGGGGTCGAATTGAAATTTCATGATTTTTTCTTACCCGGCTGATGCGATTCTGTGATTTTTTTAGCGGCCCGTTCGAAATCATTCTCATAATCACGGTCTTGAATCACGCGGAATTTCGAGAATTCTTCCCCGGCCAATTTTACAGCGACTTCATGGGAAACATGCCCGGCATCGTCAAGGATTTGATATTCGTTGAATTTCAGAAAGGCGTCCAGTTTATTAATCCAATCGGTCATTTTCATCGGGATATGCCGGGCCGCCTGATTTTCCGCGTAATCCAGGTACATCGTAACAATCCGTTCCAGTTCCCGGATTTCTTTTTCCGCCAGATAATTCTTGGCGACGGCCGCGTCAGATTTCATGATTTTACCATGAGGGGCATTTTTCCAGGTTTGCAATCCCATATTGGGTTTATCGGCGTGGGCCCGGCCGGCAATAAGCTCCGCGGCGGTTTGGCCGGTGACCGCCCAATGCAGTTTATTTTGCACGGTTTTAAAGAAGTTCTGAGTAATTTCCGCGTCGCGGTTGTAATCAATGCTGCACTGCTCATAAATATCGGTGATTTTGAGATAAAAACGGCGTTCACTGGCCCGGATTTCCCGAATCCGTTCCAGTAATTCATCGAAATAGTCTTTACCGAACCGCTTGCCCTGCTTGAGACGTTCATCATCAAGGACAAAACCTTTAACAATAAACTCACGCAAGGTATTGGTGGCCCAGATACGGAATTGAGTAGCCTGCCGGCTGTTGACACGGTAGCCGACGGCGATGATAGCATCCAGATTATACAAATCGATAACGCGGGCGACCTGACGGCCGCCTTCTGTTTGAACTATTCGAAATTTTCGAATAGTTGCAGCTTCCGGCAGTTCTCCCGAAGAAAATATTTCTTTTAAATGATAATTGACGGTATTCACTTCAACGCCGAACAAATCGGCCATCCGTTTCTGACTCAACCAAAATGTTTCTTCCTGAAAAAGCACCTCCACGCTGACTTTCCCGTCCGGCGTGGTATAAAATATGATTTCGTTTTCTTGCGGCGCTAATTCATTGTTCATAATCGGCTCTTTAGATGGTCTTGAAGCTGGTAACGCCTTGATTCTTAAAAATCAGCACGGCGTTGGTTTTAAGCTGGTCGTTGCCGGCAAAACCGGCATCCAGGCAGACCACGCGCGCCGGTTTCTTTGCCGCTATGGCGCGGATAAGCGGCAGCGTTAATTCATGCTCCAGGCAGATGAATAGCGCGCCGTCAGCGATGTTAAACACGGTTTTACCGGCTAAATCCAATTTGACGGCCGGAACAGTTAACGAAAAGCCGCTTTTTAAAATAATTTCAGCTAAGATATCATCCGGGCTACGGTCCGCGCGGATGTGGGCGATGTGTAGTTCAAGCTGCTTTTCGAGTCCCGCCGCATCATGCGCGCCCTGCGCGTCCCAGGTTTTAAAATTAGATTCAGCTAGTTTGAAGACACGGAAACCGCGGTCCTGCATAGGAGCCGCAGGATTCGGTTTGGCTGCATCCGCTTCATTAAGTTTCTTAATGGCACGGCGGATTCGTTCTTTACCGATTTCCGCAATATTTTTATAGCCAGCTTTAAATGCATCTGAATTTTCATCACATAATTCTGGTAACTGGATCATAACAAATTTACGATTACCTTGATCTTCTTTATTTGTGCTTAATATAGCTTGGGCAGTCGTGGCAGATCCTGAGAAAAAATCCATGATTATTGCTGTTTTGTCAATTGAAGTGGCAATTTTTACAAAATGCTTTATTAACCCAACGGGCTTTGGAAAACTAAATACTTTATTATCAAATAAATCGCCAATATCTTTTGTTCCATCCTGGGTCATTCCGACTTCTTTTGGTAAATTTGTGGTAACAGGGAGATAACCAAACATATCGCCAGATTTATCCTTGTCATCTTCTTTGAAATATCTAAGTACAGGCTGGGATATTTTTAAGAAATCATAATCATCAGGAAATACTATCCTGTTTTTATCATAAAATGTCTTAAATGTTTTATCTGTAACACGCCAAACTGCATTTGGATTAACTGGGTATTTTATTCCATTTTTAGGATTAACAATTGTAAAATTACTATTAGGTCTCTCTTGGGCAGTTCTTTGTGTAGTCATATCATGTATGCGCCAAGGCCGATTTGGGAAATCTGGAGTTTCATAATACCGTCCTTCTGATCCTGCAATGCCCGCTACAAATGAATTACTTCTAGCAAAACATAATATCCATTCATAATCTTGTGATACCCCAAAAGGAACATCTGATTTGGCAGTTCGTTTCCGCCATGGAAATTGAGCCGCAAAATTCTCTTCTCCAAAGATTTCATTACAAAGTTTCTTCAGATTATCGACTTCGTGATCATCAATACTGATAAAAATTACCCCGTCTTCACGCAACAGATTTTTAGCAAGATAAAGCCTGGAATACATCATGTTCAACCATTTGGAATGAAAACGGCCATCAGCTTCGGTATTGGTGCCGAACTTCTTACCCTCGGCATCCACCTGACCGGTATATTCCAGATAGGTTTGCAGGGATTCGGTGAAATTATCCGGATAAATGAAATCGTTACCGGTATTGTAGGGCGGGTCGATATAAATCATTTTGACCTTGCCGAGATAAGACTTCTGGAGCAGTTTAAGCGCTTCCAGATTATCGCCCTCGATAAACAAATTTTCCGTGGTATCAAAATTGACGCTTTCCGCCGGGCAGGGGAGCAAGGTACCGAGGCTGGGCTGCTGGATGGTCTTGAGACAATCCGGCTTTCCCGGCCAATTCAGGCCGTAACGTTCTTTACCGGCATCCACCTTAACGCCGAGGACTGCTTTAAGACGTTCAAAATCGATTTTCCCGCCTTCGGTGCGGACTTCGGGAAAAATTTCCAACAGTTCCTGCAGTTTTTCCCCGATAATGTCACCCGAGGTTAAGTCAAATTTCTCCGGCTGGTCAGTCATCACAATATCCTAAGTTAAATTTTGTCGAACCTGAGAACAAGCTACATTGAGACAAGAAATTGAATCGTGGTGATTAACGCCAATTCTAGCACGAGTGAATGATTTAGTAAAGCAAACGGGAGGTAGAAATTGGCAGAAGTTATCAATTCCGAATTATGAGGGTTTCTCCCCTCACTCTACTCTCTCCCGCTTCGTGGGGAGAGAAGCAGCGAACGGGGGAGTATGGGAAATCGAGAGGGATCGGGATATGAATGGTATTTCGGGGATAGTATCAAGGCCATGCTGGTTTGATATATGCATTCACTTCGTGAAGTACCTACGACTACGGTCTACGACGTTTCGACTATAGTCAAAAGTATTTCGTCCTAAAAATCGGACTCAAGATTCCTGCTTTCGCAGGAACGACAATGGATGTTTAGTAGGTTAGGAGACCCTTCGTCTGCGGACTCAGGGCGTGATTGAAACCCTCGGGCCTCTGATTCTCCGACAATGATGAAAATATCCATTTCTTACTTCGAATTTGGAAATTAAATTCTGTTTGGTAGTTGGCTTTTGGAACTTGGAATTTATTGCAGTTAGTAGGCCGGGAGATACTCTCACGGCGGCGCTCGAGTACTTTGCCCTTCGTCTGCGGACTCAGGGTGTATATAGTTTCGATACCTTCGGGTATTTCGGATTTCGTAATTAATTGCCTGGTAATAATTTGCTTTTTGTCCCGATGTTGTATAGTAATATTAATCCCCCAATTTTTAAACTGCCAATTGCGAAGGAGAAATCATGAAACTTTCAAGCAGAACGGTACTTATCACGGGCGGCACCAGCGGTATCGGGCTGGGCCTGGCCGAAGCCTTTCAAGCCGCCAAAAGCAGGGTTATCGTCTGCGGTCGTAATTCTGAGAAGCTAAAGGCGGTAAAAGAGAAATTCCCGGATTTCACGGTATTGCCCTGTGATATCGGCAATGCCGGCCAGAGGGAGAAACTGGCCGCAGAGGTGCTGCGCCGTTTCCCCGACCTCGATATCTTGGTTAATAACGCCGGCATCCAGCGCTACATCGATTTAAAGAAAGGCTACTCCGAACTCAAAGCCGGCGACGACGAGATCGCGATCAATTTTACCGGGTTGGTCGATTTAACCGCCCTCTTTATTAATCATCTGCTGAAAAAACCGTCAGCCGCGATTATCAATGTCAGTTCGGGCCTCGGATTTATGCCCATGCCCAATACGCCGGTCTACAGCGCCACCAAGGCCGCTGTTCATACCTATACCCTGGTGCTGCGGCAGCAGCTTAAAGGCACTCCGGTCAAGGTTGTTGAAATCGTTCCCCCGATGGTGGATACCGACTTAAACAGAGCAGGACGCGACGCGAACCATATCAAATTTCGTGGAATCGGTCTGGCGGAATATATCCCGACGGTCGTTAAAGGACTCGAAAGCGGCGCGGAGATTATCTTCCACGACGATGCCGCTACAGTGCTAACGGAACCGCGCGGCGAATCGGAAAAACGCCTGCTTAACCCATCCTGGTAGGGATACAAAATCAGGAGACAGAACATGAAAAATAACGACGACACAGATATTCGACCGATTAAACTGCCGGCGCCGCTTTTTGACCGCTGCGGGACGGTCTTCGACGCGCTGAAAAAACGAAGGACTTCCCGCGCTATCAACGATAAAAAAATCTCACAGCAGATGCTTTCGGATATCCTCTGGGCCGCGGAGGGAGTCAACCGTAAACAGGGGCCTTTCGGTGGGCCGGGTCTGACAGCCGGGTCAGCGAGCAATTCACAGGAAATTACTATTTATGCTGCCCTGGCAAAAGGTATTTATCTCTATGAACCTCACGGGCACAAACTGATACCGGTATTGACCGGGGATTACCGCGCCCTGGCCATCGGCAAGGGACAAGAACCGGCCGGCGCGATCGCTCCGGTCCGCTTAATCTACGTTGTGGATATCGATAAATTCAAGAACGCTGGATTTCAGGAACCAGGACTGTATAATGCGGAAATTCAGAAATCCTATTACTTCGTCGATACCGGCCTGATCGCGCAGAACGTCTATCTCGCCGCCGCGGCATTGGGACTGGCTTCCTGGTTCCATAACTGCAACAAGCCTGAAATTACCAGGGTCTTCAACTTGAAGCCAAATCAACGCCCGCTTTTTGGGCAGACAATCGGATACGCTGACGATTGAGCAGATTTAAAAATAACACAGCGGGAAAAGGCTATCTTCTGTTGCCCACCAGCGGCCGGGTGATAATAAACCTTTCGGGATAGCCGCTGCGGTTGAGCCAATCCAGCGCTTTCTTGGTATCGCTGGCGACGCGTGATTTATCGTTATGCCGGACACGGTACAGGAAGAGCCAGTAGGTAAACTGTTTCAGTTCACTGAGGCTGATTGACCGCAGACGGCGGTGATGTTTCTCTTTACGGAACTGCTCCAGCAGGACCGGCTGGGTTTCGCCGTAAATCCGTTGAAAAGCCTCGGCGGTAGTATCTTCGTCCTTCACAATTGCCGCCAGGTGGCGTTCTTTACGCACTTCATCCTTCACGGACAATAACAGGGCATCTTCCACCGTTACACCGTAAAAATAGTTTAAATACTGGCGGTATTTCACCACGCCGATGAGTTTCTGAAAATGTTCTTTAGTAATGTCCAGCGGAGGTTGGCCCTTGAGCAAAAAGTCGGACTTCTCTTTCTCCGGTAATAAATCATCAGCGGCTTCACAAAGGCGTTCCGCCAGTAATTGCCAGTCAAAGGCGGTCCCTTCAATCAGATACTGATAGTGACGGTCCTGATATGTTTCCTCAGGTGATTGCCAGCGTCCCACCGCTTCCAGTAAAGCGAGATACCAGTGCACGCCGGCAGAAATTGCATTGCGGAAATGACGGATTGCCTCATCATCCAGTGAAGTCAATTGTTGTGAGGTTTCTTTACTTTGGGCTTTGGTCACTGTTATTCACCCCGACTTCAGCCTTCAGTTTTTCCAGAAACTGTAAATGGCCGGTATTGAGCATTTCGGTAATTTTCTTCTCGATTGCTTCACCCACGCCGGGGATTTCTCTCAGTTTACCCTCTTCAGCAAGCCGGGATATTTCAACCGTCAGTTTCTCAATTTCGTCTGCCACTTTCCGGTATGCCCGAATCTTGAACCAGTTCTCTTTTTTCTTCTCCAGCAGGTTCGCAATTTCCCGGAATACCGCGGCAATTTCTGAATTTGTCATGAATTTCTTCCGCAGCAGTGTTTGTATTTCTTACCGCTGCCGCAGGGGCAGGGGTCGTTTCTGCCGATTTTCTTGCCTTCGATTTTCTCGGCCTGTTTGCCGGCGCCGCCGCCGCGACTGGCAGCGGCCACCTTGGCCATCGGGGAAGCTGTTTGCTTGGGCGAAGGCCCTTTGGTAATATTTAAATTAAAAATAATGTGTACGATGTCGTGGCGAATACTTGACATCATCAAATCAAAAAGTTTATGTCCCTCGCGTTTATATAAAGGTAATGGATCCTGACCTATCGCCTGTACACCTATGCCCTGTCGCATATTGTCCATACTCGTTAAATGGTCGACCCAGTAAGTATCAATACGGCTAATCAACACTCTTCCTAAAATTCGGACGTAATCGGCACCAAACTCTTTTTCCCTTTTATCGAAAAGAGATTCCGCCTGTTGTATCAGGCGATCCTTTATTTCAGGCGGCTTGAGTTTTGCCAATGTTTCGGCATCGAACCCATCAGGTAAAGGCATAATCGAACCGGCCTCGGTAACAAAGGCTTCAAGATTACCGTCACTATTTTCGCCGATGTGGCCGCCAATAATTTCGGAGATTTCATCGTCTATCATAGAAAGGATGTTGGTCTTGATATCCGCACCACTCAAAATTTTACGTCTTTCATCGTAAATGATTTTACGCTGATTATTCACCACATCGTCATATTCCACCAGGTGTTTACGGATGTCGAAATAATAGCCTTCAACTCTGACCTGCGCGCTTTCGATGGTTCTATTGACGAGAGAGTTTTCAATCGGGACATCCTCACCCAGGCCGGCCCACTCCATGAACTTGCCCACCCGTTCGCCGCCAAAACGCCGCATGATGTCATCTTCCAGCGAAACATAAAAACGCGTGCTTCCCGGGTCGCCCTGACGTCCGGCCCGGCCTCGCAACTGGTTATCGATACGGCGTGATTCATGACGCTCCGTGCCGATAATATGCAATCCGCCCTTCTGCACAACCTCTTCATGTTCTTGCTGCCATTGTTTCGGGTCTCTGCCGTCCGGCCTGCCGCCCAAAACAATATCCACGCCGCGGCCGGCCATGTTGGTGGCCACCGTGACCGCTCCCAGTCGGCCGGCCTGTGCCACGATACCGGCTTCTTTTTCATGCAGTTTTGCATTTAAGACCTGATGCTTGATACCTTTCCGCATCATCATGTCACTGAGAATTTCAGACTTCTCAACTGAAACCGTACCGATGAGAATGGGACGTCCTTCTTTATGCAGTTCTTCCACTTCGTTGACAACCTGACGGAATTTGGCTTCTTCATTTTTATAAATTTTATCGATAGCATCGTCCCGCATCATCGGTTTATTGGTGGGAATAACCACAACGTCAAGTTTATAAATTTTGTGGAATTCTTCTGCTTCGGTTACTGCCGTCCCTGTCATGCCGGATAACTTCCAGTACATATTTTTATCGGGGTCAGGTCTAAAATAATTCTGGAAAGTTACGGTGGCGTACGTCCTTGTTTCCTCTTGAACCTGGACACCCTCACCCGCTTCTTTAGCTTCGATCGCCTGATGCAAACCATCGGAATATCTGCGGCCGTGCATCATCCGACCGGTAAATTCATCAACAATTACAACTTCCTTTTTCCCATCATTGCCTTTATTAATTACGTATTCCTGATTCTTTTTATAAAGTACGTTAGCGACAATAGCCTGTCTGATATAATGTTCCCATTGTAATTGAAATTCACTGAGGCTGGAAAGACTTAATTTATTTTGGGCCTTATCCACTCCTTCCGCTGTCAATACGACCGAGTGGGTTTTATCATTGATAAGGTAATCATTTCCTTCTTCCAGGTCGATCCCTTTGGGTTTTGCCTCAATCTCTTCCTCGTCGGTAATGATTTTACCGGTTAACTGACGGGCGACTTTATCCGCCTGGCTGTATTTCTGGAGTGTGCCTTCGGGAGCCGGCCCGCTGATGATCAGTGGCGTGCGTGCCTCATCGATCAGGATATTGTCCACTTCATCGACGATGGCGTAATTCAATGGGCGCTGCACGCATTGATTGAGCTCAACCACCATATTATCCCGCAGGTAATCAAAGCCGAACTCATTATTCGTGCCATAGGTGATATCTGCCCGGTAAGCTTCCTGACGAGTAATCGGCCTGAAATGTTTCCATGGGTCGTCTTCTTTCCCGCTATCGTAGGCCGGGTCAAACAGGAAGGAAACTCCACCCTGGCCGCCGGCGGTCTGCTGTCCCTGGATACTGGATACCGTCATCCCCAGCGCATGATAAATCGGTCCCATCCAGTAAGGATCACGTTTGGAAAGATAATCGTTGACCGTTACCAGGTGCACGCCTTTGCCGGGTAATGCGTTAAGATAGAGCGGTAATGTCGCCACCAGTGTTTTACCCTCACCGGTCTTCATTTCGGCGATTTTCCCCTGATGTAGCACAATACCGCCCAATAACTGCACATCAAAATGGCGCTGCTTAATAGTACGCCTGGCCGCCTCACGCACGGCGGCAAAAGCCTCCGGCAGCAGGTCATCCAATTGATCATTTTGTAATTCGTTCCTGTTTTGTTTAAGGCTTTCAATTCTATCCTTATATGTTGATCCATTAGCTAATGCTTCTTGATATGCTTGTAATTCTTCTTTGATATCATTCTCTAATTCTTGAATAATTGCTTCATTCGTTTCATTCGCTTTTTTGCGTCTTAAATATTCTTGTACTCGTGTTTCTAAATCCTTGTTTAGTATATAGTCAATTGCCGATGAATTTTGTGGTGAACCATTTGACTGTTCAAATATCAATTCAGACTTAATGTATTCATCCCTAGCTTTCATGATTTTTATTGAGAACGGATTTCTGAAATTTGTTAATTCTAGGACATCGATTTCTTTTTGTATATCTTTTACAGAATCCGAAATCATATCTTGAAATTCATAAGTCTTGGCTTCAAGATCATCTAAGGTAAATTTTTTAAGTCTATGTTCGATATGAAATATTG
The DNA here is from genome assembly GCA_052326545.1 of Dehalococcoidales bacterium. Taxonomy (GTDB): domain Bacteria; phylum Chloroflexota; class Dehalococcoidia; order Dehalococcoidales; family Fen-1064; genus Fen-1064. The sequence continues at coordinate 10,975 of JBKQML010000254.1, forward strand.
AGCCTTCAGGAATTTCCACAATTCTTTGGAGCAAATATGCGCTTTCTTTTAGGAAATAATTGATTTTTAATTTAGCTAGATTAACTCTAGCTTTATCAGTAGTATCTCCTAAATATTTTGAGATCGAAGATGCCTTATCTAATAATTCATCTACAGTAATATTGTTATCAGTAATAGATTCCAATATTCCGATGGTCTGTTCGAGAGCTTTTATCCACCTTTCTTCAAAACCCACCTTCGAAACCTTTTGAATGTCAGATTTGAGCGCTTCTAACTTGTCTTGAACTTCTTTAATTGTTTCCTTAATTTCAGAAATAGACGACTGTACTTTTTGGGAATCCAAAGTATTTAGTGAAGATTGCATAAATATGTTTATAACATCGATTTTTTGAATTACATTATTAGTTCTATTTTTAAGAAGAGATAAGAATACTATAATATTTTCATTTGAATCAATTGCTTGTAAATTTGAATTACATTTACCGAGTTTTCCATATTCAGGCTCAAGTTCATTGATTTCGTCGACAACAGGCTGTAATTTCTTGAGCACTTTTTCATTCGAATCAACCAGATTCCCCAGCCATTTAAACATGTTTTCCCTCTTTCACTAAGGACTAAATCCTGTATATTGATTATTGAATATTGTTAATTGATTATTTGTTTTTATTCCGGTTCGAACATGGCGCCCACCGAGAGGCCGGTGTGAATACGGTGGATGGCTTCTCCCAGCAGCGGGGCCATGGGTAAAACCACAATTTTATCCAGTTTTTTCTCCGGCGGTAGTGGAATCGTATCCGCCACCACCACCTGTTTCACCGGACATTGGGCAATACGCTCGATAGCGGCGTCGGAAAAAACCGGATGCGTGGCGCAGGAGTAGACTTCTTTCGCGCCGCGCTCCAGTAAGGCAACGACCGTATTAGTGAGAGAACCGGCGGTATCGATTTCGTCATCGAAAGTCACGGCAATTTTGCCTTTCACCTCACCGATGACATTGAGCGCTTCGGTCTTGCCGGCATTTCCCAGACGTCTTTTTTCCACAATGGCCAGCGGGGAGTTCATGCGTGCCGCCATATCGCGCGCCCGTTTCGATATTCCAATATCTGTCGCCACCACGACTAAATCTGCGATTTGCTTCTGTTTGAAATAATCGCTGATCAGCGTCAATGCCGTTAATTCGTCAACCGGGATATTAAAAAATCCTTGAATCTGAGCGGCATGCAGATCAACTGTCAGTAATCGATTCGCACCCGCCACCGTTAAAAGGTCGGCAACCAATCGCGCCGTAATCGGCACGCGCGGCTGGTCTTTTTTATCGGTGCGGCCGTAGCCATAGTATGGAATCACCGCGGTGATTCTTTTGGCCGAAGCCCGTTTCAGGGCATCCAGCATAATCAACAATTCCATCAGGCTCTTGCTGACCGGATGAGACATCGATTGAACAACAAAAATATCCCTTTCCCGTACATTTTCCAGAATGCGGACAAAGATGTTTTCGTTACTGAATTCAAAGACATCAGCACGTCCCAGCGGAATATCGAGGTAATTAGTAATTTCTTTCGCCAGCGCAGGGTGTGCATTACCCGTAAATACCTTAAGGTCGTCCATTACTACTCCTTCCAACAGCCCTTATAGTGCAAATATATTATACCACTAGAAATAATCATTTGATTCTGTTACCAGATAATTATCAGTTGATTCTATTACTAGAAAAAATCAGTTGATTCTGTTACTAGAAATAATCAATTGACCCTGCGATAGGTCTTTGCCATTTTCAGAAAATAGTGATAAGGTATGAACAAGTAATACAAGCAGGAAAACTGATGGTTACAAATGAAATGGTACACCTTCTGGTAGCTCCGCTGGATATCATCGACACAAAGCTCGTACAGGCAGCTGCTGCGATACTGAAAAAAGACCCTTACGAGACACGCCTGCTTTTGTCCGGAAAGCTGCCAAAACTGATTGCGCATTACCCGACCAAGGAAGAAGCCGAACCGATCGCACAGCAACTGAAAACTTTGGGGCTGGTCGCATTTACCGTGAATGACAGTGAGGTTGATAAATCTCCTGCAACCGGATTCACCGCACGCGCGCTTGAATTTGGAGAACAGGCAGTCGTCTTCCGGGATAAGACCAGTCAGGCGCTCAAACTGGAAGCCAAAGATGTGTTTCTTATTCTTAAGGGAAAGTATCAGATATCTACCGACAAAACAGTACCAAAAACCAGAATGAAATTCAATCTGACGGCAACACTGGTTACCGGCGGTATTCCTATCTGGAGTAAAGTTAAAGAAACAA
>JBKQML010000255.1:0-10826 GCA_052326545.1 Dehalococcoidales bacterium
GTGTAATAGCGATTGTGCTCGGCGTGGCGATTTTTTGGCGCGCAATTGCCGTCGAAATGTCGGTTCCGGCAGTGATGGTCAGCGTCGCGTTCTTAGGTTTCGGAGGTTACCGGCTCTGGCTCGGTTATACCCGCCTCAAACAATTGAGAGCCAAAAGGGAGAAGACCGATGGTTCAGGTTGAACCGCTGGGTATTTTGCTGGCAGCGATTTTTTTAGTATCGGTGGGGGGGCTGCTGATATGGATGTTCCGCGTGCCGAAAGGCTCGACAATGTCGGCCGCCAGAGCCTACAGTTCGCTCAGTGCCGTGCACAAGGTACTGGTGGCCATCACCGACGCTTTTCCTTCGGAACGGGCCATCGGCCTGGGCTGCCGCCTCGGGCAGGAACAGGGCGCAGAGATGGTACTGCTTAACGTCATCATTATCCCTTACTCAAGGGCATTGGATGATCCGGCTCCCGAAGAGGAGAAAAAAGCCGCCCATGCGCTGGAGCTGGGCGCGGCTATCGCGCAAAGATACGGTTATACCGTTACCAGGCGGACGGTGCGTAACCGTAATATTCCTGATGCCATCCTGCATGTGGCTGCCGAGGAAGACGTCGACGCGATAATATTGGGGGTGGGGGTCAAGTCAAGGATATCCAACCAATGGGGTCTCACCAGTCTGGAAATTATGCGGCGGGCGACCTGTGAGGTGATCGTGGATAAGGTCCCGCTGGAAGAAGAACCGATGGTTGCGGATGAAAAACCAGATTTAACACACAATAAACAATAATCAAGGTTCAAGATTCAAGGGGCAAGAGTCCAGACGCCTTTAACTTTTTTCACGTTTTCACCTCCAATAATGCGATTGAAAAAGGCAGGGGAAGAAATGAAATCGAAAAGAGCCTGGTTTCACGATATCCTGATATGGGCGGGCGGATTATATATCATCGGCAGCACCGTCGTTTTCCTATATAATCTCAGTTCGTATTGGGTTCCCGCCGGGTTGGGTTGCATCTTTATTTTCGCGGTGATTGTTTACTTTGTCTGGGGCGGATTTACGGAAACGTGAATGTCGGTTATTTTTTCCTTGAAAAAACGAATTGATGAAACGGTTAAACTCTTTGATTAGTAAATGAAAGATGGGCAGGTTTCTTGAACTAAAAGCGATTGACAACCATGTTGTTAACAACCATTGACAGAATTGAAAGATGGGAGTACAATCCTCAGACGTAGATAATAGTATCCGCGGTGTGATACTGAATCAATATCAGCCTGAACGAGAGAAAGACAGATGAAAAATATCATAATCATGGGATGCGGACGGACTGGCGGGCGGCTCGCCGCTTTACTAGATGCTGCCGGGCACAGCGTGACCGTAATCGATGTTGATGCTTACAGTTTCCGGCGTCTGCCGCCGGCCTTTAAAGGTAAAGCTCTGGTCGGCAACGGCATGGACCAGGAGCAATTGAAGAAGGCTGGCATCGAACAGGCAGAAGTATTTATCGCCATGACGCAGGGCGACAACCGGAACATTATGGCGGCGCAGATTGCCAAGCATATTTTTAATGTGCCGCGGGTAATTTGCCGCATCTACGACCCGCTGCGCCAGGAGATTTATCAGACCCTGGGACTGGAAACGATCAGCCCGACGACGATCTTCGCCGATATGCTGAAGAAGCGGGTCGAGGACTGAGGAGAAGATTATGTATATCGTGATTGTCGGCGGCGGACGCGTCGGTTATTATCTGGCGAAGGCGTTAATTGAAGAAGGCCATGAAGTCCTGATTATCGAACAGAACCGTATTATCTGTGAGACAATTAACCATGAGATGGGGAGCATTTGCCACCGCGGCGACGGCTGCGAGGTGAGCACACTGATGGAAGCCGGGACGATGCGGGCCGCAATGTTCGTGGCCGTGACCGGAGAAGACCAGCATAATCTGGTGGCCTGCCAGCTCGCGAAAACTAAATTCAAGGTGCCGCGCACCATCGCCCGGATTAAAAATCCCAAGAATGAAGGCCTGTTCAAGAAACTGGGCATCGATGTGACGATTTGCAGCACCAATGTAATTCTGGAACATATCACCGAAGAAGTCCCGACACATCCGCTGACGCACCTGATGGAAATCCCTGAGGGAGGCCTGGAAGTTGTGGAGGTGAGGATACCGGCAGGCTCTGCCAGCGCCGGTAAGGCGGTGAAAGACCTTTCTTTACCGGCCGGCAGTATGCTGTCAATAATCATCCGGAAAGACCAAAAACCAATTGTCCCCGTCCCGACGACCGTGGTGCTGGCAGGAGACCAGGTGATTGCCATTACTTCCTCCGCTGCGGAAGAGGCGCTGCGGGCGGCATTAAGGGCGAAATAGGGGTCATTTCTTTGTAGAGGTGGGTTCCGCAAGGCCGCAGCCAGAAGGTCCAGTGTATACAATGATTTACGAACCCGTCGGCCCAGGCGGACAGGTTATAAACCTGTCCCTACATCCAATTCAGAAATCATTTTTTCAGAACCTACATATTGACATTATCCTCCCATTGATATTATTATTGTAGCGAATCATTCATATTTGCCAGATAATGATGCCGGGAGGAAAATGTGGCGGAAACCAGGAAAAAACAGCTCTGGCTAATCGCAGGCATTATCCTCATTGCGGTCATCCTCGTCACCGCTGCCATTGCCTGGACCAGGTACCGCCCCAGCCTCCCCGTCGAGATTATATTACCGCCGCCGCAGGAAATGAGCGGCAATATTTACGTCAGCGGCGCCGTCACCAATCCCGGTATCTACCAATTTTCCGGGGATGATACAATCAATGCGCTGATTCAATCGGCCGGCGGGGTGACCGCTGACGGCAACTCCGATAATCTGGAACTAAACATCGCGCAGGCGAACATCACCGCCGCGCCGCAGAAAATCAATATCAATACTGCCGAAGAGTGGCTGCTGGAAGCCCTGCCGGGTATCGGCCCGGCCAAAGCCAAAGCGATTATTGATTACCGCACGAAAAACGGTTTTTTCAGAAACGTCGACGAACTGACCAAGGTGAAAGGCATTAGCGCATCCTTGCTCGAAAAAATCCGACCGTTCATCACCGTGGCGGAATAAACAGGAATTAATTTATTTGTTACTGATTTCTCTCAGCGGCGCCTGGATTGCCGGGATTTTGCTGGGCACAAAACTCAGCCTGGCCCCGGTCTGGCTGGCCGTGTCGGCGCTGCCGCTGCCGTTTATTTTTATCTTCCGGCAGCATAAAAAGCTGCTGCTAACGTCTGCCCTGCTGATGCTGGCGCTGCTCGGCGGCATTGTCCGGTATCAGTCTACAATTCCAGTGGTTAACGAAAATTATGTCCGGTTTTACAATGACAAAACTGCGGTGGAACTGAAGGGAATTGTCAGCCAGTCGCCGGATGTCCGGGACAAAAGCACGCATCTTTTTCTGTCCAACATCGAACTGAAAACCGCCGGCGGCTGGAAAAAACTGCAAGGCACAGTCCTCATTTTCGTGCCGCGATTTCCGGTTTACAATTACGGCGACGAGCTGCTGGTCAAGGGCAAATTGCAAACGCCGCAGGCCCTCGATGATTTCGATTACCCCGGCTATCTGGCCAATCAGGGAATTTATTCCACGATGCTTTCCCCGCAGACAGCTTTGATTGGCACAGGTAAAGGCTTCCGACCCCTCGCCTGGGTTTATGCCCTGCGAAACCGGCTGTCGCAGGCCATGGCGGCCACAATCCCCGAGCCGCAGGCCTCGCTGGCACAGGGGATGATACTGGGCATCCGGGGAAATATCACGCCGGAACTGCAAAATGCCTTCATCGACAGCGGCACGATGCACATCCTGGTGATTTCCGGGTCGCAATTCAATATCGTGGCGGGAATTCTGGTGGCGACCGGCATCTGGCTTTTCGGGAAAAGACGCTATTTCTACATCTGGCTGGCGCTGGCGGCAATCTGGATTTACGCGCTGCTGACCGGGATGAGCCCGCCGGTGATACGGTCGGCGATAATGGTCAGCATTTTCCTGTGCGCCGACCTGCTGGGCAGACAAAGGAGCGCGATAACGGCCATCGGCTTTGCGGCCGCGGTGATGGCGGCGATTACCCCGCAAATTCTCGGCGATGCCTCCTTCCAACTGACCTTCATGTCCACGCTCGGAATGGTCGTGATTGCTCCGCGGTTACAGGGCTGGGGTAAAAATATCATCGCCAATAAACTGGGCGAAGGGGGCTTTATTGTCGCGACGGCGAACTGGATTGCCGACAGCCTGTTTGTGACGCTGGGGGTCACCATTGCCATCTGGCCGCTGCTGGTCTCTTACTTCGGGATTTTCTCCGTCGTGTCGCCGCTGGCCACATTGCTGGTGCTGCCGGCGCTGCCGTACCTGCTATTCAGCGGGACACTGGCGGCGGTCATCGGGGTTTTTGTTTTAGCCGCCGGGCAGATTCTGGGGTGGCTGGCCTGGCTCTCAGCCGGTTACATGCTGGCGGTAATCAACGGTTTCGCACATCTGTCTTTCTCATTTTTTAATGTGGGCACGATCAATCCGGCCTGGATATGGGCCTATTTTGCCGTGCTGGGGGCAATTCTCTGGCTGATACCACAGCGAAAATCTGTGGCCGCCTTTTTCAAACGGACGGCCTCGACTTTAGACAAAATACCGAAAAAGTGGGCGTTTTCGACCCTGCTGGTAATTGCCGTACTGACAACGCTGACAGCTTACTCGATGCCGGATACCCGGCTGCACGTCAGTTTCCTCAATGTCGGGCAGGGCGACGCGATTCTGATTCAAACCCCAAACCATCAGGATATTCTGGTGGACGGTGGCCCCAGCGCACAGGCCATCAGCGCGCAATTGAGCAAACACCTGCCGTTCTGGGACCGGAACATCGAACTGGTGGTGTTGACGCACCCGCACGAAGACCATTTGACCGGCCTGTTGGAAGTCTTGCAGCGGTACAAAGTGAAACAGGTGCTCTACCTGGACACGAGCTACACTTTGCCCGACGAGCAGGAATGGTTGAATCTGATTCAGCAGAAACACATCAAAGCGACCCTGGCCACGGCGGGACAGGAGGTCGACCTGGGCACCAAAGACACCACGCTGGAAGTGATTAATCCGACGCCCGGTTCGACGGTGCCGGCGATGGATAACGGGATTGTGCTGAAATTGACCGACGAAAAAATCAGTTTTCTGCTGACCTCCGATATTTCTGCGGACGCCGAACACGACCTGATTACGCAGCGGGCCGATGTGAGCTGCACCGTGCTGAAAGTGGCGCACCACGGCTCCAACGATTCCAGCACGGCCGCTTTTCTGGCCGTCGCCGACCCGAAAGTGGCGGTGATTTCGGTGGGCGCCGATAATACCTTCGGGCACCCCGGCGCGGAGACACTGCAGCGGCTGGCGGATGTCGTGGGGTTGAACAATATTTACCGCACGGATAAGAACGGCACGGTGGAATGCATTACGGACGGGACAAGGCTATGGGTGAGGACGGATAAATAAAAGAGGGATAAGTTAATAGATGAAGGAACAACTTTACTTTTCATATATCCTCGCGAGCAAACCTTACGGCACTCTGTATAACGGGGTAACGAATGACCTGCCCCGTCGTGTCTGGGAACATAAAAATGATTGCGTTGAGAGTTTCACAAAGAGATACCACGTGCATATGCTGGTTTATTATGAGCAATGCGAAAGTATTGAATCTGCAATAATGCGGGAAAAACAGATAAAAAAATGGAAAAGACGATGGAAGATAGAACTGATTGAGAAAATGAATCCGACGTGGAAAGACCTTTACATTGACTTGACCAAATGAATTCTTCTGAAGTGCTCAAGGCAAAAACTCCCTGCTTGTCGTTCCTGCGAAAGCCGGAGAGCCATTTTCGGTACTTGACGCAGTCAATGTATACTGAACGCAGCGAATGTACAGGAATCCAACAAATCAGATTACCCGATGATAATGGCCTGTTTTCACATGAAGGTATATTCCAGAATGTGAACAAAAGCAACTGCATTTTTACACAACAGAACATGGTTTGAGACGAAGGTTGGTTTGTTGGATCCCCGATACTTTTCCTCCGAATTGCTCCGGAAAGTACCTACAACTGCAGTCTACGGTCAGGTCGGGGAAGACAGTGAAGGGAGGTGGGTCGAGGCTGAGGGTGAAGACGGAGAGGTGAAAGGGGGGATATTTTATTATGGGGAAGCCCCGTATAGGAGCCGGTAATATCTTCAACATACTGCATTAAGTGATAATAACCATTTACCGTGCCAGCTACTACATAGAACTGTTTCATTCGAACCCCTTTTTTTCGCCTCCCAAGGAGTCCAATATGTTTCTGAACTTTTGCAACGAACCCATAATTCGACATTGCATTCATTAATAATCGAGACAGGTTATAATAAGATTAACTGAAAAGTACATCATGCTCCTTTTCCCCGATAACAACCTGCCCGAAATAACGGCCTTCGCGAATCATCCTGTCAATAAACTTACTGCTTGTTGCTTCACTGTCAATATTTGATGAGAGGGAACCAAAATGACAAAGCCAAGTACAACACCTGACCCCAAAGAGATAAATTTAAAAACCTCAGCACTGCTGGAGGCCTTCCCTTTTTATGTGATGCTGATTGACGAAGACCATAACATTCTGCTGGCAAACAGCGCGGTGCAAAGTTCATTAGGTCTCAATTCTCAGAATATCCTCGGGCAATACTGCCCCTTTGTCGTGCACGGCCTGCAGCATCCCATTGATAATTGCCCGCTGGAAGAAGCAGTGATTACCAATCAGGCGATCGAAAAAGAAATAATGGACCAATCCTCCGGACACTGGATCCGTTCATCCGTTTACCCGATCGGAGGAACGACGGCAAACGGGAAGAGAATCTTCTTTCACATGATTACCGATATCACCGACCGCAAACAAGCAGAAGCTCAGGTTAAGATTTCCAGTGAGCAGTTGCGCAAACTGGCGCAGCTCCTGGAATCTATCCGCGAAGAAGAGAAAACAAACCTGGCGCACGAAATCCATGATGATTTGGGACAAATTTTAACGGCGATAAAAATGGACGTGTCCTGGTTGACAAAGAAAATGCCGGAAACTGAAGGGGTACTGGCGGAAAAAGCTAAAACAATAAACATATTGATTGACGAAGCAATTCAAACAGTACAGCGTGTTTCCTCTGAACTGAGACCGGGGATATTAGACCATATCGGCCTTGAAGCTGCCATCGAATGGCAAGTGCAGGAATTACGCAAGCGCACTGAAATTATTTTTGAGTTCACCCCCGGTGAAAAAAAGATTAAGTTGGACCAGGACCGCGCGACAACGATTTTCCGGATCTGCCAGGAGGCATTGACCAACATCATCCGCCACGCGAATGCCGGTAAAGTCAAAATAACACTGACCGAAGAACCGGAGGGCATTGTGCTGGAAATCAGCGATAACGGCAAGGGAATTTCAGTAGAGCAGCTATCCAACCCCAAATCATTCGGACTGATTAGTATGAGAGAGCGCGCCTATTCCTGGGGTGGGGACGTCAAGATCAACAGCAGCCCAGGCGAAGGCACAAGGGTTAAGGTAATCATGCCGCTGGTAACTAAGGCAAATGCCCTGAAAACGACGGTTAAATAATCAGTCCAGCTTGAGTATCGTGCGCAGTTCGGCGGGGGAGTATTTCCCCGGCTTTTCGTGATTAGCCGCCATTTCTTTCGTAATCCGCAGCAATTCTTGATTAATCGGAGCCGGTGTCCCCATTTTGACGGCCAGCCGGACGATTTCCCCATTCAGAAATTCTGTTTCAACGGTGCCCTGTCCGCGCACCAGGCTTTGCCAGGTCGAGCCTAACGGCACACTATATAAATCACTTTTCGCCGGTGCAGTGCGCTTTGACGGCCGCGAGGTTGCGTCCATTGCCAGAACCCAACGTATCCCGGCCCGGGCCAGAATTTTCTTTCCTTCATTCTGCGTTGCCAGGGCGATACTGTTCGCCTCTTCCCCCGCGGCATTAGTAATCGCACCGACTGCGTTGGCTAAATTTTCCACCAATTTCCCCCATTTATGCGGCATGATGTCCGGCGTTACTTCAACTACATATCCGGCCTTGCGCAGTCTCACGGCGACGGATTCGACTAAAGCGTCTGCGCCTTCAGGATACCTCCCAATTACTAACCGGCCCGGTGGATTACTGCGGCTTTCCACTTCCCCGTCCCGGATGAAGACCGCCCCGGCTTTCACCATCACGCCGTAAACCCTGGGAAAATACTTGCTGACAATCTCCTCGTTGCGCACCCCGTTCTGGAAACAAAAGACGGGGACATCCTGCACCACGGAAGAGAGTTCACGCATGGCGCTGTCCGTATCCTGGCCTTTGACACAAAGAAAGACTACATCGGTGGGGTTGAAGTCGATTTTACCGGGCGCGGTGACCGCCGGTAACTGTACGATGTGAGTCCCGGCGGCAGTGATCAGCTTGAGCCCATTTTTACGGATTGTGTCCACATTATTGGGACGGCCGATCATAAGGACCGGCGTGCCGGAAAGCGCCAGCAGGCCTCCAAGCACTCCACCAATCGCGCCCGCACCATAGATTACAATGCGCAGTTTATCGGTTATCAGCTTTGTTTGAGTCATTCTGCCCTCCGATTAAGACTTATCTTTGCTGATATGCTTTCCAAGACATTAGTATCATGATGACAGCGGCAATCCCCAACAGCGGAGCACAAATACAGGCAACAGCCGCACCGGTCGAAAGCAAACCCCCGGTTTTTCTTTTCAGCGCAAAACCGCCCCCGATAATACTCAACAGTATTCCGGGAAGCCCACCTGCGATTTCTTGTACCCATTGTAATTTATTATACTATGAGCCGTATAAATGAAAGATAAACCACACGAAGGTTCTGCAGTGGCCGTGTACCAGCTAGTCATTTACGACATCAGTACTTTCGTATATTCAACCAAACATTCGTACCGGCGGGGTTAAATTGCGCCTGATTCCGGCACATAATTTGCGTATATACATATTGCTACCAATCTGATAGAATAGGTACAATTTATACATTGATACTGAAAACACACAGGTAGTTCCAATTCAAATCACGGACGGTGCTAATGAAGGTAGAAATCGACGGTACAACGTATCATACGACGCAAAATTACTACAGCCCGGACTGGTGGGACAAATGGTCCAGGAAAAATCTAAAGAAGAAACGCTGGTTATTTTCGAGAACAGCCAAACGGCCGGTTTTTGTTCCCCGGGCCGTTGTCAGCCTGCAATATATGATTCTGGTCACGCTTAACCTTATTTAGATCGCGTTACGAGGGTACTCAGCGCAAATGCGCTGATGTATTGATACTTGTTTATTTCCGAGTTGACAGTTAAACTACTTTTTCCAGTTTGGCGGCGGTCATTGCGGCTAACCGGTGTAGATCTTGAGGCAGCGCGGTATCTTGCTGGATTCTGGACAATGTCACCTTCATGCGTTCTCTGCGCTGTTTTCGATCCAGGGCAACCTGACGATTGCCGCCGATTTGTTCCCGGTAAATGCGCACCAGAAACTCCGAAATTTCCTCGAGGGCGTAGCCTTCTTTTTGCCAGCAAAGCACTTCCTGAATAAAACCGATATAAGCCTGCTCCAGCAGACCGGCCATTTTTGTTTTTAATTGTCCGTCTTTTTTTTGTGCTTCTTCAATATCGGAATAGCCTAATGTTTTCAGGAGGTCGCTGTCCGCCGGTAATCCCAGCGGCAGAATCCGGCTGCCGAGAAATTCCTGCCCGTGACCCGGTTTCACCCTGATGACACTGAAGTGCACTTTGAGCGCTTCCTTGACCGCTACATCCTGCTCCAGGACTGTGACACTATGCCAGCCCCGGCCGGACAGAAACCATCTGATCCGGAATAATCCGCGCCTGATGTAGAATGAAAAACCTTTCATCTTCCGGTCGAAAAGCGGGCCGCGCATCAGCCAGAGGTCGCCGGAGAAGAGCAGGTCGTTATCGGGACGGTAACCTTGCGGCAAAGCTCCATCAGGTGTGACGTAATTCCGGATGGAATAAATTGCCACGATCTGGTCGCGGGTATGCGTGTCGGCACTCTGCGGAATCGCCAGAACATCCAGTTTCGCGGCATCCCCGAAGGAAATCGGTTCTAAAAGACGGATGAAGTCCAGACCGCAGATTTTTATCACGCATCCCCCGTTATTCGGGGAAAGAAATTCAACTTTACACTCCTTAAGTTCTTTAGGGTTACGAAAACCGAGTAAATTACGTTCCAAAATGTTTCGGTCGTTTTCGATGGCGCCTTTAAAATTCGAATGTACCAAAATTTTCGCCCCGGATTGTTTTGCCAGAATATGCGCCAGGCCGTAGTGGTCCGGGTGGCTGTGGGTGATAATCATGGTCTCGATGGCTTTCGGGTCAATCTTATTTTGCGTCAGAATGGATTCAATACTGTCGCGGTGGCGTCTGTCGCCGGTATCGATTAACGTGTGCCGGGTTATGCCGTCTTTCAGATAACTGAAGATGTAAATGTTGCCGCCGTACCGGAAGTAAATACTGGTGAGCGCAACACCTTTGGCGCCAAGCTGCTCACGGACGATTTTATATTGGGGAGTATCCATTTTTAACGCTCATTCCTTCTGGAATCCGCTGTTGCACAGGCAGCCGCCTAGGCAGATCCGAAAAACTTTAATCACCCGCGGGGAAATTGTCCTTTTCTAAATAAGAATCCCCTCTCCAATGAGTCTATGAGGAGATAAAGTCTAGTTGGGGCTAAAAATGCAAGGTACTCCCGATACTTATTGCCTGCCCAACGACCCACCCTTAAACCCCGCCC
>JBKQML010000256.1:0-11321 GCA_052326545.1 Dehalococcoidales bacterium
AAACCGGTCGGATTCCATGGGCCGGCATGGAATAATTGAAGAAAAACTGGACAGCCGTGATGATGGATAACCTGAACTAATTCGGTATAACTCGGAATATATTTGTCATCATCAAGGTGAAACTGGACAGGAAAATGATGAATTCCCAGCGGGTATTCAACGCCGCAAGATTCGACGATGAGCAACCCGACACCGCCTTTAGCCATGGTCTCGTAATAGGCTTTAGCCTGTTCTCCTACATAGCCGGTAGGTTCGATAAATGATGAGCCCTGCGCTGTTTTTATAATACGGTTACGGGTTTTTACTTTTCCGATGTAAGAAGGTTCCAGTAATTTCTGAAATCTTGTATTCATTTTCAGTTATATCCTTACTCTGTTGATACCAAAGATGCTAATATCTAAATCAATAGTAGACATTTTTTTTGCCGATGTTATCGATAAGGTGTAAAATACACTCTAATGTCATAGTGAAGTATAACATACATTAGAATCAGCCGGATAGTGAGATAAACCTGAATCGTAAATGCTAAAACCTGAGGTGAATGTACTATCTTTTTAGACTGATTTCTTATACCATATTAAAAGAGTATGTTTTCACATACGGATTCGAAATAAAAGAAAAACCGTAGAGAAGGGATTTCGTGAAAGTTAGCATTATTGGCGCTGCCGGTACATTAGGTTCTTGTGCTGCTTTTATCATCGCGGTTCAAAAACTGGCTGATGAGATATTGCTGATTGACCCGTGGGAAAATATGCTAAAAGCCCATTGGATGGATTTGACCACGGCCGCAGCCGGACAGGATGTATCAGTACGCCGGGGGACATTCGAAGACATCAGCGGTTCTGATATTGTCGTGGTGACAGCCGGAGCTCCATCCGGAGTTATTTCCTCCCGTTCAGAGTTGATCACCGGGAATTTACCGATAATCAAAGAAAACGCAGAAAAAATACGGGAATATTGTCCTGATGCGATTGTCATCACCGAGACGAACCCCGTGGACCCGCTTAATTATGCAACGTATCTGATAAACCGCCATGCCGGACGAAAGAAATTCATCGGTTATACGATGAACGACACGATCCGTTTTCGCATGTGGACCGCAGAAGCGATGGGGGTCGGACCAAGCCAGGTACAGGGCATTGTGGTCGGTGAACACGGACACAGTCAGGTAATGCTTTTCAGTTCGCTGCGGGTTAAAGGAAAGTCGGTTAACATTGACGAAGCAACAAAAAAAAGAATCCGATCATTACCTCCTCAAACCCTGCATGATTACGAGACGCTGCAGCCGAAACGTACTGCCGGCTGGACATCGGCGGTGGGAACAGCGGCGGTTATCACGGCGATCAAGAACAATACCCATGAAATCATTCCCTGCAGCGTTGTACTTGATGGTGAATACGGCTGTCATAACCTCAGCATGACGGTTCCGGCGGTTATCGGCCGCGATGGTATTCACGACATCAAAATTTTAGAGTTGGTAAAAGACGAACAAGCCGCGTTGGAAAACACCGTTAATGTTTTGAGCCCATTAATGCAGTATGTAGAAAGATTTTTGGGTGTCAAATAAAAAATACGCCAATCTGCGTTAAAATACGGAAGCGAGGTTTGTAGACCTCGAAGTGTAATGTCAGAAAATTCGCGGGTTTTTTGAGGCTTTATTATTGTTTTATTTGAATTAATGGAATTGGCTACAAGTCAATATGTTCGAAATTAAAGAGCTGACAAAGATATACAGTATGGATAAAGTCAGAGTGACTGCCCTGAACTCTGTCTCTTTTGTGGTTCCCGATGCAGTAATAATATCAATTATGGGACGCAGCGGTTCCGGCAAATCAACTCTCCTGAGACAGATGGGTTTAATTGATCGTCCGACATCAGGCAGTATCATTTTTGACGGCAGGGATGTTACCTCGCTGCCTGAGGGGGAGCGGGCAAAATTGCGCCTTGGATATCTGGGCTATGTTTTTCAGGAATATGCATTATTGGGGGAATTGACTACTTTACAGAATGTTTACCTCCCCGGCATGATGTTGAATGGAGCCGGTAATTACAAAAAACGGGCGGGAGAATTGTTAGAGTTGGTTGGTTTGGAGCAAAGAGTAGCTCATTATCCCAAAGAACTTTCCGGAGGAGAACAACAGCGAGTTGCCATCGCACGTGCTCTAATCAACAATCCCAGAGTACTACTTGCCGATGAACCCTGTGCCAATCTCGATACCGTGTCAAGCAATATGGTGATGGAGACATTGGTCAGATTGAATCGAGAATTAAAAGTAACTGTCGTTTTCGTTTCGCACGATCCGACGGATAATAAATATGCTGATACGATCATAACCCTGAGTGATGGGAAAATAGTCGAAGAGACGGAGAGCGCACATGACTAAATCTTTCAAGGTTGCAGGTCTGTTGTCGTTCACGTCTATTAGACGAGGCAATCTTGGGGTTATCTTACTTACCATCCTGATACTTACTCTGGTATCTCTAAACTTACTTTTCATACCGGGATTTTTACAGGGTCTTGTGTCAGGTGCGAATACCCAACTCCGAAATACTTATAGTAGTGATATTGTCGTGCAATCCAACACTGCAAATCCGCTTTTAGGCAATATTGAAGATACGATAAGTAAAATTGATGCGATCGATGGTGTTGTTGCCGCGTCACCGAGAAATGGTCTGGGAGCGGAATTTACCTACGGAAATCAGCGTACTGAAGCAATGGTATATGGGATACAACCTGAAACGGATAGTGATGTATTCACAATCAATAAATCGATGATTGAAGGTAGTTATCTATCACCGGATGACATGGATGAAATTATGCTGGGAATTCAATTAGCCGGAGCCGGTAAATCTAATCTGGAATTATACGCCCGGTCATTATTGACGGTTCATGCAGGGGATGAAATTACATTGATGTATGCCAATGGCGTCCAGAAGCAATACAAAGTCAAAGGCATTTTCTATACGCAATTTCTTCAGACAGATGCTGAAGCATTCGTAACTCAGGCAGAAATGGAGTCTGTAAATCCTGCCACCGTAAATAGCGCCGATTCGATTTATGTGAAAGTAAAAAACGTTGCCGAGATACCGGTTATCATGGAAAAAATCAATAATATAGAAAGCGGATTGAAGGTTTTAAACTGGCAGGATTATGCCGGTATAGTTCGCAGCCTGATTGACAGCTTTAATATCATCAATGTGATTTTAAACGTTGTTAATTTACTTATCGCCGGCATTACGGTCTTCATTATGACCTATATCGATGTGGCAAACAGGCGACGGCAGATCGGTGTGCAACGTGCTATCGGCATTACACCATGGTCAATTACTCTGTCTTACCTGATGCGTGCTATTTTTTATGCTGTCACTGCAATTGTGTTGGCTATTCTGCTATATATTTTTGTCGTGTCTCCTATTGAAGCAAAGTATCCGTTCTATTTCCCCTTCGGAGCGGTGTATTTCATCATTGGAGCAACGAATATATTTAATATGGCCGCCATTGTATTAAGTGTTTCACTGGTAGCATCGTTCCTGCCGGTACGAGGCATGATGAGAATGAAAATTATGGACGCTATCTGGGGGTAAATAACGAAATCGATATAATTCTACTGTCGAATCTTTTTTTGTTCCGGTCGAACAGCTGATATTACTCGCGACGGTACCATTTGTCTTTTCCGAGTTGCTCGTTTTTTAATTGTTATAAGAATTTCATACTTTACATCAGGACTTTATAACTTTGATACACTAAATACATTATGCTTATACTTGTATTTTGTGCCCTGGAGGGTTGCTTAATGAACCAGTTGATTAATATTTTAGGATTTGCGGGGAGTCTGCGCAAGGACTCTTATAACAGAGCACTACTTCAAGCGGCGCTTGAATTTGTTCCCAAGGATACAAAACTGGAGATATTTGATCTTAATGGTATCCCTTTATTTAGCCAGGATTTAGAGTCTTCAGTGCCGGAGAAAGTACAGGAATTCAAAAGAAAAATTAAAGCAGCCGATGCTATTTTGATTGTTACACCGGAATACAATTATTCAATGCCGGGAGTCTTAAAGAATGCCATCGATTGGGCTTCGCGGCCACATGGAGATAACTCTTTTGAAAACAAACCGGTAGCTATCATGAGTGCTTCGACCGGGATATTGGGAGGTGCCAGAGCCCAATATCACCTGCGGCAATCGCTTGTCTTTCTGAATATGTTTCCTGTGAACAAACCGGAGATATTCGTGACTTTAGCGGCGCAGAAATTTGACGACAAAGGGAAATTATTAGACCAGAAGACAGGGGAGCTAATTGCGCAATTGCTCAATAATCTGGTTTCCTGGACAATAAAACTGCAGGGGAATTCTTGATGTAATATTAATGTATTTACTCGCTGAAAAAGGAGCGATTTATGATGGCGGTCCAGATATATGATGCCAAACAGAACAAAGTCGTAACTGTTGAGAAAATCGAGAAAAACGATGGGGAATGGAAAAAAATTCTGAATAAAAAAGAATATGAAATTACTACGAAAAAAGGAACCGAGGCTCCGGGTAGTTGTGCATTTGATGGTGTTCACGAAGCAGGCATATTCAGGTGCGTACGTTGTAATACGGACCTTTTCCGTAGTTCCACAAAATTTGAATCCGGGACCGGATGGCCCAGCTTCTTCGAGCCAATCTCTCGATTGAATATTATAGAGATGCCGGATAGAAGTTTTGGAATGGTACGAACAGAGGTGCTTTGTGCCCGATGCGGTTCTCATTTAGGGCATGTTTTCGATGACGGTCCAAAACCGACCGGAAAACGATATTGTATGAACGGGTTTGCTTTAAAATTTGTACTACAAAGCCATTTGTAAAACGGCTTAATATCTACCTTTAAAGCTAAAGGTAACTAAAAAATCCTATTATTAAATTAATAGCATTGTTTTCATTATAGTATTTATTTTATCACAGCGATGCGTTTTGTCTTGTTACCTCGGGCGGTAGGTTTCTCATAATATTTTACTTTTCGATGATTCAACTGCTTCCCGGAGCAATTTTTTATTGATGATTATCCGATCACGGTCTAACCTGATTGCCCCTTGTTTTTGTAAAGAGTGGAGTGATATATTCACCATCTCCCGGCTCATATTCCCCAATAAGGCCATATCACTTTGAGAAAGTTGATGCTTTTGGGGCATATCATCTTTCGTATTCTCAAGTAATACCTTGGCTAAACGTATTGTTGATTCAAAGAGGGAATAATCTGCCGATAAGGTCATGCCCGCGACCTCCCAAAATCACGCTACTACGCAATATTAGATGATAAAGGGTGGCAAAGTTATAAAATAAGAAAGAAAAAAGTAACAAATCTATGACATTTATATGGCTATCGATAATAATTCCAATAACAGAAACCTCGAATTACAGAGACTTTAGCCCGGGATATTTTGAAATATTTTCATTTGATTAAGCGGTTAATTACCATGTTTTGGCCTGATAAAGAGGATTAGAGTTTATTCCTTGAGTTTATTCGCCCACTTTTTGCGGAATTCAGCTACTTTAGGTGCGATAATAAACCGGCAATAACTTTGCTGCGGGTTGCGTTCAAAATAATCGCGATGATAATCCTCAGCATCATAAAACTTTGTATAAGGTTCAATTTCGGTGGTAACGGGAGCGTTCCAGATATGAGCATCGTTGATTTCTTTGATAACCTGCTCAGCGATAATTTTTTAAGCTTCATTGTGATAAAAAATTACCGAACGGTATTGTGTACCGGTGTCATTTCCCTGTTTATTCAAAGTGGTTAGGTCATGAACGGTAAAGAAGATTTCCAAAATTTCACGATAAGATATCACATCAGGGAAAAAAGTAATATCTATTGCTTTCGCATGTCCGGTTTTATCGCCGCAAACTTCTTCATCGGTAGGGTTTACTTTATTACCACCGGTGTACCCGGAGAGCATTCGCTGTACCCCTTTTATTTCCTTATAAACGGCTTCCAGACACCAGAAACAACCACCAGCAATGGTAGTTATTTATTCCCTGCTCATTTGTTCACCTTGATAAAAGGGAGAGAATGAATTAACTAATGAATTGAAAACAATTTGCAATTGATTTCAGAAGGCCGGTTGTCTTAAAATCAGGTGTTTTGTTTATACGGGTTTGATTAGATTTCCGGAGTGTTTCCGAAAGATCTATTAATTATAAAAAATCAGTTGAAATACATTACAAATTTAGGATATTTGGCAAATTATCAATAATATTATCGGCTCAGTTATTACCAATTCATTGCTGAAAACTATTCCGCGTTCGAATTAAAGCTAATAGAGTTATGATGACGTAAAAACAGAAATAAACCGCATTAGGCGCGTTATCGTTATCCGGAATATATTTAATTTAGTTTATTTGCTATCAACTTTTAAATTATCTTTCGCGGCTTGATCTTTACGACCAAATTTTTTAATTTTATCTTCACGAGTCCACTTAATTCTTAAATATATCAGTCCGGCAATTAACAGTATAACTACTCCGATAAATATGAATAATCCAATATACTGGCCGTTTGTTTGATCTCCCATTTTATTCTCCTTGACATTCATCTGATTCTCAGATAAATTGTAAGATTTGTTTATTAAGCTAATTGAACGGATATTGATATCAGCTAAACTTAATATAATAATATCTACTGAGAAAGGAACAAGTAACTACGTGTTGAAATATATTACAACAAAACATGAAGTATTTCAATGTTTCCAGGTAAAATACGATGGGAAAAACGTAATGAAAGAGAAAGATTTATATGAAAGAACATAAATATATTTAAAATTTTGTACCCCATTTACTTCAACCCTGTGGTTTGTCTGATTCCACAGTCCCGGCATGCTTAACAGACTGAATTGCCTGTATACGCTGTAACAGCGGCGGATGGGAATAATTTAAAAAGACGTAAAAAGGATGAGGCGTAAGATTTGACAGGCTGGTAGCTGACAGTTTCTTTAAAGCGTCAACTAAATCATTCGGTTGTTCTGTTGTTTCGGCGGCGAAGCGATCAGCTTCATATTCGTTTTTTCTGGAAATCATTTGCATTACTATCGACAAAAAAAGTTCTATCGGAGTGTAAAGCAAGCCAAAAAATAATATTCCGGCATAGATTGGCATGTTAGTCATCAAAAAGGCCTGGTATAAACCGTGATTGGTAAGGAATATCGATAACAAGAAAAAGAGAACACCGGTATGTAAAAAACCAATGAGCATTCCCCGTAGAATATGTTTTTTCTTGTAATGTCCGACCTCATGCGCAAGTACGGCGACCATTTCCGGCACGGTCTGTTGGGCGATCAGTGTATCAAAGAGAGCGATGCGCTTATTACGGCCAAATCCGGTGAAGAATGCATTTGATTTACTGGAACGTTTTGAACCATCGATGACAAAGATGTTTTTCACCGGGAAATTAACCGAACCAGCGTATTTTAGAATCGCGTCTTTAAGTTCACCTGGTTCCATCGGTGTGAATTTATTGAACAAGGGCATTATCCAGGTGGGGGCGACAAACTGGATAACCAGGGAGAATATGATCATCGCTCCCCAGCAGTAAAGCCAGGCATAAGCCCCCACATATTGGAATAATACAAGGATACCCGCTAAAATAAGTCCACCTAATAACGCGCCTAGTATAACTCCTTTGACCAGATCCATAACGAAAGTCCGTTTAGTGGTCTTATTAAAACCAAAACGCTCTTCAATAACGAAGGTACTGTAAATACTGAAAGGCAATTTAAGCAGACTGTAGATAAAAATAAGAATGCCAATGTAAAACAATCCGGTGACAACAGGCACAAAATGCCAACCCGTAACGACGTTGTTGAACCAATTAAAGCCGCCGGTGAACCAGAAAACCAGCATGATTAACAGTGAAAAGCTGCTTTCCACCAGACTAAAATTCGTGGTAGCGCGGAGATATTCCTGAGATTTATGGTATTCTGCCGGTTGGTATATCCCCTGTAAAACAGGCGGTAATTCAAGCTTCAGGGATTTTATATTAAATAAATCTCCTGACAGCTTCAAAACAAAATCACCGATCAGCGCAATAAGTATGATTACGGCGTAAATATTCATGATCGGAGCAATTCACTCACTTTGATACTATCTTTCACTATTTAGCATAAGCTCTTTTTAATTTAGAGGCAAACCCACTTTAGAGTAACAGGAGGGAAAGTTGATAATCGATTTCGTGTCGCAGGAAAGAATGAACAGGTGTTTTTGTTGTATATTAATAGTAATAAATTAACAAAAGAAGGATAAAATGGACGCGATTGTATATTCAACCCCTACCTGACCATATTGCACGATGGTGAAAGAGTTCCTTTCACAAAGAGGTGTAAGTTATCAGGAACGCGACGTATCGACAAATCGGTCGTATGGCGAGGAGATGGTTAGGAACACAGGCCAGATGGGAGTACCGGTGACCGTTATCGATGGACAGACGGTAATCGGATTTGACCGCGGGCGGCTGGAGCAGATATTAGCTCAAAGACAATCCAACCGGCGCCCCGCTTTTGGAGTTTCCATTGCGGATGCGAGCAAAATAACGGTAAAACAGGGTAGAAGTGTATTGTCGGGGGCTTATGTTGGGAATGTAAAACAAAACTCAGTCGCAGAAAGAATCGGCCTGGCCTCAGGAGATATTATTACCCAATTCAATTTAAAACCGATAATTAATGCTGTAGATTTGGAACAATCTCTTTTAGTATTGAATCAGGGCAGTCATTTCTCATTATCTTTAATAAGAGGGGATAACACACTGACTAAAGAAGGCATATTTGAAGCGGATAAATCCGGTTAATCAGTAAATGTCTCATAGCAGATAATCTCATCCAGGGATTTACGTGTCTTCGGCCTGCCCGGCTGTTTAGGAAAACCCAGGGTCAGTAACGATACGATTTGATATTTAGAAGGGATATTCAGAATTTCACGCGCTGATTCCTGTGAGAAAGCCCCAATCCAACAGGTACCGAGTCCCTCATCGACGGCAGCCAGCGTCATATGGTCGATAGCGATTGCCAGATCCACCGCATAAGCCGGTACACCGCAGCGCATTAATCCTTCAGGCATAGTGGCTACCGTCGCAATAACCACCGGAGCCTGGGCCAGATGAAGTTGCCCGCCTGATGCTTTTGCAAGGGCCTGTCGTTTCTTTAGGTCTCGGACGACTACAAACTTCCATGCCTGCCGATTTGCACCTGAAGGGGCGAGTCGGGCTGCCTCAATGACGTTTAGAAGTTTTTCCTCCGGAATGGGTTTATCTTCATATTCACGAATACTTTTTCTGTTCCTGATCGCCTCTTTCAGTTCCATTTTTTGATCCTCTTTTTGCGGTATAAATCCTGATATATAGTACGAAAATTTTACGATGATTTTTGGTTGTACGCACAAAATAAAATAATTCTCTTTTAATACATTCGCTGCGCTCAGTACCCTGTTTATCCTTACAAAGGAGAGAAAATCGTTTATATACTTGGTGTTCTTAAGGAGAGGACTTTTCCAATCCTCATAACGAGATCCATTCGCTTAGCGCGGGGTGACAAAAAGGGTCGGGTTTTTAACCCGACTGCAGGTCCCGGCGCTTTGATAATTATTTGCGATATTTGAAGCTAAATACCACCATTAATTATATCTTCTCTACTGCCAAATAACAAAATAGCTAACGAAAAGCTAACCAACTTTTTGCGAAGCATGGCCATCGGCTGGAGTCTTAAAAATGTCGTCCAGCCGTGAAGCTGCCATCTGCTGCATCCCTGGTACTACGTGGCTGTAAGTATCCAGCGTCACCTGAATACTGGAATGCCCGAGCCTTTCCTGCACCACTTTGGGATGTACTCCCTGTTTCAGCAACAGAGAAGCATGGCTGTGCCGGGCGTCATGAAACCGAATGACCTTTAACCCGGATCGACGGATGGCTCGGCCCCAGGCAGCAGATACCGTGTCAGGAACTAAGGGACTGCCATCGACATGGCAAAACACCAATTCACTGTCGAGCAACTTTCGATCCAGCAAAAGGCACTGGGCCTCTCTGCTCGTTTGGTGTTTCCCGAGCACATCCAATGTCGCCGGTGAAAGCGCGACGGGGCGGTTTCCCCTGGCCGATTTTGTGCTCTTGTAGACAAATTGGCCGTTTCTGAGCTGATGAATACTCCGCGAAATATACAGCTGACAATAGATAAAATCCACTTCCTGCCAGCGTATCGCCAGAAGTTCGGATCTTCTCAGACCGGTGAACAGCGATAGAAAAAATAATGGATAGTAAGAAGAATCTTTGATACTGTCCAGGAATTTTTTAATCTCGTCCTCTTCCCAGATTTTCATTTCAGCTTTTTCAGCGTGAGGCGGTTGCACGGAATCAGCCGGATTGCGCTGCAGCAGTCCCCACTTAACCGCGGTCTCCAGGGCGCAATGCAGCGTCATGTGATGATGCCTGACTGATTTCGCACTGAGCCCGCCCTTGCCATCATGACGCCCATGTGACAGCTTCTCGGAATAATACTTTTGAATCGCCGCAGGTTTGAGTTGGGTTAGCGGTACATGGCCGAGCGCAGGTACCAGATGAACGCGGGTGATATATTCATAGACCTCAGCGGTTCTGGGCGCAAGGTTGGGAAAGACGGAATCGGCCAGCCACCGTTCCATGAAAGAGGCCAGCGTGGTTTTCCCCGGTTTCATGAAGGTACCCGTATCAAGCTGGTGGAGCAAATCGGAGAGCCGCTGTTCGGCTTCTTTCTTGGTGCCTTTGACGCTAACCCATTGCTGTTTACGTTTGCCGGTCGCCGGATCGATGCCAAGGTTCAGAACGATGGTATAACTATTCTTGTAACGCTTAACTATGTGTCCTCTCATTTTGTGCCTCTTCCTTCTTTATTAAGTATTCTAAAACTGGTCTAAGATATCCTTTTGTAATTGTGATCTTCCTTGCAGCATCGAATTCTTTGTCTTGACACATCTGCACAATCGCCATCTTGGGGTTGGAAAGCCAAAAAATATTGGGGTGCTTAAACAATGCATCAGCCAGGTCATTATCGAGATCACTGCTATCAAATGACGTACCAGCCAATTCCGCAAATCTCTCCTGCCTCGAATATTCTTGTGTGCAATCCCATAACCATTCAAGCGACATATTCAGTGCTGACAGCTTTGCTATCCACAAAGCATCTCTTATAGTTATTACTTGCCACGTTTGTAATTTCCCTTCAAATAAGGGCTCACGGTGCTCTGCGAAAGGTTTTAGTAGAAAAATCATCTTAATCGCATATTCCGACAAGGGATGGTCTTTTATAGTTCCTAAATGCCAGG
>JBKQML010000257.1:0-3129 GCA_052326545.1 Dehalococcoidales bacterium
GATAAAATTCTTTATGATTACGAGATAAAGATCGCAGAAGGATTCTGCCAAGAGATTTGTGAGATTTTGCACAACAATAAATGAAATCAAATAACAGAATCCGTGACCATTTGGTGACCATTTGGAATTATGGTAAGTTGGACTACCTTACAATAAGTGAATAATAGATTCAAAAATTGGTGCGCCTGGAGGGATTCGGACCCTCGACCACCAGTTTCGAAGACTGATGCTCTATCCAGCTGAGCTACAGGCGCATATCGGAAAAAGGACGCGCAAGGGCAGTCTAATTTCACGCTAATTATACCTTTTGCGCCGCAATTGCGTCAAAGCCGCCGCCGCTTGTGCCCTGATTGTGGTTTACAGTACACTATTAGTGGCAGCCCGTCGCCAATCTTTTTACCGGGGGCAAAACCGTGGCAGAAATCAGACCGTTCGCCGGCTTGCGTTACAATCAATCGCTGGTCAAAGACATTTCCACTGTCATCTGTCCGCCCTATGATGTCATTTCCGCCGCGCTGCATCAGGATTTGCATGCCCGCAATCCCTATAATTTCATCCGCCTGGAAGATGCCAAAACATCTCCCGGCGATTCACCCACCAATAACAAATACACCCGCACCGCCGCGACTCTCGCCGAATGGCTGGAAAAGAAAATCCTGGTGCCGGAACAGGCGCCCGCCATCTATCTCGACGCGCATTATTTCAGCCTCAACGGCAAAGCCGGCATGCGTCGCGGCATCATCGCCCGCGTCCGTCTGGAAGAGTGGGAGAAAATGATTATCCGTCCCCACGAAAAGATTTTCGCCGCCGCCAGGGAAGACCGCCAGAACCTGTTAAAAACATTGAAAGTGAATACCAGCCCGGTTTTGATGATGTACCGGGACCCGCAGCGCATCATCGCCGAAACACTGGAAAAAGAAACCCAAAAGGAACCCGTCATCGACGTCACCATCCCCGAAGGCGACCGCCACAGGGTCTGGGCGATTACCAACAAAGCCGTCATCAACCGCATTGCCTATGCACTGGGTAAGCAGCCTTTTTACGTCGCCGACGGTCACCACCGCTACACCAGCGCGCTGCTGTACAGCCGCGAGCAAATGGCCGCCGACAGCAGAATCACCCCCGACGCCGCCGTCAATTTTGTGATGACGACACTGGTGGATTTCGCCGACCCCGGCCTGATTATCCTGGCGCCGCACCGTGTCATCCGCGGCCTGACTCAGGAAGTATTGGCCGGATTGAATGCCAAATTGGCCGCTTATTTTGCGATTACCGAAATGCCGGCGAACGACTGGCAGCAGCTCGATGCCGCGATGCATCAACCGGACGGTATCCGCCTCGGCTTCTTCGGTCCGGGCAAAAGTAAATTCTACTCCCTGAAACTCCGCGACGAAAAGGTGCTGGCGCAAATCATGCCCAACAGCACCGATATTTACCGCAATCTGGATGTGGCCGTCCTCGACCATCTGATATTAAATAAAATCCTGGGACTGGCCATTGACGGCAGCAGCGAACCGCAGGTCAGCTTCAGCCATGACCGCGAGCAATCCGTGCAAGAGGTATTAAATGGCGAACAGCAGGCTGTGTTCTTCCTCAAACCGATTAAACCGGAATTGATTAAGACCGTCTCCGACGCCAAAGAAATCATGCCGCGCAAGTCCACCTATTTTTATCCCAAAGCCCCCGCCGGATTAGTAGTTAATACACTGTTCTGAAACAGATTGTCATCCTGAGCGTAGTCGAAGGATCTAGTCCTTAGTAACCCTTTCAATGACAAAGGCATTCTACCTCTGGCGGATCAAATCCTGAATCTCCATCCCGTTGAAAGCTTGTCCCATACTTGATAGGGGAACGGGATCCAGCCTTCACAATATTGTCATTCCCGCGCAGGCGGGAATCCAGAGTATTAAACAATTTCATCCCAAAGGTCTTTCCATTCGGGATTCTGTTTTTCTATTAGTGCCAATTTCCATTTCCGGTGCCATTTTTTTAATTGCTTTTCCCTCATTATTGCCGCACCGGCAGTATTACCCTGTTCGTAATGAACCATCATGTGCACATGATGCGTCTTGGTAAAACCCGGCACCTCTTCTTTACGGTGTTCGCCAACACGCCTTATAAGATTGTTTGTCATCCCGATGTATAACGTGCCGTTTCTGCCGCTCGCGAGGATATAAACATAATAATACTTCATATTTGATATTATTATCTTTCTGGATTATCGGGTCAAGCCCGATAATGACAGTGGTGGTATAGCCTCTACTTTTCCACCTGTCATTCCCGACCTGACCGTAGACCGCAGTCGTAGGTACTTTCCGGAGTAATTCGGAGGAAATGTATCGGGAATCCAGAAACAAAAAGTGGAGCGATCCCAACCCTACTAATCAAGGCATTTCATTGCCTCCCGTACATCTTCGGTGACCATTTTCCTTTTCGCTTTCTCAATCAGGAAATTCTGCCCGGCGGGTGTGTAGGAAGGGAAGACCCGTTTCTCGCCCAAATAATACGCCAGATTCCTGATTTTGTAGGTGGAACCGGCGGGAATGACTTTTTTGCCGGTCTGTTTTTTCCAGATGTTGTTCATCATTTTGATGGCGACATCGCCCATCAGCATGTACACCCGGATATCCGGGAAGAGCGCAATCTCTTTTTCCAGCAGTTGTGCGCAGTTATTCATCGTATCCGGGGAAACGGCGTACTGCGTCTTGCCGCATTTGACGGCGGTGGTGATGTAAACTCCCAGATTTAATATATCCTGCATATTAGCAACATTATGACCGGCGTCTTTGAAAACCTGGAGGATTGTTTGGAGGTAAGCCGGATTACCCGTCGCGTAGAAATAATCGGCTTTTGCCGCCGGCGGGGATTCGGTAATCATCAATATCCTGATTTTCCCCGTGGCGATATCAGCCGATGGCAGCAGATAATTATTTTTATCGATATCGCTGCAGGGGAATTGCGCGCATTTTATCTTTTCGCTGATTTTCATTTGGATACCTCTCATCAATGAGACAATAATCAGGCATAGTATAGCACTTTTTTAAGGGGTTGCCATTGGTGGGCGATGCCCACCTTACATTACTACCCCACATTGTCGTTCCCGCGAACGCGGGAATCCATCTTACATCA
>JBKQML010000258.1:0-4325 GCA_052326545.1 Dehalococcoidales bacterium
CTGAAAAGGCGGTATATATTAGTTTCAAAAGTTATCTGCCAATCCTTTGGGGAATGCTTACAAAAGATTCGTAGAATATTGCCTTGTTAAACAACCTTAAATCTGCTAACAGATAACAAAAGCTTGAATTGTGCAACCCAACTTTATTCAACAAACCGGACTGAATATTTACTGGATAGAATCCCGCGGGAAATCTTGAACGTTCTGCCTCGACCCTCCCGATGTCTCCACCAGCCGGGATCTTGAACGCGTCGGCAAGGGGGGATATAATCAACTGCGTCGGCCTCTTTCAGGCGGGCCGGCGGCTGTCAAATAAAATAAAAAAGGGAGGAAATGCATGACAAACGGGAACCGGGACTTTGAAGCTGACGGGGGACGCTACCAAGAGCACTTGCTTTGGCCCCCTAAATTTGAGGCTAAATCGGAACGAGCCAGCTTCAACGAAAAGCGATATGAGTGTGAAGCAAGTGCTCTAACCCCTGAGCCAACCGCCCCTTTTTGTGCCTGATTCCTTGTCAAACCTAACATAATTAACACCAAAGCAAGTGCTCTAGCAAGACACTTTTCCCGGGTACTTTTACCCGGCGCTTCGCTCTTACCAAGCATTATACCCTGTTCCCGGCATTTGTTTCAAAGCATATTTTTTACTATAATTTTACTTTTCACGCCGCCGGAAGCATGTACTGCTGAAATTAATGGCAATAACAACCGAAATCTTGTAGTAAAGGCACTTGTGCGATAAAATGGCATCATGGCTAAGAATAATTGGCCAGGGCTTTTCCCGAATACAGAGAGTGGGTAGGTAGTGTCATTGAGCGAATCATCGACCTGAACCAACCATTTAAAGATTTCAATTATTATCACCCAAAACAATTGGGCAGTTCCTCATTGAAATATGTCCTGCCGGCGCTAACTAATCTGAGTTATGACGATTTAGAGATCGGCGAGGGCACAACAGCCAGTTTGAAATTCATGGAAGCTGCCTTCGGCAATATCTCAACGAGGAAAAGCAGAAGATACGAAATGATCTCCTGATTTACTGTGGGCAAGATACAGAAGCAATGATTAGAATTATCAAACAACTTGACGAGATTTCCGCTTAGAGCATTGAGAAAAACAGGAGGATAAAATGGGATTTTCTGAAAGTATGCAAGATCATCTGCTTTGATTAACGTCTGTCCGCTCAGCGAAGTGGTCAAGGTATTAAGATAATGCTACAGCCGTAAAATTTATAGACCTTGGTTAGATTTGATTATAATAATTACTAATGGTCTCATAATTAAATAGATACGCAATAAGAATAGGAGTATCGAAATGAAATTGGGATGTCATACTGTTCTCTTTAACCAATTAGACCTTTACGGCGCTCTACAGCATATATCCTGGGTTGGTTACGAAGGAGTCGACTTGTCAGACATCAGCATAGTTCGCCACATCGAATTAAATACGAAGCAATCGTACATAAATGAGGTTAAGTCGATAGCAAAGAAACATAGGGTGGAATTGTTTAGTATCGACACCGAAGACTTAGGCAAAACTGAGGAAGACAAGATCAAATATTTGGTGAAAGTGTTCGATGTGGCACAGAAACTTAGCATTCCGCTGATAATGCCTAATTTTCATGGAAAGTCTGGTGGTAGGGAGGCAACTAAACGTAATATCAATTACATCAAGAAATTAATTGAACAGGCGGAAAGCCGGGGAATAACTCTAGCAATTAAGGTTCACCTGGGTTCCCCAGTTGATAAAACCGCAACACTGGTTCAACTATTAGATGAAATAGATTCACCAGCTCTGGGAGTAACTCTTGATACAAGAGAATTGTGCAGGTCTGGAGAGGATCCCTTAGAATTTGTTTCCAAGATCGGTAAAAGGATAGTTCATGTCCATATCCGTGACTACCCTCGTCGTGAGCAAATACCGTCGAATGTCGCTTCAACTTATATTGCTGGGCAGGTTGAGCCTTGGGTTCCACTTGTGGAGCAACAAATACCGGGGAGAGGTGGTATCGATTTCCCCAAAATTCTTAGGGCTCTAAAAGATGTCGGTTACGACAGGGCGGTTGACCTTGTTATGGTAGGTGCCGAGACCTATCCGTTATCAAGGCAGATGGGAATAGCTGCGGAGGCAAGAGGCTACCTTAATAGGTGTCTTCAGGAATTGAAACAGGATGGTAATTAATACCGAAAGGACGAAACCAGACAATAAAGGTTGAGTCAAAAATGAGGCGACACCATGACAAATTCTGCAGAGTTTCCTGATCAGTTCGTTTGTAACGACATCGGTTGGAATCATGAAAAACAATCCAATTACATTGTGAAATCCGGTTGGAAGATCATCCTCTAATAGCACACACAACCCGGTCGTGTCTGCAATAATGTGTTTATTAAAATCATGACTTTTGCTACCACTAACTTTATTGAAATTATTTCGTTATAATATTTAGTTTACACATTGATATTTCGTTCATTCTGGCTTCATCTCAAAGTGTTATAGTTATAACAATTAACAAAGAGGATTCAATCTATGAGAACAGTCCGGCGGTCATTGCTTGATATTGTACGCAGTCCCGGGAGAAGCGTGGTGGTAATGATAATTCTTGCCGTAAGTCTGGGACTCGCGCTGATTATGTTCGAAGTACACGTTGCTACTACTAATCAGCTAAATTCAATCAGTGGAATAGTCGGCAACGATATCATGATCAGCCCAGCTGGTTATTCTGGAATTGGCGGTAGCGGTAATCCGCTACCACAAGCCCAGGTGAATCAACTCAGTAACCTGCCACACGTAAAATCAGTTCAGGAAAGTGTGAATACGACTTATACGGGAGATCAACTTGTTTCACCGATAATTCCCCCTGATGGCGCAGTAGCTACGATAAATGGAGATTTTATAGGAGTTGGAGGAACACCACCGATAATGGTAACAGGTGTAGAGCCCTCAGACACTTCGCCCAGTATAACCGGTGGTGGGACATTGACGATGGTAACCGGGCGTTATTTTACGACTGCGGAAGCTGATACTGATGTAGTATTGGTAGGTCAGACTGTGGCAACCAAGAATAATTTGAGTGTTGGTTCGGGTATAACAATCGGTACGGACCAGGTAGAAGTCATTGGTATATTTACTACCGGACAGCAGTTGGGTGATAATATGCTTATATTTCCGATAGAAACTGCACAGCGTCTTTATAGCATAGATGGTGTCACCTCCATAGCCGTATCGGTGGACAATGTTAAAAACGTGAATACTGTAGTCACCGAAATCAGGGCGATCTGGGATACCAGTACAGCCGACATAGTTACTGCTCAACAGGAGTATTCACAAATTAATGCCTCGGTAACTAACGCCAACAGTTCCAGTCAGACAGGGATGTTGATATCGTTCGTTGTCGCTGCGGTAGTCGTTCTGGCGTCGGTAGTCCTGGTGGTACGTCAAAGAGTTAAAGAAATCGGAATAATGAAAGCCATTGGCGCTTCCAACTGGCAAATAGGTTTTCAATTCAGTTTGGAGACGGTAGCAATTAGCGTTATGGCAGCAATTCTTGGCGTATTCATATCTATTCTCCTAGGTCAACAGGTGGCAAATTTACTGGTAAGCAAGCCGAACGGGTCAATTGTACCTGTAATTGGAGCAGCAGCTGTTTCAATCGGTGGTAGTGGCCCAGTAATCATTAGTGGCGGTGGCATTAATAGCATCGTTGGCGGTACCATCGGCGGCATTCACGTAGCTATCGCTCCCGTTGTCGTGCTTATCGCCTTTGGGACAGCAGTGATACTCGCAATCATTGCCAGTACAATACCAGTCTGGTATATTGCACGGGTCAGACCGGCGGATGTATTACGTAATGAATAGTGATACTATGGTTGCCCGATTGTCCAATTATTCCTCAAATAACAGCCCGTTTAAGCCCAATTAAGAGATCAGTAGCCCTCCGTTACGGGGCACGTAGCCCCTTTTAAGCCACGTTTGAGCCCTGTTAAGAACAATCTTTGAGACTAAGTTTATAAACAATGTCTCCCGAACTCATTAATAGATGGCGCAGAGAGCATTTATTTAACGAGGCGGCTTTGATCTGGCAACATACCGCAGATTCCGTAAAATTGAAAGTTAGACAGGTGGTAATGAATAAAATAGAAACCGGCGGAGTTTGTCTTTCATCCGCCGGTTTTATACTTGCTCTAAAGTCAATCTCTAAACTATTAAGGTGATGTTGTTTTCAATAATGCCGGGTTTGGTGCGTCTGGCGCAACCGAAGATCTCACGTTTGAGCAATGGAAAACTGTCGTTGATGTCAATCTGACCGGTACTTTTCTATGCATTCA
>JBKQML010000259.1:0-3387 GCA_052326545.1 Dehalococcoidales bacterium
GTTCCTGTTTCGACTTACTAAAACCAGTTTAGCATGTGAAGATGAATTGACTGTTAATCAAAGATGAAACGCAGATGAATAAAAAACTGCCCGATATTAAACCGGGCAGTTTACAAAACGAACTGAATCTAAAAACAAATATTCAGTGCTCAACAGAAGCACACTTAATCAGAAAATGTAATTTTATGGTTATTTAGTTTTAAATTTACCGGATATTTCTGCCAGTTGTTCTTCGCTGATACCCTGAGGGGTGTATCCGGAACCTTTACAAAGGAAAAAGATGGTCGCTGCTTTTTCCATAATATCGATGTAATCAAAGGCCTCCGCAATACTTGCAGCGACAGCGGCACAACCATGTTTTTCCCAAAGTATCACATGATGTTTTTCCAAAGCGGTTACAGTGACATCAGCCAGTGCTTCGCTACCGGGAAGACGGTAAGGAGCAACACCCACTCCATCGGGAATCGAGATTTCTACTTCCGGGTGCATGGTGATGAGGAGATGGTTGATAATTTCTTCTTTAAGATATTTTTCTATTTGCGAAAGGGCAATCAAATGCGGCGGATGCGTATGAAGAAAAGTTGTTAACGGCATGTTATTACGGCGTATATATTGATGAATTTTAAGATGTGAAACAAACTCTGAGGTAGGTTTACTACTGACGCCTTCACCACCCCAAAGAACCTGATAAGTTTTAATATCTTCCGAGATAGTAATTAGCAGCAGGTGTTTTTTGGGGTGACGTGCGACATTACGCATCGGCGCACCGGCTACCTTAACGATAAAACTACGTCCGGCAAGTTCAGATTGACCGCAAAGCAGAGGAACATTCAAAAATTGATTGCCATTCTTCATGTTCCCGGGTAATAAATTGGTGACATCAACGGTGAAATTACCGGCGTTCCGTTCGGCCCAACCCCGTTCCCACATATAACCCGAAACTTCAGCGATTTCGTCGACAACATCCTGTAATTCTTTTGTAAGTGAAATTTCCAGCACATTTATCTCCAAATTATTCGATAATATATACGATTTTATTCGACACCACTATGGCTAATCGAGACTCTAAAATTGTGACCTGCAACAGATAACATGAATATTATAGCAGATGTGATGTGCCCCGGTTCGTGATTACGAAAGTATTTACACGGAAATCAATGTACCGGTTGAGCAGCAATTATCGCCTGATAAGCTTTACCGGTAAGTGATAATTGATTGTTAGCAAGGGCCTGGGTGGCTGATTGGTTCATCAAAGTGGTAATTTGACTATCAACCGCCTCATTTTGAGTTTCACTTGAAGCCGGATAGACAGGGGATGTTTGCAAAGAATTATAGTTAATCAGTGTAAACCAGTAATAAATTCCAAAGGGACTTACATAATCGAAATGCTTATAATTAGCCAGTTCCGATAACATCTGAAATGCCTGCACATCGAGGGGAGTCCAAAAACTAAACATATCACGAACCCTGATATCTGTGATTGGATCGCCATTTTCGGTCAGGCCCACCAGTGAAGCCGATTTTTGAAACCAGAATTCCGACATAGTGACGCCTTTCCCCGCCGCGTGCGCCATATCGGCGATTTGCATGGCGATGGTAACTTCACCAAGCTGGTTTACTCCGGGTTGGAGGTTGTAGACATGAGTATCAATTTTATCAAGACCTTTAATTGCAACAAGACCGGTAAAATATGATTTCCAGTCAGGCTGCCATGTTCCGGCACCCGAGCCCAATAAAATAGAGGTATGTAAGCCTGTAATACCTGCATTTTCGAGGTCGTTTACAAATTTACTAATCATGGCAACGTCTTGTGTAGCATTGTTTAACTCCGGGCGAAAATCGTTAATCGCATCAGTTTGCGGTTCAGTTTGCAAAATAAGGTAATCCGGCTTAATTTGTTGAGCGATGATGATATTGTGTTCGCTGCGTAGTTGCTCGTAGGCTGTAAAATTCAAAGTTTTATAATAAGAACCCGGATTAAAAGATGACTGGCTACTGATGTAATAAGTAAGCAGAGCATTTGACTCCACGATCATCTTTAACCCCCGGTTATGAATAGCCTGGGCCACGGACTGATAATAACTGATCCAGTTTTGTACAGATTGCTGCGCCTGTGCGGCAGTCTGTCCGGAAAAGATATAGAAGTTCGGATCAAAGGCAGGAAATCCTATTTCGACGGTAATAGCTTTCACGCCCATGCTGGCCTCTTCGTTAAGTTCTTCAATCATAACCTGCTGTTTGTTGCTTTGTAGAATACCGGGACCGGCATTGATATCAGCCGTAACAAGTTCGGCAGAATAGCTTACGGGATAGGAACTACCATCCCATTGCGCGGTGATTTGACTAATGTTATTGGTAACGTATCCCTGCAATTGATTGTAGAGCGACTGATATTGAGCAGGCACTGTTGAAGTAGAAGCTGTTGTTGTTTCTGTAAACGGAACCGTTGTGGTTACGGTGGTCACATTGACTGCAGGGCTTGTTGTAGTGGTAGACGTAGAAGGCGAACTACTTTCGGTGGTAGTGCCCTGAGATAGTGATAACGTAGTTGTGGATGGTGTTGCAGTTGATGTCGACTCTGATATAACTTTTCCACAACCAGCCAGAAAAGTTGAGAATATAATTAATACCGCTATGGTTACCTGGAATGTTTTTTTCATCGTATCAATCGCTGTTTTACTATTAAAATTTTATCCTTTGTATACCGTTATATAATGACACAATATCAGGGAATTGTTAAAACGTTGCCAAGAATTTGTAAATTCTCAGTAAAATATGATTAAGTTTTAATTTAACTGAAATATCCAGTGAGGAATATATTAGATTTTTGTAATTATTTCTGAATTTCTCTTTCGTCAAGAGCGGGACCTTGGCCTGACGAAGAAGAGAAACTAAAGAATAATCAAGAACCCTTGTATAAATAAAAATCCAAAGCAACACGGTAAATGAAAAGACTTTACAACATAATTGGCTTGGTATATCATGTTGACTAGAAAGTCAGGGAAAATGTAAATTTCGGGAATTAATCTGAGAATGATTAAATAAGGAAGTATTATGGAAAAAACAAACGAAAAATGGTGGGAAAAACTTGGAAAACCGCAATACGGCGGTGAACTGGTTATCCGCTTAAACCGGAAAATTGTAAACTTAGACCCGTATTACGGTGTGCATCTAACCCAGATACATACCGCCTGGATGGAAAAACTCTTTGTCGATGATTGGACATTAAATCCGGCAATATTCGACTACGTGAAAAACCTGCGTCCGAATGAATATGTAAAAGGGCACCTGGCCGAAAGCTCAGAATTTACCGACCCGTTTACTTTTGTTGTCCATCTGCGCAAAGGAATTCACTGGCAGAATTTCCCGCCGGCGAAAGGCCGCGAA
>JBKQML010000260.1:0-3399 GCA_052326545.1 Dehalococcoidales bacterium
CTGTGTAGTAGGCTGAATGCCCCGATAATCTAATTTCCATGCAACCATTTTACACCTCATCTCGCTATCACGACATTCACCCACGTGCAAGCACGTGGAACTCTGCCCTTCGGGCTTTTATTAGATATGTTGACGGATGGAGGGGTGTTAGCCATTGTTCTCCCCGAAACTATATTCCATGCGGTTAAAAGTAATTATGTGCTTAATTATATTAAAACGGGGAACAATATTAAGGCTATTATTGACTTAGCTCATAATACTTTCCGACCACATAATAATGCCAAGACCTTACTACTAATTCTCCAAAAAGGCAGACCACAACAAGAAAATATTATTATGGGTGTTACCGAACAAACAGGATATGACCATCAGAATCGTAGATTATATAGATTTGATTATCAAACAAAAACATTTACTAAAGAAATTTGGGATGATACCATTAATGTGCGAAAGGAATTAAAAAATCCTTTTGATAAAAATAACCAATATGTGTTCCCTGTGCAATCATCTAACATTAAAAATAATATTTATGTACCCAGATATTATTGGCAAAAACGAGCGCAAAGTATACTTGAAGAAACTAGGGAATCAGGGTTTGAGCCTGTCAGGGTTCAAAAATTATTAGACGATAAAATAATAGCAGAATACAAGGGCTACGGCTCTCCACCTTCAGGTTTTAAAGGGCGGGGGGATGTGCCTTACATTCGTGTGGCTGATATTATGAATTGGGAGTTGTATAAAAACCCGACTTCTTCAGTCCCACGGGAGATTTATCTAAAAGTTAAGGGTAATGGAGTAGACCTTTTACCTGAAGATGTTATTTTTGTTCGTAGGGGAAGTTATCGAATTGGTAGCGTTGCATTGGTATCTCCGTTTGACACGGAAGTATTATTAACTGGTGAATTAGTGGTAATGCGGGTTATCAAAAAGGAAAATGAATATAATATTAACCCATATTACCTGATATATTTACTTTCACATCATCTAACCCAAAGACAACTACCACAAAAAGTATTAGTTGATACAACACTACCGAACATTGCGAGCCGTTGGAAAGAATTATATTTACCGACGATTAAAGATAAGTCGGAAATCGAAAGGATGACAGAACGTATTAAATCCACATTTGAGTCCAAGTGGAAAGCACAAGAGGCAATATTCAATTTACGAAAGGAGTTTGGAGATATTACTACTTAATTGTAGTATTCAAGTAATTTATAGGAGGATAAAATGGCATCAAGTGTTAAAGCAATTCTGATGGAACTCATTGAACAGGCTATTTTAGAGGGCACCAATCCAACAAGAAATCAATTAGCGGTGATGGTACAAAATCATCCTGAATATGGGGATAGGAAAACAAAAGGTGTGGCACTTGAAAGGGAGATAAATAGATACTTAGATGACGCATATTTCATAAGCGAATTACGGTCAAAGTTTGCTTCTCAGACAGATGATACTATTTTCGGTCTACAGTTAGGAAAATTGGAAATTAGGTTGAAACGCTAGGTATTTAGAATAGGGACTTTTGGAGCAACCATCTTACTTTTGGAGCAAGTGGCACTTATGGAGCAAAGCCCCCTTGCCGGGAGAGGGTTAGGGTGAGGGAGTAGTCCCACCTTCTATCTATTCAACACAACAAATAATGATGGCAGTTATTCACTTCCTCATATTTTTCATCCTGAGTTCAATTGCCCGGGCGTGGGCGTCCAACCCTTCCGCCCGCGCGATTGTTACAGCCGCTTCACCGGCGATAGTAAGTAGAGTATCATCAACATGACTTAAATTGATTATTTTTACAAACTCAGTCAGGTTTAACGGTGAGAAAAACCGTGCCGTGCCTCCCGTCGGCAAGACATGGGAAGGGCCGGACACATAGTCACTCATCGGTACAGTGCCTTTCTGCCCGTAAATAATACATCCGGCATTTACAATCTGTTCTTCATATGCTTTTTCCGGTCTGGTTAACAGTAAAACATGTTCCGGACCGTACATATTGGTCAGTTTAACGGCTTCTTCGATGTTTTTCACAACGACAACCATACCGCTTTCTTCCAGCGCCTGTCCGATAATTGCTTTTCGGGACAAAGTCTCCATTTGTTTTTCCAGAGATTTGATAACCTTATCTGCCAGCTCTCTGGAGGGCGTAATGAATATCGCCGGTGATTGCTGAGACACGCCGCCATGTTCCGATTGTGCCAGTAAATCCGAAGCACAATAATCGGGGTCAGCGGTATCGTCAGCGATGACCATTATTTCCGAAGGTCCCCACAGCCCGTCTATCCCGACGACACCATACAGTAATTTTTTTGCCAGAAAAATATAGATATTACCCGGACCAAAAATCTTATCTACTCGGGGGACAGAATCCGTGCCAAAAGCCATCGCCGCGATAGCCTGCGCACCCCCGATGCTGAAAACGCGGTTGATTCCAGAGATATCTGCGGCCACCAATGTCATCGGGACAATATTGCCGTCCTTACCCGGTGGAGTTGCCAATACCGTTTCTTTGACTCCGGCGATCTTTCCCGGAATGGCTGTCATTAACAAACTTGATGGATAGCTGGCAGTGCCGCCTGGTGTATACACACCCACACGCTCCAAAGGTCTCACCATCCACCCTGTTTTATCATGGGTATAAGACGAGAGACTGTGTTCTTTTTGCATCCGGTGAAAGTCACCGATACGCTGCGCCGCCAGTTTCATCGCATCCACCAGTTTACTGTCAACTTTTTGATAAGCGGCTTTGATTTGTGCCGATTTGACTTCCAGACCGGTTAGCTTCACTCCATCAAATTTCTCGGTCAGTTCGAAGAGGGCTTTATCCCCGCGCTGTCGGACGTCGTTAATAATCCGCCGGACAGCGGCTTCCTGCTGGTATTCCAGGTCTTTGGGCGCCTGCCTGTCTAATAGTTTTCTGGCTTGATCAAACCCTTCGATAATTTTCAATTTGCTACCTCTCAATACCGGTCATTTGCCGGCCGCTTTGCTCAGCAGCCTGATAATATTCTCGATCCTGGCCTGCTTAATTGCGCTGCATTCTCTATGCTTTGCGCCAATCAGATGCGCCGTCGATTCAAAAAGTGTATCGATGATTTTCAAGTTATGACGGGCAATAGTACTGCCGGTCTCGGTATTCTCAATTAAGAGATCGGCGTCCTCCGGAATAAATGCCTCAGTCGCGCCCCATGTCGGTAAAATCCGGTACATGCCAAGCCGGTTATCCCGCGCATACTTATCGGCAATATTAACATATTCCGAAGCAATTCTGATAGGGGTCGAATTTTGCTGACAAAGCTGCCGGTAATCATAAATGTTGTTCACCGGTATGTCGCCCGCTACCGCTGCAACAATTTTAACCCGGCTCACTTTAAAGTCCACCAGCGCCTGCACCGGACTGGA
>JBKQML010000261.1:0-5994 GCA_052326545.1 Dehalococcoidales bacterium
CGGAGAAGAGCTACATTTTATTATCCATTGGACGCAGACCGACTTGTTTGGTATCATTTTAGTCAAGAACATGACAATCATGGAATTATTCTTAAGGCAGTGATTGAGTTGGACAAGAACAAGAAGATTTTAATACAGTGCGATTTTGACGGTACAATTACGACAGAGGATGTCAGTTTCATGCTACTGGATGCCTTCGCGAAAGGTGACTGGCATGCAATTAACGATGAATATACAGCGGGAATAATTACGGTAGGGGAATTTAACGAAAGAGCTTTCGCACTGGTGCGAGGAAGTAAGAAAGCGATGCTTGATTACCTTAAAGATCGAGTTATCATACGTCGCGGTTTTCAAACTTTTGTGGAATTGTGTCAAAAGAAAGGGATCCGGCTCGTTATTGTGAGTAATGGATTGGATTTTTACATCAGGAAAATCCTGTCAGATATCGGACTGGAGGGTATGGAATATCACGGCGCCGAAACCAAATTTCATGCGCACAGGTTAAAAGTCCGTTATCTCGGGCCTGATGGCAGTACTGTTGAGGCTGAATTCAAAAATAAGTACGTAAGTCAATACATTAATGAAGGTTATCACGTTGTGTATATTGGCAATGGGTCATCGGATTTATCTCCTGCCAGAAGTGCGCATCAAATATTTGCCACTGAAAGTTTGCTAGAACACTGTCAGCGCACCGGCTTAACTTGTATTGCTTTCACTTCTTTCCATGAAATCAGTCAAGTTATTGGCAAATGGAGTTAAGTATTATTAAGGCTGAAAACGAAAGTAATTCATATAAATGAACGCTATTTAATAGTTAAACAATAAACCAACGCTTTATCCCCGGCCCTAAAAAGGCGGTGAAAGATAAGAGAGGTAGGGCATTCGTCCTCCATCTTCTGGAACTGTTACCGATGCACATTGTTATTTTTCAATTAAAACCTCTTAATACACCCAATAAAGAAACAAAATTCCAGGTAAATTAAGATGAAGATATTATTACATATTTGTTGCGGCGTTTGCGTGGCCGGTACGGCGGAAATACTGCTTTCCGAAGGTCATGATATTACAGGATACTATTTTAACCCCAATATTTCTCCTGAAGAGGAGTATGTAAAAAGGTTAGACGCTGCAAAAACGGTAGCAGGAATAAAGAAATTTCCAATAATCGTGCCGCCTTACAGCCCGGGACAATGGTGGGAAAGAACAGTTGATTTATCACAGGAACCTGAGGGCGGTAAGAGGTGCGAAGTCTGTTTCAGAATCCGTCTTCAAGCGACTTATGATTATCTACGGGATAATGATTTCGATGCATTCACCACGACGCTTACAATCGGGCCCCGGAAATCCGCACCAATCATTAATCGTATCGGTAAGGAAATCGGGGGTGAGAAATTCCTGGCCAGGGATTTTAAAAAGAAAGGTGGATCGGTAAAAGCTATTCAACTGGCCAAAAAATATCAGATTTACCGTCAGAATTACTGCGGTTGTATCTACAGTCTGAGAAAACAATAAGATTTAGAGATGTTAGTTTGAGTGTTCTTTAATAATTTTCGCTACGGTAACCGATAGTTTCTCGAGGTATCCGCCGCTACCGTGATAAACATTGACATCGGTTGCCAGCGGTTGAATCAGAGCATCGCTTTTTAGCAGTTTCCTGTTAATTTCTTCGATCTTCACTTCTTTACCGGTGATTTTCAGCAAGGCATAGGCACCGGCTGCCGCAGCACCCAGGGCGGCTCCGGCATCTTCAATACGTACGACGGGCTTGTTCCAGATGGCGGCAACCCTGCGTAAAATCTCATGGCTTTTATTGGCGCCGCCGGTAACATAGAGCGGTTCTGCGGATTCTTTGGCAAATGTCTTCGAATAAAGATAAACCGTGCCGAGGGTGGATTCAATAAGGCCGGAGTAATCGGGGCCAAGTCCAGGAGTATGATGCGTAGTGCGTATAATATCGTAACTACCGGAAACCGGGAAGGATTCAATCCCCGGTTGCCAGAAGACCATATACTTTCCCACCCGAGTTTCTTTCAGTGCTTTTTCCGAAGGCTGATATTCATCTTTCTTTAATCCGTGAATGGCGCGTAATTGATCCCAGACCAGAGCACCATTGGTACGGCAGCTAAAGATAAACGGCCTGCCAATACCGTCATACATGGCATTTGAAGAGCCGCTCATATCGAGATGCTTGCCGTCGGTAGATGCCATGTTTACCAGACTCGAACCTAAACTCAGGAGGTTGCCGGTAACCAATACTTTAGACTGGGGATTGTCACCCGAACCGGCGACAATTCTACAATCAGGGCTAAAACCATACCGCTCGATAAAGTAGGTAGCAATGCGTCCAACAATTGTATAAGGTGGAACAATCGGTAAAAGTTTGTTACGTAAGGCACTTTCGCCGCCGGGCAGACCATCAGCTACGGCTTTAACCAGTTTGATAGACCAGTCTTTACTTGAATAGTCCATCAGCGACATCCCGCAGGCGTTACCAAAATCCAAGGGGATCCTGGAATTCCCGGTCAATACGGATGGAATCAAACTGCTGAGCAAATGGATATGTTCTGTTTCCTGATAAGCTTCCGGATACTGCAATGCGATTTTCCGGATAACAGCACCGGTAAATCGGGCCGGCGAATCGGAACCGGACATCTGTATCATTTTGTCTTGTCCGCCGACATATGTCCGGATAAAATCAGCTTCTTTTACCGTATTCGAAGTCATCCAGGTGGGGACAATATTCAGCGAAAAACAACCTTCCAATATTGTCACCAGGTTTGATTTTGTGCTGCCAGGGACATTCAGCCTGGCTAAAATGGTACGTGACTGTCGATTCAGATATGCGTGACCGTGTTGCTGTGCTGAAGTATTGCAAACAATAATATCCCGCATCGGAAGTCCAGCGGCTTTAATATCCGCAAAAAGTGCATCCAAAGCGGCAAGAAACATCTTTGGCGGCTGATTCGCTTCGCCCTCATTCTTCGGCGGTAAAATGTAGTTCTGTCCCTGAATACCGTATTTCTTCAGTCGGGTGTCTTTCTGATAATCCAGCGAGTATTGATAAACGATTTCCTTAGAGTCGATATCAATCAACACTACCGATAGACTTTGAGTACTAAGGTCCATTCCGAGAGATAATCTTTTATTCGCCATTTGTAGTTTCCTCGCGTGACGCTATAATTTTGAAATAATTACGAATTAGTAAAATTATGCCATTAGCTGACAGATTGTGCAACATAGACACGAGTCAACTTTATTCAACATATTTTATCTTTAATGATAAAACAATAATTTCACTTGACGTCATGCTGCCTAACAACCATAATAATCGCAATAGTATATTTATTGACAATAGCGAGTTAAATGGCACCAAAAGAAAAAGAATATGAGTCAACCGGCAATAATATTCAAGAGTGAAGGTAGAATTATGACAGATATATCCATTAATATCGAAAAGGTCAACTTTTATTACGGCCATCTCAAAGTTATTAATGATATTTCTCTGGAGATACCAAAAGGTGTCAGTTTTGGATTATTAGGCTCTAACGGAGCCGGTAAGACGACATTAATCCGCCTGATGGTCGGACTATTAAAGCCCGGCAGCGGTACGATTTTGTGTCTGGGTAAATCCCCTTCTCCGAAAACAGCCCGGTATATGGGTTATATGCCGCAACTGCCGTCACTATACACTGAATTAACCGTGCGTCAAAATATCGATTTCTTTGCCCGGATATACGGTTTGAAAGAAAGAGGACAACGATTTCAAAGGGTGGATGATGTGATCAAGCTGGTTGAACTCTGGCCGAAACGAACTGTTTCCATTACACAATTGAGCGGCGGTATGAGACA
This sequence comes from Dehalococcoidales bacterium, assembly GCA_052326545.1. Lineage (GTDB taxonomy): Bacteria > Chloroflexota > Dehalococcoidia > Dehalococcoidales > Fen-1064 > Fen-1064. The sequence goes on from JBKQML010000261.1 coordinate 3,850, forward strand.
GCGGGTAAGCCTGGCCTGTGCGATTGTGCACCAGCCAAAGATACTTTTCCTGGACGAACCAACAGTTGGTCTCGACCCGGAATTAAGAGTACATTTCTGGGAATATTTTGAGAGCCTGACTAAAACCGGCACGACACTGATTATCTCCAGTCATACATTAGATGATGCGGCTCACTGCCAGAAACTTGTTTTTATGCGGGAAGGTAAAATTATTGCATTGGGAACGCCGTCCGAACTGCGGTCTGCTACGGGGCAAGCGGATGCCAGTCTGGAAGACGCTTTTCTTTATTTTATCCGGCAAGGCGAGGTGAAAACCAATGTATAACATACTGACAATTGCCCAGAGAACGATCATACAACTGGCGCGCGACCGCCGGACAATGGCATTGATTTTGATTGTGCCGCTGGTAATCGCCAGTATTTTCGGTGTCTCTATTCCGGATAAAACTGAACTGAACCTGACTTTACCGGCGATGCTGGCAACTCTGATTCTTTTTTTCGGTTTTCTGTTAAGCGGTATTGCTTTTTTAAGAGAACGTTATCAAGGAACCCGGGAACGTTTAATGGCTTCACCTGTTTCCAGAACAGATATTCTGGTAGGTTACCTGTTGGGCTTTTTACTCTTTGCAATCGTGCAAACCCAAGGCCAAAGTGGTGGTGGAAGACTTTGCCGTGCCTTCCACCAACGCCAACGCCATCAACGGCACGGACCTCAACGCCGCCTTGGAACGCACTTTGCAGCGCTTCAAGAATCTCAAGGCCGTGCTCGTTTTAAGCGACGGCGACTGGAACATGGGCAAATCCCCGCTGGCCACCGCCACCCGCTATCGCGAAGAGAACATTCCCATTTTCACCGTGGCCGTGGGCCGCCAGACCCCCATGCCGGAGTTGGTTTTGGAGAGCGCTTCCATGCCCGCTTACGGGCTGTTGGGCGAGGATATCGCCGTTCCCTTCAAGGTCACCAGCCACCTGGCCCGCCAAGTCAAGACTACGGTTGCGATTTACGACGCGCAAGGACAGCAGGCCAAAAAGGAAATCACCATTCCGCCCAACGGCGTGGTGGAAGACGCCATTCTCTGGTCCCCGCGCGCCGCCGGGGAAATCACCGCCACCGTCAAACTGCCCGTGGAACCGGAGGAAAGCCTCGCCGAAAACCACGAGCGTTCCTTCCATATTTCCATCCGCCAGGAAAAACTCAAAGTGCTGGTGGTGGATTCGCTGCCGCGCTGGGAATATCGCTACTTGCGCAACGCCCTGGCCCGCGATCCCGGCGTGGACATGCAGTGCCTTCTTTACCATCCCGAGATCGGGCCGGGCGACGGCCCCAACTACCTCCCCGCCTTCCCCGCCAGCAAAGAGGCGCTGGCCCCGTACGACGTGATTTTTCTGGGCGACGTCGGCCTCGGCCAAAATGAGTTGACGGAAACCAACGCGGCCATGATCCGGGGCCTGGTCGAGCAGCAAGCCAGCGGGTTGGTCTTTGTGCCGGGACCCCGCGGCCGCGAAGCGACTTTTCTCAACAGCCCGCTGGCCGATTTATATCCCGTCCTGCTGGACCCGGCCAAACCGCAGGGCATCGGATTGCAGAACGAGGCGCAAATGGTCCTGACCACCGCCGGCAAACACCATTGGCTCACCCGCTTTGATTCGGACGAGGATCGCAATGACGAACTTTGGAAACAGTTGCCCGGCTTCTTTTGGTCCGCCGCCGTGGAAAAGAGCCGTCCCGGCTCGGAGGTCCTGGCCGTCCATTCCTCCCTGCGCAACGACTTTGGCCGCGCGCCCCTGCTCGTCACCCGTTCCGCCGGCGCGGGCAAGGTGCTGTTCCTGGGCACCGACAGCGCCTGGCGCTGGCGGCGGGGCGTGGAGGACAAATTCCATTACCGGTTCTGGGGGCAGGTGGTCCGCTGGATGGCCCACCAGCGCCACCTTTCGGAGAAAGACGGCATCCGCCTGAGTTACAGCCCGGAAACCCCGCAGGCCGGCGACCCGGTTTACCTCCAGAGCACCGTGCTGGACGAAGCCGGTTTTCCTATTGACAAGGGTCCCGTCACCGGCAAAATCACCTCCCCGGACGGCCGGGTCGAACGGCTGGAATACGCTCCCGTTCAAGGGGGCTGGGGCGTTTTCAAGTCCTCCTTCGCC
>JBKQML010000262.1:0-8755 GCA_052326545.1 Dehalococcoidales bacterium
CTGTGTAGTAGGCTGAATGCCCCGATAATCTAATTTCCATGCAACCATTTTACACCTCATCTCGCTATCACGACATTCACCCACGTGCAAGCACGTGGAACTCTGCCCTTCGGGCTTTTATTAGAAATCAGACGATTAGACTGGATTTAGACTATAATAATTACTGTAGATAATTTAGTGGACGAACATAAGATTAAAACAAGGCTCAAATCAGCGTGAAAAATAAACTATTCCGATCGACAGGTTATTTCCTGACTGTAGTATTAATGGCAACATTAATTCTGGTACCGGCTTGTTCTTCTGCAGCAAACCCTGCGGCGACATCCGGGGTGACTTTATCCTCAATTAAAATTACGATGGCTTCCAATTCCAGTTTAGCTAATGCTTTGAGAGTATTTTTTGATATATTTAATCCCTCTATAAAGGAATATACAGATTACCCTGCGACAATGAGGATCGGTTCTAAAGAACAATTTGTTGCTGTCGGGACATACTCAGACACCGCATATTCAGCCATAACTTCGCAAGTAAGCTGGTCCAGTTCTAATACCGCCGTTGCGACAATATCTGCCGGTGGTTTAGTTTCTGCAATGGCAAACGGAACTACCTACATTACGGCAACCTTATCGGGGATAACGAGTGCACCATTAATCTTAACTGTGGGGCATTCCACTGCAACCCCTGCTGCGGCTTTAATCACTAGCAATGGCACTTTGGTTATCGGGTCTTCGCGAACCGCTGATAGTGAAAGCATTAATTACAATAACGGACCATTGAGAAATTATTATTTGAGGTGATGGCTATGCCTGTCATAACGATTCGCGGTCAAGAAGCAAGCGGCGCGCCGGAAATCGGGACGATGGTAGCTCAAGAACTTCAAATCGACTATGTTGACAGCAAGATTATCACTGACGTCGCCGAACGGTTAAACCGACATGAAATCGAAGTATTAAAAAAAGAGACACCACCTCGTACCATTTTTGGACGTGTTGCCAGGGCTCTGTCTATGAGTGGGGGAGCGCTTCCGGGCGGCTACAACTCAGGCGATGGAGAGACGTTTTACATGCCAATGGAAATGTATCCGTGGGAAATACCGATCGACGACAAACTTTATCTGCGAACTCTAAAAATAGTGATCACCGAGTTAGCAAAGAGCCAGGCAATTGTAATTCGGGGGAGAGGCAGTCAGTTTATACTCAAAGATTTCCCGGGTGCTTTTCACGTCCTTGTCGTAGCACCTTTGGATTTGCGGGTGAAGCGGGTTATGGAAAGGATGAAATTGGACGAAGAGAAAGCTAAAAATGAGATCAAACGCTCGGACAGTAACCATCACGAGTTCATTCGAAGATATTTCCATGCTGAAACGGAAAACCCTTTGGACTATGACTTAGTGATCAATACCGAACGTACTACCATTGAGGAAGCCGCTTTCCTTGTAGTAAATGCAGTGCATCCAAGAAAAAACTCCGAGCCGGGAAATAACATGCTGTGATGACCTCTGCGGTGCTGAAAAAATGTCTTTGTAGCCGTCGTCAACTCCTGCTTTCCTTTAAGCACGTCGCAAACAGCTCAGCAGTGAATTGGCCCCCATTTTTATGCAATCCCGGAGCAATAATGCTACAATTTATTTGGAACTGACCTGGTCGGCTGACCGGCTTTAAATTATCAAAACAGCTTGGTTTTTGTAAAAGAATACTTCTTCGATGCAATTTGCCGTCGTTTCGCATTCTGACAGAATTTCAGTTTCGTGTCCTCTTATTTTAAGTCTAAAAAGAACGGATTAAAGTTAGCTTTATGAGTGTCGCCAAACCAATACTCGATTATATTGATACGATTCCGGAAAAGCCTAAAGATCTAATGAATCAGTTACGGGTTTCCCGGAGAATTTTAAGATATCACAAACCGTATATCCATCTGGTCGTTTTTATCACCGCCCTTGCGGCGTTGAGAGCCTTTTTGTTTCTCCTCGAACCACTGTATACCTCGCAAATTATCGACAATGTGATTACACCGGGCAATCTGGCGCCGCTGCTCGGTTTACTGCGGAATATTCTGTTTGCGGTAGTAGGTTTTGCAATATGTGATTTCTTTATCCGGTATCTGAACGGCATCATGGCGCAGAGCGTCATCGGCGACATGAGGAAAGAGTATTACAAATCGATCCAGTCGAAATCTTTCACATTCCTGGACAATAGCACGGTGGGAGACCTGACTTCGAGAGCAACACAAGATATGCAATTTGTCGATACCTTTATGCGGACATGGCTCAGTGTTGTCACCAATACAGTCTTCACCACCGGTTTCATCTTTTGGGCAATGTATTCAATCAAGCCGATTATGTGCCTGTTTGCCTTACTGCCGATGCCTTTTATCTTCTATTTCCAGGCCAGGTCGTTTCAAATGACAATGCCTCTGTTCCGGAAGATGCAGCTCATCCTCGGTAAAGTCGGCGCCTATGTCCAGCAGAACATCCTGGGAATGAAAAATATCCGCATCTTCCAGATGGAAGATGAAATGACCGAAGGCAATGTAGAAATCGGCGACAAATTTCTAAAACTGGCCATCCGGGCCGGTAGAATTCAATCGATGTATATGCCCTCTGCGCCGAACCTCCTGACACTGGGTATCGCCCTGGTATACGTCTACGGCACGAACCTGATACTGGGCGCTGCCTTAACATTGGGCGGTATTTTACTCTACGCCAGATACATGATGAGAATGAATGGACCATTGACCGATTTTGCCATGTTTACCGGGGCCATGATCAATGCCACATCGGCTGCCGAAAGGATGTTCAATGTAATTGATCTGCCCGGTGATATTCAAGACTCGCCAGATGCTAAAAATATCACAATCGAAAAAGGCGAGGTTGAATTCCGGGAGGTGACTTTTGGCTATGTCCCAGATAAGCCGATTTTACAGAATATCAGCTTCACAGCCAAATCCGGAGAAAAAATTGCGATTCTTGGCGCCACAGGAACTGGAAAAACTTCTCTGATGTACTTAATTCCGCGGTTTTATGATATTAATTCCGGGGAAATCCTGATCGATGGTATGGATATCAAGAAATTTGAGATAAGTTGCTTGAGACGGCAGGTTGGTGTTGTCCTCCAGGATGTCTTTCTTTTCTCCGGCACAATTAGAAGTAACATTGCGTTCGGTAAAAGCGATGCCACTTTGGGTGAAGTGAAAGCTGCCGCCAAATCGGCCAGAATCGATGATTTTGTCGAGTCACTGCCGGAAGCATACGATACCCCGGTCGGGGAGCGGGGTATCACTCTGTCAGGCGGCCAGAAACAGAGGTTGACCATTGCAAGGGCGTTGATTACCAATCCCCGAATTTTGATTCTGGATGATTCACTTTCCTTCGTCGACGCCAAGACCGAACAGGAAATACAAGAAGCCATCGATGCCGCTTTAAAAGGCCGGACCTGCTTCATCATTGCGCAGCGGCTGTCGACGATCAAGAATGCCGATCGAATCATGGTCCTCGACCACGGCGCAATCGTCGAGTTCGGAACTCATGCCGAATTAATGGCTAAAGGTCAGATCTACAAGAAAATATATGAAACGCAGCTCCTCGAAAAAAATGTGGAAGGAAAAGGCGGGTTAAACGATGGAACAACGTAACACCTTTTCCACAAAAACCGAGGAGACTAAAAAACGATCAGGCTCCGAACGGACTCTTTGGTCCCGTTTTTATCAATATGTCAAACCCTACCGGAAAAACCTGGCTATCGGCGCATTTGCCATCGTCGGCAGCGCCTTAACTGGGCTAATTTCCCCATATCTTCATATGATTGCCATCAACAATATCATCACACCGGCAGCGCAAACCGGTAAATCGTCTTATCTTGCCGCATTCGAATGGTGGGTTCCATTATTTGTCCTGGTTACCGGCGCTAACTATGCTTTCCAGTATATTCAGACCTATGAAATGAGATTCGTCGGCGAAAAATCAGTTCAAAAAATAAAAAATGAATCCGTGGAGAAACTTCAGGAAATTTCTCTCAAATACTTCTCCGAAGGTGAAACCGGCAGAATCATGTCGCGTCCCACCACCGACTCGCAGCAGGTCAGAATCTTCATGAGAATGGGGTTGACCACCATGATCATGGATGCGGCGCAAATTATCGGCTCCCTGCTGATAATATTTTTCCTCGACTGGCGTCTGGCTTTGCTCGCCATATCGATTCTACCCGTCGCAGTAATCTTTCTCTGGTTCCTCGGCGGTTGGTCGAGAAGACAGTACCGCCGTACTCTCACCAATCTGGCTGGTTTGGGTGCCAAGATGCAGGAAAACACCGCCGGAATGAAAATTATCAAGGCATTCGTCAAAGAGGATGATGCGGCACGTGGATTTGACGCGGTTAATACAAAAACCGTTAACTCTTACAAACGCACTATTTTTATTTCCAATATTTACCTGCCGTTCGTGCAGGTCATGAGAATTATCGGGACGCTATTGATACTCTCTTATGGCACTGTGCTGGTGGTTCACGGCGCGATTAGCCTGGGGCTGCTGGCCGCTTTTCTGGAATACCAGTTCTCCTATTTCACCCCGCTGACAGACCTGTTGACCGCTTACGACCAGTACCAATCAGGTATGTCGGCGCTGGAGAGGATTTTCGACCTGCTGGACACCAAGGCTGAAGTGAAGGATGCCGAACCGGGCAAAGCCATCGTACTCGATACCATCAAAGACGTGAAATTTGAAAACGTTACTTTTGGATACGACCCGCAAAACCCGGTCATTCACGATATTAACCTCGACCTGTCCGGGTCAAAAAAACTGGCTATCGTCGGTCCTACCGGTGCCGGAAAAAGTACAATTATCAACCTGCTGGAACGTTTCTATGACCCGGTCAGCGGGAGAATATTGATTAACGGTTATGATCTCAAGGAGATTAATACAGCCTCTCTCCGCACCCATATGAGCACTGTACTTCAGGATTCGTTCCTTTTCCCGATGAGTGTCCGGGACAATATCCGGTTTGGTAAGAAAAGTGCCTCCGATGATGAGGTCATCCATGCCGCTAAAATGGTTGGGGCTCATGATTTCATCATGCGGTTGCCCGGCGGCTATGACTATGAGTTGCAGGAAGGGTCATCGAACGTTTCCATCGGTCAACGGCAGCTTATCAGTTTCGCCAGAAGCCTGTTGATGAACCCGAAACTGTTGATTCTTGACGAAGCTACTTCCAGCATCGATCCTTACACTGAATTGGTGATCCAGAATGCATTGAAGAATCTGCTGGAAAACAGGATGGCGATAATCATCGCGCACCGGCTTTCGACTATCAGATTATGCGATGAGATTCTGGTAATCGACCAAGGTAAAATTGTGGAGAAAGGCACACACGAACAACTGATGGCAATGAACGGACTCTACAGTTCATTTTACCGGATGCAATTTAAAGAAGAGAAAGGTCTCGAACAGCCGGGCTAATCGGTGCCGTTCAAAAAGTAAAATGCTGCTTTATGCCAGAATATTAATATTCCGTATTAAGAGCACCAGAATCCCGATTACAAGCAGGGATAGGATGAAATAGATTACAATTTCAATTCGTTTCCGCAATTTTACACCCGATTTTCACTATTACAATACGTCAATCGTGTCCGTACATATATCTTATTTGTTGTATATCTAATAGTCAAACGCATCTAGTAGTCAAGGAAAAACGGACAGTCAATTGAGAACCCATTGTTAATTTTTTCGTAGCCTAAAGAATAAAGGTGCATTGGTGATGCTGATTTTATTTGCGTAACCTTGCTAAATGGATTATATCCAAAACCCTTTTTTTACCGGTCTTACTCTTGATGCTAATGCCTCAAACTGCCTGGATGTTTTAGCGGTCTCCTCTGTGCTTTTGCTAATGGCACCGCTATACAAAGCTAAAAATCGTTTTTTCAGGTAGAGGTTGACTCTCTATTGTGATCGTTTTATTGTAACTATCGATATTGATGTAGCCGTACAGAAGGGAATATAATCATCGTCAGTAAGGTATTACCATGATAACAGAGAGAAGATAATCACACTGTCGATGTACTTCCGATGATAATAGTTTTTTGAATAAGGAGTTTGTTGATGAACCACATAAAAATAGATCTTGAGCACATTATCAGTGACATTGACCGCAATATATTTGGGGGGTATTTGGAAATCACACGTACGGAAGGCCGATTAGCCCACTTAAATATCAGTGATTCTCCGCAAGCTGATAAAAGCCGGCTACGAAGTGATATCAGAACAGCTATTGAGCGTTTGAATCTTTCAAACATGCGCTTCGGCGGCAATTTCTTTTCAGGCTACCGCTGGATGGATGGAGTGGGGCCAAAGCAGGACCGTCCGGCACGGCATGACTTGGCATGGAACCGTATTACGCAAAATCAATTTGGGACGAATGAATTTATTCAGTTATGTCGCGCACTGAACATAGAACCCTATCTGAATGTCAACTGTGGTGATGGAAATATGAGAGAGGCGGCCGATTGGGTTGAGTATTGTAACGGCACCGGTGATACCGCTTTGGTAAAACTTCGCCGTAAACATGGCTTCGAACAACCGCATAACGTAAAATATTGGGGAATCGGTAATGAAGTGGATGGCCAGTGGCAAATCGGATATAAAACCCCTCAGGAGTATGCACGGGATTATACCGAGTTCAGTAAGGTCATGAAACGAGTAGATCCGAGCATTAAACTTATTGCATCAGCAGTGTCTTATTGGGAAGATTCCCACCACTTTACCGGGCCGAAAGCCGAATGGGTTGAACGGGCACAACTGATGCTGGAACAGGCAGGAGACCGTATAGATTATATGGCAATTCACCGTTATGCCCATACACATTATGACGATCCATTTGAAACCTACATGGCCTTCGGGGAAGATCTTAACGAGCGACTGAGTGCTTATGAAGGTTTGATTCATGCAGTTAGTCTGGAAAGGGGCATTAAACATGCCGTTAATATCGCTGTCGATGAGTTGGGCGTCTCCCGCGTACCTGCAGATATAGATAATGGTGCCACCGTTAACCTTACCCGGGATGAGTGGGGTGTCATGCGGCTCACACCCGGTAAAGAAGCCACTCATGAAAGAGGAAGAATTTTTATCAATTTGGAGGATGCCCTGGTTGAAGGATTGTATTTAAATGCCTTTATCCGCCATGCCGCTTCGGTCCGATTGGTCAACTTCGCCACAATGCCTGTCATGCCGTTGGGACTTAGTTTAAGCGACTATGACAGCCCGGTACTACTGCAGCCTATTTTCTATCCATTTGAGATTTACAGTCACACCTGTGGAAAACAGGCGCTGGATGTTTTCTGGTACGGTGATACTTTCTCTGCTAACTTCCTCGACCGCAGTTACAACGGCATACGGACTCTTGATGTCGCAGCCACTCTGGATGAGTCTCGCAAGAAACTGGTAGTTTATGTGGTCAACCAGAGTAAAAATGATGCGATGGAAACTGTAATTACGCTAACCAGTGGGCAGTTTGCAGGAGATGTAAACGTATCTGTAGTAAATGGGCCGGATGTTAAGGCCGAGAACACCGTAGAAGCACCGAATCAAGTAGGAGTTAGAGAGTTTAATCTCAAGACTTCTGGCACACACTTTACATACACTTTTGAGCCACATTCTGTGACAGCCCTGGTATGCCCTGTGAGTTGAATATCATTATTATTCGTATGGAATGTAAAAAGTGATGCTCGCAGTTGATAATTCCCAATAGTAGTTACTGGTTAAAATACAATCGAAAGAGAGCCAATGGGGAAATTAGAAACAATTTTTTTGGCGGAATAGCAAATAAAAATAAAAATAATGGAGGGGAAAATGGATTACGGACTTCTAGATAAGATTGCATTGGTAACCGGAACAGCCAGTCAGGTCGGCATGGGTAAAGCTATCTGTTTGACTCTAGCTAAAGAAGGGTGTGACATCATTTCAGCTGATATTGATCTCGAAGGAGCGAAACAGACAGCGGCGTCGGTTAAGGCTCTGGGACACAAGGCTATTGCGCTGAAAGTAGATGTAGCTAAAAGCTCTGAAGTTGACGAAATTGTAAAGGCAGCACTGCGAGAATTTGGCAAGATTGATATATTGGTAAACACTGCAGGTGGAAACTTCGAACTGGGAGTGTCTTTCATGGAATCGAAGCAAGAGATGTGGGTAACAAATCTAGCCGTTAACCTTTACGGAACGATGAATTGTGCAAAGGCGGTCATTCCTGGTATGGTTGAACGTAAATATGGTAAAATCATCAATTTTTCATCAATTTCGGCTAAAATGGGTCGGCCTAGCTCTTATGGTGCAGCTAAAGCCGCTGTACTGGAGTTGACACGAGGATTAGCAACACAACTGGGACCATCAGGAATAAATGTAAATGCTATAGCCCCGGGTGTAGTTCCGACCAAATTCTTTTCAGCCCTTGGGGAGCATGCGAACAAGTTGTTCGAAGATATGGCAGCTCTGACACCGTTGCGGAGAAATCAGACAGTTGATGATATGGCTAACACTGTTGCTTTTTTAGCCTCTGATATATCCAGGAATATTACAGGACAGTGCATCCAGGTCGATAGCGGATTAGTCATGCTTTGATGATCAGGTAACTTTCTTGGTTCACATTATTCAAGGATGGATCTAATATTAGAAAATATCAATAATTATAAAAAAACTGCATGATCTTCACTGTCTTTAAATATTGGAGCTGGAAAAATTATCGGCTCTGTTGTGGTTTAATAAAACGGACACCTC
>JBKQML010000263.1:0-4662 GCA_052326545.1 Dehalococcoidales bacterium
GTCGGACGTATGACGAATTTAATTGCCGTTTGGCATGACCAGTTGATTGAGGTGATGGGAGCCATGGGGATGCGGGAAGCCCGCCGTCTGCGTGGTGAAACCGGCCGTGCATTATTTTTTGAAGATCTCGAGGAGGATACTTTTGGAAGGCTTTTTGGCAAAAGAGTCGGGGCTTAAAGAAGTCCTGCCTGAAAATACAATTAAAACACTGGTGCCGGAAGTTGTGGTATCGAGTGAAGTCAAGCCGGCGCCCTCACGCTATCGTAATGAGATAGCCAAATATATCATCCGCCGAAGCAGTGATTGTAAACTCTGTGGTAAATGTGCTCAGGTTTGTCCGCACGGCGTGCATGTATTGAAACCAGGCTATAAATTATTTTCTGCCCCGCATTTGAGCGTTTGTATAGGTCCTTCCTGCCAGAAGACTGACCATTATTGTATAGACCTGTGTCCAAATAAAGCGCTTCAAATGGTTGAAAATCCCATGTTGAAGGCCATGGGTGACTATCGCTGGACACCGGATATGCTCATAGCGACCTGGAAAATGGCGGAAACGGGGGAATCCCCGTCACCTGAATACGGGTACGATTATGAAACCGGGGCTTCCGGAGGCGGGTTTGATCGGTTGCGATTCAAATTTCCTAAAAAACCACCCGTTGAATTACGAGACGATGAAATCGACACCAGTATTGTGCTCAACAAGCGGAACGACGGCCGGCCACAGGTGAAAATCGATGTTCCCTGGTATGGCGGCGGCATGTCTTTCGGTTCCGTCAGTAACGTGATCCAGCTTTCCAAGGCACGTGCGGCCACGGCGTTTAATACCTTTACCTGTACCGGTGAAGGTGGATACATGGAACGCATGAAGCCATATGATAATCATGTCATCACCCAAATTGCCACCGGTCTTTTCGGTGTTCGTGAAGAGACGATCCAGCGTGTCCGCATTGTTGAATTCAAATATGCGCAAGGGGCCAAGCCCGGTCTGGGTGGCCATCTGTTGGCCGATAAAGTAACTCCGGATGTTGCCAGGATGCGTGAAACGGTTCTGGGTATTTCACTTTTTTCACCTTTTCCGTTTCATAGCGTTTACTCCATCGAGGATCATCAAAAACACATGGACTGGATCAAGCATGTTAACAGGCGGACCCTGATTGCCACCAAGGTCTCTACGCCTAACGATGTGGATATGGTTGCTGTGGGAAGCTATTCCGCCGGTACCCATATCGTGCATCTGGATGGCGGATACGGTGGAACCGGAGCAGCACCTGACATCGCCAAGAAAAATATCGCCATGCCGATTGAGTATGGTATCGTCAAAGTCCATCGCTTCCTGGAGCAGGAGGGTATTCGTGATAAGGTTACGCTGATCGTTAGCGGTGGATTACGGACGCCTCATGACATTGCCAAAGCGATTGCGTTGGGGGCCGATGGTGTTGTTGTGGGCACTTCCGAACTGGTTGCACTGGGTTGCATAAGATGTTCACGCTGTGAAAGCGGTCGCGGTTGCCCGCGCGGTATTGCCACGACCGACGCAGAACTTGCGAAAGATGTTGATCTTGAATGGGGCACACAACGGATTATCAATCTATATGCCGCCTGGCGAAAGGAACTTGTAGAAATATTGAAACGATTCGGACTGCGGAGTGTGAGTGAGTTACGGGGACGCACAGATCTTTTGATGCACCTTGATTATACCAATGATAATGATGTGGAGATTCATAGATGAATAACGGGATGATTGAAAAACTTTTAGATTCCCGACAAAAACTGATTGAGGAATTAAACATTCCTTCTCCTACTTACAAAGGGGAGGAAGAAGGTGGTTGCGGTGTCGTCGGCTTTTGTGCCACCGAGCCGGTTGCCGCCCGGCATATTCACGAGCCGTCCAAACAGATGCATAACCGTGGGAACGGTAAGGGCGGCGGAATTGCGGCATTAGGTTTTATACCGGAGCAACTTGGAGTCACCCGCGACGTTTTGGATAATTATTATATGGTGCATATTGCGTTTCTGGATAATGAGATCAGGCCGGAACTGGAAAGCAAATACATCACTCCTTATTTCGAAATTAAAACTTCCCATCTGATGGATACCGTTGCCGACTGGACAACGATTCCTTCTTTGGAAGCCAAGCCCCCGGATGTCATGCGCTATTTTGTTCGTGTTAAACCGGAAACGCTGGATGCCTTTATTTCGAAAAATGAATTAGCTGGATTAAGCCGTGAAGATGCTGAAGGCGAATTCTTAAGCCAGCAAAGCGTTAAGCTGAATCAGGAATATTACGCTTCACTCGGTGATAAAAAAGCCTTCGTGATGTCTTACGGTAAGAATATCATGATCCTGAAGGTCGTTGGGTATGCGGAATCCATTACAGATTATTATAAGATCGACGATTTGAAGGCGCATGTCTGGATTGCCCATCAACGGTTCCCAACCAAAGGAAGGGTCTGGCATCCTGGAGGCGCGCATCCCTTCGGAGCGATAAATACCGCGCTGGTCCATAACGGCGATTTTGCCAACTACAGTTCCGTCAGTGAATATCTTGCGCAACGTCATATTTATCCGCAATTCTTGACCGATACAGAAGTATCAGTTCAGATATTTGATTTGCTGGATAGGACTTATCACTATCCGTTAGAATATATTATCGAGGCTCTGGCGCCTACGACAGAAATAGATTTCGACAGACTTGCCAAAGAGAAGCAGTCCATCTATCGTGCAATTCAGGCAACTCATATTCATTCTTCCCCGGATGGCCCCTGGTTCTTTATCATTGCCCGCACCTTGGCGAAGGCTGACAAATTTCAACTCATGGGTATTACCGATACATCCATGCTCCGTCCGCAGGTCTTCGCTTTTGCCGATGGTGAAGTACAAGTCGGCTTGATTTGTTCTGAAAAGCAGGCGATTGACGCAACATTACTAAGTATGTCGAAAGATGACAGCCGTATCTGCCCGGTTGCCGACAGATACTGGAATGCCCGGGGCGGCAGTTCAACGGATGGCGGGTCGTTCATTTTTACTCTTGAAAAAGAGAAAGCCGGCAACTATCGGCTGAATTGTACTGATAAATTCGGTGTTCCTGTAAGGTTACCGTCAGGAATGGAAGTAGATGATTTAAATAAAGAAATAAAAAAACCCACTACTCATACTGATAAGATAGAGAAAGATATTCGTGAACGGTTTGATGCCGGCAGCCAGAGAGTCTTCCATTATTTTATGGAAAACATTGTTAACTGGTCCTTTGCCGATATTGGCTTTGCCTGTGATACGGTTATTAAACTGGCTAAAGATTCGAATCAATTTGCAAAAGCCATTGAAATATTAACGCTGCTTAACGATCGGCGATATGGCACCGGTACGAAGAAGCGTAAGCACATCCTGCAAACCGTTCGTATTGCTTTGCGCAAATTGTTTGCCCTTATCCCTTTAATAGGAGAAACATCGGCAAGTGAGTTCCGGTTGATCAATTATAAAACCAGAGAACAATTAAGAGGACCTAATGTCGAAGAGACGACTCTGGTAATCGATACGCTTGGTTTTCCGCCGGAAGGAAACGAATCGAATGCCTCGCTTTTATTAGACGGATACATGAAGGGTTGGAAACACTTCATCGTTTATAACTGTGCCGGACAGCGTTTTACCGGTTGCGGCCTTGGACCTAACACCCAGGACGTTACGATCGATGTTTATGATAATGACGGCGATTATCTCGGTTCCGGCATCGACGGTTTGACCATTACCATCCACGGTAATGGTCAGGATCAATTGGGTCAGATCATTAAAGCAGGCAAGCTGGTGATTCACGGAGACACGGGACAAACATTCTTGTATGGCGCCAAAGGCGGATCCATTTTTATTTTGGGTAATGCTGCAGGCCGGCCATTGATTAATTCCGTTGGTAAACCAAGGGTCGTGATTAACGGCACCTGCCTGGATTTCCTTGCTGAATCCTTCATGGCGGGAGATGTCTTTACCGGCGGCGGTTTTGTTATTTTGAACGCTATAACATTTGATGATAAAGGCAACATAGTTACTTTGAAAGAACCCTATCCAGGCGGCAACCTGTTTTCACTTGCTTCCGGAGGTGCCATATACGTACGCGATCCTCATAAGTATCTTGTCCGCGAGCAGTTGAACGGCGGGAATTTCTTCAAGATGACAGATCAAGACTGGGAGACGATCTTGCCTTATCTTCAGGAGAATGAGCGTTTGTTCGGGATTAGGGTGGATGACCTGCTGACGGTTGACGGCAAACATAAGCAGCCCGGTCAAGTCTACCGAAAAGTTGCTCCGGATAAACTGTCGGCTAACATACAAATCGAGTCAGACGAATAGGGATTTTTTTCAAATGAGAGAGTATCGAAAATGACAACAAGAATTACAAAACAGAAAGCCACTGGAGATCTTTTCAAGGCCGTCCAGGAAAAAGCAGATGTTAATTTAGGTGTCTGCTACCAGTGTAAGAAATGTTCTATCGGCTGTCCTGTAGCCGACCAGACCGAATCGCCGCCTTCTGAAATCATACGAAGACTGCAACTCGGCGCCGGCGACGAACTATTACAGACGGACCTCATTTGGACATGTCTATGCTGTGAAACATGTTACGCCAGGTGTCCTAATCAGATAAACTTTCCCGCTGTGATTGATGCCTTAAAG
>JBKQML010000264.1:0-10240 GCA_052326545.1 Dehalococcoidales bacterium
TCACTTTGTCCGAATACCTCTCACTTTCTATTGCCAACGTCAAACTGAGTGAAAGCCTTTCCCGACAATCGATTCTGGACCCCCAGAGCGGTTTGTACAACCGGCGTTTTATGGAAGAATCCTTGCAACGTGAAATCATGCGTGCCGCACGGAAGAAAACTCCCATCGGCATCATCATGGGAGACCTCGACCACTTCAAGTAATTCAATGACGTTTACGGTCATGCCGCCGGTGATAAGATTATCGCTCAAATCGGTAAACTGTTAAAAGATAAGTTCCGCGGCTCTGATATTGCCTGCCGGTACGGCGGAGAAGAATTTTTAATCATTGTCCCCGAAACCTCACTCGAAGATACATTCAAACGTGCCGATGTTTTGCGGGAAGAAATCAAAAAGATGGAAATGGTTTTCCAGGGTCAAATCCTCGGCACGATTACCATGTCCATGGGAATCTCCGCTTATCCCGAAACAGGTCTCAAAATGGAAGACCTCCTGCGCGTGGCTGATACTGCATTGTACAAAGCCAAACAGGAAGGTCGGGATAGAGTCGTCAAAGGATAATCAGTGATGACACAAGGATTGTAGGGTGGGCAAAGTCCCTCAGCCCAAATCCATACCGGCGGAATATCGGAGGCCTCGGACGGCATTATATTGCGAAGCAAATACAGATCTCGGTGGGGCTGGGCGGCTTGATAATTGAATCTTGATTATTTCTTTAATGATAACTGAACGCTGACAGCCGCTGCTTCTTGTCCCTTTTGCCTCTATCGTGATACTATTCAATTAGCATGGAAAATATCAGAAACTTTTGCATCATCGCGCATATCGACCACGGCAAATCCACCCTCGCCGACCGTATGCTGGAAATGACCGGCATGATTCACACTACCGAAAATGCCCAGGTGCTCGACAGCATGGAACTGGAACGTGAACGCGGCATTACGATTAAAGCCAAATCTGTCCGCATGCCCTTCAAATCGCAGGACGGCAAAGATTATATCCTCAATCTCATTGACACCCCCGGCCATGTCGATTTCAATTATGAAGTCTCACGCAGTCTCAAAGCCTGTGAAGGCGCCGTGCTGCTGGTGGATGCCTCGCAGGGTGTCGAAGCCCAGACCATCGCCAACGCCTATCTCGCCATCGATGCCGGACTGGAAATCATTCCGGTGATCAATAAAATCGACCTTCCCAACGCCATGATTGACGAATGCCGCCAGCAATTGCAGGATTCGCTGGGCATACCGGGTAAATCAGCGCTGCTGGTTTCCGCCAAAGACGGTACCGGTGTCAACGATTTGCTGGAAGCCATTGTTACCCTCGTGCCGCCGCCGAAAGGCAGCGCTGCCGAACCGTTGAAATGCCTGATTTTCGATTCTTTTTACGATACTTACCGCGGCGTCATCCCGCACATCCGCATCTTTTCCGGCAGCCTCAAGCACGGCGATAAAATCATGATTAAGTCCACCGGCCAGGTTCACGAAGTGGATGAAGTGGGCTATTTTATTCCCGAGCTGAAACCCGCCGAAATCATCTCCGCCGGCGAAGTGGGCTATGTCGGCGCCATTATCAAAAAAGTCGGCAGTATTCACGTCGGCGATACGATTATTTCACCCGACCATCCCGAAACTGAAGCTGTCCCCGGTTTCCGTCACACCCAGCCGATGGTTTTTTGCGGTATCTATCCGATTAACACCAATGACTACATCAAGTTGACCGCCGCGCTGGAAAAATTCCAGCTCAACGATTCCTCCATCATCTATGAAAAGGAAAGCTCGGCGGCGCTCGGCTGGGGTTACCGCCTCGGCTTCATGGGCATGCTGCACATGGAAATCACCCTCGAAAGGCTGAAACGCGAGTACGGCCAGGAACTGATTGCCACCATGCCATCCGTCATTTATAAAGTCGTCATGACCGATGGCACTTTCCAGATGATCGATAATCCCTCCAAATTCCCCGACCCCACGCGCATCGACCACATCGAAGAGCCGATTATCACCCTGAAGGTTTTCGTGCCCACCGAGTTCGTCGGCCCGATTATGGCCCTTTCCGATGAAAAACGCGCCCGGCTCGTCGCCATGGACCACCCGGATAAAAAGCGCGCCGTCCTGACCTATGAATTCCCGTTGGCGGAAATGATTACCGGCTATTACGATAAGCTCAAAAGCGTCAGCCGCGGTTATGCCAGCATGGACTACGATTTCCTCGGCTACAAAGCCGGCGATTTCGTCAAAGTGGACATCCTGGTCAAGGAAAATCAGGTTGACGCCCTTTCTTTCATCTCCATCCGCGAAAGCGCTTCGCCCAAATCCAGAGGACTTATTCATAAATTGCGCAAACTGATTCCCCGACAGAATTTTGAAATCCCACTCCAGGCGGCCATCGGCGGTAAAATCATCGCCCGCGAAGACATCGTCGCCCTCAGGAAAGATGTCCTGGCCAAATGCTACGGCGGTGATATTACCCGCAAGCGCAAATTGCTCGAAAAACAGGCCGAGGGCAAGAAAAAAATGAAGATGGTCGGTTCGGTGGAAGTCCCGCAGGAAGCCTTCCTCCTGCTCCTGAAAATGGAAGAGTGACATCCTTGTCATCCTGAGCGAAGTCGAAGGATCCTAGTCGCATGGGAGGCGTAGTTTGAAAGCCCTTTATATCCACATCCCATTCTGCGTCCGCAAATGCAGCTACTGCGATTTCTATTCCCTCCCCGATCGCCAATCCGCGATGTCTTCTTACGTCCAGGCCCTTCTCCAAGAAGCAGTTAGTTTCCCACTTTCGCAAAGGGGGATTAAGGGGGATTTGCCTTCTCCCTCCTTTCTAAGGAGGGATTTAAAGGGAGAATTAGCCTTCCAAACCCTCTACCTCGGTGGCGGCACCCCCAGCCTCCTCGGCCCCCAAAACCTACAAATCCTCATCACCGGCCTCTATGTCTTGTCAGTCTCCTCTCCCTTGATGGGAGAGGATAAAGGTGAGGGTGTACAAAAAAAGGGCTCAGGTTTCGAACCTGACCGCCCCAATCAATCAAGACAGAACAATTCCGCTAAAAACCTGGTAACGTTAGTTCCTTCTCCCTTGACGGGCTATAGTACTGAGCGAAGCGAATGTAGAGAAGGTCAGGATGAGGGTGTACCACAAAAAGGGGAGAAGTTGAAAGGGGAGGGGCTACAATTGGCCGAATCCACCCTCGAAGCCAACCCCGAATCCGCCACTCAATCCTTTCTCCAGACGGCCAAAAACCTCGGCTTCAACCGCCTCTCCTTCGGCGTCCAGTCCCTCGCCGATAATGAACTCCAGAGCATCGGCAGGATTCACACCGCCGCCCAGTCAATTTCCGCCGTCAAACTCGCCCAAAAACTCGGCTTCTACAATATCTCCGCCGACCTGATTATCGGCCTCCCCGGCCAGACCTGGCACAGCCTCTGCAACTCGCTGGAGACGCTCACAGACCTCGGCATCCCGCACCTCTCTGTCTACTGCCTCTCGCTGGAAACAGGGACTCCTTTGGCCCTCAATCCCCCACCTAACCTCCCCTCCGACGATGCCCAGGCGGAACTTTTTGCGCAGGCCCGCGCTTTCCTGCTGGCTCAGGGTTTCGTCCATTACGAAATCTCCAACTTCGCCCGCCCCGGCTTTGAATGCCGGCACAACCTCAATTACTGGCGCGGCGGCGAATATCTCGGACTCGGCCCCGCCGCCGCTTCCCACCTCGACGGCAAGCGCTTCAAAAACAAAAATGACCTCGATGCTTACCTAACGAATCCGACCGGCCAGATCGAGTACGTCGAAGAACTGGCCCCCGCCAACAAAGCCGCCGAAGAAGCCATGCTCCGCCTGCGCCTCCTCGAAGAAGGCCTGAATGCTGACGAACTCACCGCTAAATTCGGACCGGCCAACACCTCCGCCATCATCGCCCGCCTCGATAAAATGGTGCAGGAAGAACTATTGCTTCAAACCGGCAGTACTTACCGCCTCTCTCCCGCCCATATCCTTACCTCCAACCCCATTTTCTCCCGCGTCCTTACGAACGAATCCTCGCCTTAATTACATATTAAGCAAGGCCTGAGTTAGAGGGGCGCAGCCCCTCTAAACAGCCTCCCTCGCCCTTCTAGGGCGAGGATTAAGGAGTGGGTCGTTGTGTAAATACGGCATTGTGTATTATTATAAATGACAACGTAAACGAATTTCGAGTAAGCTGAAATAGGTAATTATTATGAACTTCCAACGTCCCGATATTATCCGTCCCCCTTCCGAGTGGCGCGATTACTTCCTCCCGCTCACCCGCGGCTGCTCCAATAACACCTGCACCTTCTGCAACCGCTGGGGCGAAAAACTCCATCTGCGGGAACTCGAGGATGTCAAACTGGAAATCGACGCCCTCGCCCTGTTCATGCACCGCGGCCTCACCCTGCCCGAAATCCCCCCGATTGTTTACGCCGTCGCCCAGGAATGGGACGGCAACGACGTGTTTTTACTCGACAGCGATGCCCTCGTTTATCCCTTCCCCAGGCTCAAAGAGACGCTGCAGTACCTCAATCTGAAACTGCCGGAAATCCGTCGCATCGGCGCTTATGCCACCGCTCAGGACATCCTTCGTAGAACCGTCGACGAGCTCAAAGAGTTGCAGGCGCTGAAGCTGGGCATCCTCTATATCGGACTGGAGAGCGGCGACGACGAGATTTTACAAAGGATCTGTAAAAACGTTACTGCGGCGCAGGTCATCGAGGCAGTGCAAAAGGTCAAAGCCGCCGGCATTCTTACGTCCGTCACCGTTATTTTAGGACTGGGCGGGGTCCTGCAACTAAAGGATCAAAAAGCAGCCGGTGACAGGCACACCCTGGCCACCGCCAGAGTCCTCAGTGAGATGGACCCGGATTATGTCGGCGCGCTGACGATGACGCTGGTGCCCGGCACCCCGATGTACGCCGACGCCGCCTCCGGCAAGTTCCACCTGATTACCCCGTTCGAGTCGCTGCAGGAACTGCTGACCATTGTTAAAAACGCGAACTTCAGCAATTGCTTTTTCAGCTCGATGCACGCCTCCAACTACTTCTCCGTCCGGGGCACCCTGCCGCAGGACAAGGAGAAAATGATCAAGGCGCTGGAGCAAATCATCAAAAAGGGCGACCCCAACACCCTCAGACCTGAGTTCCTGAGAGGACTTTAATCACACCCTGAGTCCACAGACGAAGGGCAAGGTACTCGAGCGCAGCCGAGAGTATCTCCCTGCCTACTGACGGCAATAAATTCCAAGTTCCAAACAACGGATAAACTCCAAGTTCCAAATACCAACTTCCAAACAAAACTTAAATCCCAAATTATAAATAAAAACCTTAATCTCAGCACTCTCGCCCCTGTACATTTTGACTGAAGGTCAAAAGTATTTCGTCCTTCAGCTGAAGGACTCAAGGAGAGAGTTTGGAGAGAAAGGGCATAAAAATAGTGACAAAATCCGCTTGACAGTATTAAATCATATATCATACAATAATCTCACCGTTTGTGCGAGATACGAGAAACGCTCCGTCATGTTCTGGCCGCCGGGGTCATATATGGGTTGAATTTGGAATCTCCATAATTTCTGACTACACCAAACCGGACGGTAAATGTCCGTCAGAACCCGTCCTGAAAGCGCCCAGCCGAAGGTACTCAGCTTAAAGAGCTGATGTATAAAGGGCAAATACGGAAGACCGCAGTCGCACGTACTTCATTGAGTTTTTCGAAATGAAGTATGGAAGTTCAGCTGCCAAAAATGCCGAAAGGGGCATTTCCCCCATCTATCAAAACACCAGTCTCCCTCCTTTTTAAGGAGGGATTAAGGGAGAATTTATCCGGGGGATAGCGCAGGGAATTTCACCCTCTAATTCGGCAAAGTCATTCCAGTTTGGGACAAAATCCCAAATCGCATCGCATTATCATGTTTACCGCGAGGGGCGCCGCATACTTAATTTCAAGAAATGATTCCCGAAATTTCAAATACACAAAAATGACGGGTTAACAAAGGCAAACATAAACCTGTCATTCTTGAGCCCGCAGGCGAAATACTCCGAAAGCCGCAGCTGAAGGTACTTTTGACCTTAGTCAAAATGTATTGGCCTCAAGCCGATGTATGAAGTTACCGCAGTACCTGAAGAATCTAGTATATTAAGCTATTTATTCTAGTGTTGCGGGGATGGATTCCTGCCTTCGCAGGAACGACAATGGGGGACTAGATCCTTCGACTGCGCTCAGGATGACAAAACCCCTTGTATCTCCAAACTCTCTCTACATTTACTTCGAAATGATTGGTTACGAAGTAAAGTACTATAGCCTCGCTGGGGCGAGAGGGCTGAGGTGGGGGGATTTTAGATTGCCGCGACCTTGTCTGGGGATGGGGATAAGGTCTCGCAATGGAAGTGGGAAGTTGGGATAATAAGGGCTGGATTCCCGCTTTCGCGGGAATGAGAAGGAGGGTTTTGGAGTATAATGTTAGTTATGACAATGCAACCTGAAAATGAACCTACGCTTTCGGTGACACCGCCGCAGGCGCCGCGGGGCTTCGTGACCATTCCCGCTTACATCCGGCACAATTATGACTTCGGCGCGGACGAGACCGCGATGTCGCAGAAACAAGGCCGCGTCTGGAAAAAAATTACCTGGCGCAAATATTACGATACTATCAGGCAGCTCTCGCTGGCATTAATCAGCCTCGGTCTGGAACACGGCGACATTGTCTGCATCATCGGGAATAATGAGCCGGAATGGTTCTGGAGCCAGTTTGCCGTCCAGGCCGCGGGAGGCATTGCCTCCTGTATCCCCGCCGAGGTAACATCGACCGGATTGAAATCCATTGCCGGCCAGTGCAAAGCGAAATTCGCCGTCGTCCGGGACCAGGCTCAGATTACCAAATTCCAGGCCATCAGAGACGACCCAACGGCCGGACTGAAAAAGATTATCTACTGGAACAGCGACGGTCTGAAAAACGCCAAAGATTCGCTGTTAATCGATTTCGCCGCTGCGCTGAAACTGGGCGAGGAATTTGAGAAAAAGAACCCTGATGTTTTTGAGCAGAACATCGATAAAGGCACGGCTGACGACGTTGCCGCAATCTATTATACCGCGGGCACAAACGAAGCGCCGGAGGGCATCGTGATGACGCAGAAGGCACTGATCAGCTCCGGCCAGGGCCTGCTGCTGCGCTTCCCGGTGCGCGCCAACTTTAACCTGATTTCCAATTTTCCCGTGACCGGCGTCGAAAACCGCTGCTTTGCCGCGATGCCGCACATTTTAACCGGCGCCGTCCTGAACTTCCCGCAAAGTACCGACACCCTCATCGCCGACATGCGGATAACAAGCACGAACTTTGTGGTTTACGGCCCGAAACAGTGGGAAACCACCGCCGCGGAAATCCAGGCGAAGATAAAGTCCAACCCATTGACGAAATTCTATGCCGGCCTGTTCCTGCCGGGCGGGTACAAATTGGCCGACGCCAGAATCAGCAACAAAAGACCGAACTTTTTCCGGCTGTTACTGAACATCCCTGCTTACTTTCTGCTTTTCCGTCCGCTGCGGAGCAGCTTTGGATTGCACCGTGTCAGATTCGCCGCCAGCGACGGCCTTGTCTTGAATCCGGAGACTTTCCGCTTCCTGCAGGCCGTCGGCATTAATTTACGGCAGGCCTATGCGCTGGACGAAACCGGAGTGATTGCCGGTCAGGGTAAGGAAGAAATCGATTTTGCAACGGTCGGGCGCCCGACGGCCAACACTGAAGTCCGGATTACCCCGGAGGGCATACTTTTAGTGAGAGGGGATTCGCTCTTTTCCGGTTATCAGGGAGACCCGCAGAAGACCGCGGCGGCGCTGGTTGACGGGTGGTACCATACTGGCATCAGCGCGGATATCGACGGGAAAGGACAGCTGGTGATAAACAAGAAGTAAAGGCAACTCCCTCACCTTAAATCCCTGTACATTTTGCGCTAAACGCAAAAGTATTTCGCCTGCGGGCTCAAGGAGAGGAGACTAACCTAAAACTCAGTTCCCTCTAGGTCTCTCTCTACATTTACTCCGAATAACTCCGTAAAGTACTTTCGGTTGCGACCTACAGCTTACAAAGGAGAGAAAAACGCATTTCGGTCTGGGGTCTTAGGATAGTCGATGGAAAAACCGGCGAAAACAGACAATCAGGGACAGGCAATGACGAGGGGAGCGCGGCGGCTGCTCACAGCTTTGGCGGTCGCGGGGATTGCCGGCCCGGTTCTTTTCTGGGCAATATTACTGCTGGCGCAAGCGCTCCTTCCGGGTTATGATCCGTGGGTAGATTCCATCAGCCGCCTGATATTCGGCCGTTACGGCTGGGTGCAAACAGCGAATTTCTGCCTGGCGATGGTGTTTATGACGGCATTCGGCACGGCTGTTTACATCGGCATCGCGAAATCCAAAGCCGGGCGGCTGGCGTGTTTACTTTTTATTTTATTGGGACTGGCGCAGCTACTGACGGCAATTTTCCGGGTCAACCAGAACCCGTTTGCGCCAAAGACATTAGCCTATAATATCCATAACTGGGTTTTCCTGGTCACGGCCGGCGCTTTCCCGTTTGGCGCGCTGCTATTAGTCCCGAGCCTGATGTCGGATAAACGCTGGCGTCCTTTTGCCGGTATCACCGCGGCAGCAGGAATTGCGGCACTGGCTTTGGGTTTATACTGGGTGTTCGCCCACCCCCTGGCTCCACAACTAATCAACCCGTGGTTTGGCGTCTACGAGCGAATATTACTGAGTATTCCGCTGGTATGGATGACGGTCATTTCGGCGAGGCTGCTGTGGCTGATAAGGCACTAACCCCACTCTCTTAAAGCGGGTCTCACCCCTCACTATATTCTCTCCCGCACTGTACATTTTGCTTGAAAAGCAAAAGTATTTCGTCCTTCAGCTGAAGGACTCAAGGAGAGGAGACTAACCTTCGCTGAATTCTCTCTGTATATCTACTTAGGAAGGAGAGAGCTGACTAGAGAAGATTGAGTTACTGATTCCCTGCAGGGAGGTTTTCTACCGAGCGCAATTTCTCGAGGTAGTCGGCGATTTGTTTGCACTGCATGCCCTTACAATCCAGGGTACGCTTCAAATCCAGACTGCGCTCGACCATCTGCAACTGGGCGCGGCGCGAGTTCTTCAGTTTATCAAAACCGGAACACTGTACCGTCCAGTCGTTTTTGACAATGATGGTGACTTCGTCCGCAACGGCCCGGCAATTAAAGGTACTAGAGGTTATTTTCCAGTCCACCATAATTAAACTCCAAGTTCCATACATCAGCCTGCGGCTGAGTACCTTCGGAATTCCAAATTCCAAGCTTAGTGCAGGATTTCTTTGAGTTCGAAGTGCAATTTACCCGCCGGCACCGAGACTTCAAATTTATCGCCGACGGCTTTGCCGAGTACGCCTTTACCCACCGGGGAAACGGTGGAAATTTTGCCTTTGGCCGGATTCACCTCTCTGGGCCCGACTAAAGAATAACGGTATTCCCTGCCGGAATCCTGATCCCGCAAGATGACGGTGCTGCCGATACCGGCCGTATCGGTATTCACATTCTCTTCGATGATAACCGCCGTGGAAATCATCTCATCCAGTTCCATTATTTTACCATCAAGCATGCTTTTCTGCTCTCTGGCGGCATGATACGGCGCATTCTCTTTGAAATCCTTATCCGCCGCGGCTCTTTTGACATCTTCAATCACAACCAGCCGCTTTTCCTGCAGGGTTTTCAGTTCGATTTCAATGTCGTTGTAGGCTTTCTGGGTCATGTAAGCGGGCTCTTTCTTCTGGCCCTTCTTTTTTACAGAGCCATTCGAAGTTTTAGTTTTACTTTTTTTCACCACCCGGATACTGACCGAGAGATTCTCTTTACACCAATGCTGTTTGTGGGCATAGTTCAGGAACCCCCGGACCAGGTCCAGTTTTTGCACGCAGGCGGCATCGGTCCGGGCTAAACGTTCCGCATAATTACCGACGGCAGAACCCTCCAATCCATCAAAGGTTTTTTCCCGACCGCCGTACCAGCGGATGAAATTATTGATTTCCTGTTGCGCGGCATTCTTTTTCTCATCGGGCAAAATTGCCAGATACTTGCCGACCGCTTCACCCAGACTGACACTTCCGTTAGAATTGTTAGTAACCATTGCACCCCTTTACAAACTTAATACTTATTGACTTTTACTAATGCCGGCCGCCGGTTTTTTTCGACTAAAAGGTTCCGTGATGGAGTTAAATGTTTTGGCCA
>JBKQML010000265.1:0-24811 GCA_052326545.1 Dehalococcoidales bacterium
TCCGGCCGCCAATAGTCAACGCGGCCTTTCCCTTTTGTGAAGATTGCCCCGCCGGTCTTCATTCCCTCACCTGATCCCTTAATCCTGAGTATTTTAGCGGTGCCTTTCCCGACATTAGTAATGGAATGTTTTATGTTTGAAGGGCAATAGACTAAACTATCGGCACCAACCGTCTTTTCAAAATCTCCCATCGTTGCCCGGATTCGACCGGAAATCACATAATAGGCATGATCAAAAACGGGCATCTCCTCGCTGGATTCGTGATAATGCTCTTCGATTCCACCGCCTGGCTGTAGTTTGTCCATCCCCAGCATTATATACTTGGAACACGCTGCCCCTTCAGACTCCTGATTATCAAGGAAACTATAACGGCCCATATCTACGGCGCCGCCTGCTTTTATGCCATGCGAGATGCGCCATGTTTGCTCCAGATCTTTTTTTGTGAGTATAAATCCTTTTCTAACTTCTTCCATATTTCATTGTCCTTGGCTTTTATTTAATAGCCACCATTATAAGTGGCTCGAAATCTGTTGTCAATTGGTTTTAAGCAGGCTTGACAATCGGATTCTGTGGGTATATAACCGTATCAAATGATAAATGGGGAGAATAAAAACATGTCTGAATACAAGATGTGGATAGGTGGGAAATGGGTTGACGCCGAATCAGGCGAGACTTATCCGGTTTTTAATCCGGCTACAGAGGCGGAAATTGCCCGGGTTCCGCTTGGCGGCAAAGCTGATGTTGATAAAGCCGTCGGCGCCGCCCGAAAGGCATTTCCTTTATGGTCGGAAAAGCCTCAGGCAGAACGTTCTCAGATAGCGATGAAAATTGCGGCGCTGGTCAGGGAAAACGCCAAAGAATTAGGCCGGATTGATACGCTCGACCATGGCACTCCAACACTGAGGGCTGCACCTAAGGCTGCCGGAACCGCAGAGTGGTTTGAATGGGCCGCCTATAATGCCAGGTCATTGATGGGTAACACTGTGCCCTCCGGCCCGAATGAGCTGGCATATCTGCAGCGTGAACCAATCGGGGTCGTCGCCCTGATTACACCGTGGAACCTGCCGCTCCTGATGATTATTCAAAAACTGGCGCCGGCTCTGACACTGGGCAACACGTGCATTATCAAACCACCCAGTATCGATTCGCTTTCCGCTCTTAAATTGGCTGAAATACTGGATACGCTCGGACTGCCGCCGGGCACGGTCAATGTTATTACCGGCCCCGGTGGCACGGTTGGCGAAGCGTTAGCCTCCCACCGCGGTGTCGATATGGTAGCCTTTACCGGCAGCTGTGAAACCGGCAAGGCAATAATGGCTCTGGCCAGCCAAACTGTGAAACGTCTACAACTTGAATTGGGCGGCAATAACCCGGTAATTATTCTGGATGATGCCGATGTGAGCACCGCAGTCAGTACGATGATGATGTTTCAGTTCGCCAACTCCGGCCAGATATGCGCGGCACCGGGTAGATTCTTTGTCCATGAGAAAGTCTATGACGAATTCCTGGAAAAGGTGACGGCGGCCGCTAAGAAAATGGTGGTCGGTGACCCTACCGACGAAAAAACACAGATGGGGCCACTGGTCAGCGCCGAGCACCGGGACAAGGTGGAGGGTTATATCAAATCCGGTATCGATGAGGGTGCCACCCTGATTCTTGGGGGTAAAAGGCCAGCCACCCCGCCGATGAATAAAGGCTATTACGTAGTACCACGATATTCACCAATGTCACTCAGAAAATGAAAATCGCCAGAGAAGAAATTTTTGGTCCGGTGGTCTGCATCATGGAGAAGTTCAACTCGGATGATAAAGTGATCGAAATGGCGAACGATACCACTTACGGGCTGACGTCTTATGTCTGGACCCGGGATAATGCCAGGGCTATGAGGTTCGCCAATAAAATAGCTGCCGGAACGGTCGTGCTGAATAATGCCGGCAGCGGCGGAGCCGAATTGCCCTGGGGCGGCTACAAGGAGAGCGGCATCGGCAAAGAGGGCTCCTTATACGGCCTTTATGAGTATACCAACCTCAAGAGGATACAGGTTGATTTGATGACGCCGAAGAAATAGATATAGCTCATTATAAACTTGAACAGCTTTTAACCTGAAATGAGGAGTCTAATATGGCATTCTCCGCTCCCCCTTATAATGCGGGGTGGGCAATTTATTCGGGAAGTCTATCATCGGAAAAGGCTCCATCCGGTGCCTGTAATCACAGACGCCGAAGGGAGCCTTGTTGTCCGCTTAAATGGTGAGTGCTGGACACTCAGTATTTTAATATTCTATGCTTTCATTGGAACCCGCGCATAGGGCACCGGGTAAACCACAGGACCATGTTCACGGGAGGGCAGAATTATCGTAGCTTTTCCTGTAACTGTCACCGCTCCTGTTTGATTGATACTCTGGAGGTCGATATCCACACAGTATTTTCCATTATCACAATATTTGTTTATTAACTTGCCTTTACTCCAGGTCGTATCACCGATCATGTTCATTTTCCGGATCTGGGCGCTGAACTTCCACAGGAACCCGTCGTCGCCCATCCAGTTGGTGAGCATGATATAAAGCCATGCCTCCGTCTGCTGCCCCACAACCACACGACGGGGATGGGCAGCGCTAATCTTGCCATCCGGAACTTCGGATTTATTTTGCCCTTTTAAAAAGCCCTGGCCGAATTCCCATTTATTTACCCCTTTCCAACTGGGGGACGGCGGCATCTTCTCCCACATGATGCGGGTCAACCGCTCCGAGATAAAATGCGCATGGCCGGCCGCATGCCAAGCCGTCAATTCAGCGTCGTTTACTGGCCCGCGTACTACCGGTGTTAGCTCATCGCCCACCTTCACATCTTCCCAATAACGGGGATTCGCGCCGCGAATCTCCTCCCGGTCCTGCGCCGCATAAATCTCTTTCATCTCCTGTTCGGTGTACTCCGGCATTTTGACCAGGTCCGTTTTCCCGAAGATATTCAGCTCTTCGGCTTTTTTTAAATCGAACCATTGTTCATAACTGCTGTATCCGGCAACCAGCTCTCCACCCTGCCGGTAATAGTCGGTTTTTTCGTAGGAAAGCACTTTCCGCCCGGCATACCTGCTGGGCATTACTTTATTTTCGGCGGGGCACATTACCCTGTAAGTGAAGGTGTCTCCCACGCATACCGGCCGGAACCACTCCCGGTCGCAGCCCGAATACATTCCATCTACGCCCGCAATCACCGGACCGTGGTCCGGGGGTGACTGGGCATAGCAAATCGTGTAAAGATAATTTGGCGGCGCAATCATACATTTATACTTGGTCTTCTTGGCATACTCCGAGTCACGGAAAAGTGGGTTCAAATCGCCTTCACCGTTTACGAAAATTCGTATCCCGTCCTGGGTAACATCTCTGTTAAGCGTGTTATCGCTCAGAATGTTACCTTCGAACCCCGGCCCCCTGGCGCGGAAATCTTCACTGGTGAGGATGCGTCCCACCAATTTTCCCCACTCTTCAAGCAGATGGTCAATCGGATCTAATTTCTCTTCAGTCATTCTTTTTTCTCCTCATTTTTATATTACTTGAGACTCGTTTACTTATCTTACTCTAAAGCGCTGTTATTGGGCGCCTCTCTTGTTTTGTTCCTGGCAGTCCAACCCATCTGTTTCATCAGACATTCCTCTCGGTCGTCACCTCCTCTTTTTTAGATAATATAAAACTGTTTTAGTTTTTCTGCCGGAAGTGGATATTTATATTCTCTAATTTTAGTAGTTTATATCGTGTGTCTGCAAGTTCAACCGTCCTGTCTACGACTTCATCAAACTCCCTTTGAGTTCGGCGTCAATTAATTTTGGCAAATGGTAACACATTTTAAACTTCTGAAATCTGAATTTAACTGTTAAGACAATTCTATGGTGGAGTTGGCGTAGGGATGGACTCGATTACGATCGAAAATCCGATCTTGCTCGTTTTTTCACTAATCGACCAGTTAGCAACCCCGGGCGAAACAACTCAGAACGGTGCTCAGAAATTGTAATCCCCCAAAAAAGAACTGCTATCAAATATTTTGAGAATTGGAGAGAATAACAACGATAAATAGTAGAAAACGTAACATTTTTGTTTTGTTCCAAACTACTATTGACAAAATTTCAAACCGGTGTTACATTTGGGCTGATTTGTGATACTATTATTGAATGCTATATTGATATTGAATAATCTTTATCTAAATGTACTGTGTAGGATTGTGTGGGGCTAAGCGAAACAATAGATGTATTGGCAGCTTTGAACTGACGTCTGTATCATGGTCACTTGGATGTCAGGGAGCTAATAGTGAAACCGGCCGGGAAAGAGGTCGGTTTTTGTTTTAAAGGAGGTTATTGTTTTATGAAGAAAACTTTGCGGCATCTTCTAAAAAAACTGTTAGCTACAGTAATCATAGTATCAATTCTCTGTTCGGTCGCTGTTTTTCCTTTACGTTCTCCGGTGTCAGCCACGGGTTTATATTCCGGGGGCAGCGGCACCAGTTCGGACCCTTATCTTATTGCCAATGCCACCGACCTCGGCACAATGGCGACATTTTATGCCGGCCTGCAGAATACGCCTGCTATCTATTATTTCAAACTAGTCAGTAATATTACGATGGGGGCAGCCAGTTTTACCCCGATTGGTGTGAACAGTAACGGCAGCGGTAACGGCGTTGCTTTCAACGGCCATTTTGACGGCAACGGGTATACTATCGATAGTTTAAAGATAACAGGCACGGCCAACTATGTAGGCCTGTTTGGTTATACAACCGGGGCAACTTTCACCAATCTTGGTTTAACAAATGTTAATGTCAGCGGCACTAACGACGTTGGCGGGCTAGTGGGGATAGGCACGAGCAACGGCACCACTTCGATTTCGAACTGTTATGTTACCGGAATTGTAAGCGGTGATTATGCAGTCGGCGGAATAATCGGGTCCAGCCAGGGCAGCGGCGCGAATAATATCACTAACTGCTATTCCAGCGCCGCAGTGAATGGTGATACTTCGAGTCAATTAGTGGGCGGGCTGGCCGGTTATGTTCAGGGGGAGACGTTAACCGAATGTTTTGCCACCGGTCAGGTTTCGGGTAATCAATATGTCGGCGGCCTGGTGGGTTCCAGTCAGGATATGAATCTGAGTTATTGCTATGCTACCGGTAATGTTATCGGCAACGGGACGGGCAACGCATATCTGGGAGGATTGCTGGGGCACGGCATTATGACCGCCACGACACTTACAATTCAACATTGCTACGCATCCGGTAACGTCACGGGAACCAGCACCTCCACTCAGATAGGCGGACTAATTGGTAATATTTCAGGTTTATCCGGAACCAAACCATGCACTATTACATATTGCTATGCCACAGGTAACGTCACCGGCGGCGCCCCTACTTCCAGTTCCAATCCCGGTGACACCGGCGGTCTGATTGGTACCAGCGGTAATTGTGCGATTACTTACTGCTATACGACCGGCGCCGTAACCGGCGGCACTCCCGATACTACCAATTATTATTATACGTACACCGGCGGTTTAATCGGAAGCAGCGCTAATGACACCAAAATCGAACATTGCTGGGCTACCGGAACGGTAACCACAGGGATCCAGGTCGGCGGTCTGATCGGACATACCAATAATGATGGCGACATCATGTATTGCTTCGCCACCGGTAATGTAGATGGCATCAGCAGTTCTGTAAATCAACAAGGGGGCGGTCTGATCGGGTACAGTTATTCCAACACGATTGCCAACTGTTATGCCACGGGAAGCGTCTCAAACTCACCTGAAGCCGGCAGTTTGATAGGGCATTCAAGATTGGGAACAACAACCAATTGTTACGCAAGTGCTGCCAACCTCGATATGGCTAATAACGATGGTAATCCCAGTTGGGTGACCACATTCAGCGGCTGTTATTCAGCTGTGAGTAACGACCCCACTACCGTCGGGACGATAACCCCGAATTCATCTACTTATTCCGGTTGGGATTTTACCAACATTTGGACCACTAATGGAAATACGGCTTATCCATTTTTTAAAGGGTTATTCACCATTACACCAAACGGTGGTTATTATCTAACTACCCAGAATGTGGTGATAAATGCCCAGCTGGATAATCATGAAACTATGTATTACACCACAGACGGGAGCACTCCCGGCAGCAGTTCACCAAGTGTAACCAGTACAGGACTTCCTTTAACTATCTCAGCCAATGGCCCGGAGACTATTCAAGCCAATGTTTATGATTCTAGTTCAGAACATTGGTTCGTTTTGAATACGGCCGTGTTCAGTGCGCCTCTGGCGGTCGCTGCTGAGCCTCCATCCGGTTATGTCAACGTACTGTATTCTTTTACTTTGGCGGCCACCGGCGGCAGCGGCACTTATACCTGGGCTCAAACTGCAGGGGCATTGCCGACCGGGTTGACATTTAACTCTGCCACTGCGGTTATCTCCGGTACTCCTACTGCCGGCGGTCAATATAATTTCACGATGCAGGTAAAGGACTCATCAAACGCCGTCCTGTCTCAGAATTTTACGATTAATGTCACCGGTTCAGATACACCTTTTGCCTGGGGCACTAACAGTTGGGATGAACTCGGTGTCAGTTACCTAACCACCACCAGCAGCAACACCCCGGTTCAGGTGAGTGGACTGACCGGAGTCACCGCGATTTCTGCCGGTTTTCGCTTCACTCTGGCGCTGAAGTCCGACGGCACCGTTTGGGCCTGGGGTGATAACGGCTTCGGCGAGTTAGGAAACAATTCTAACAATGACAGTTATACCCCGGTTCAGGTTGAAGGCTCCGGGGGTTCGGGATACCTCACGGGTGTTATAGCAATATCAGCCGGTTTCCATCATTGCCTCGCGCTAAAATCGGATGGCACCGTCTGGGCCTGGGGCGATAATACCTATGGTGAACTGGGTATCAGCGATACCACCAGCAGTAGTAAAACACCGGTGCAGGTCGGCAGTCTGAGCAACGTTACCGCCATCGCGGCCGGAGGTGATTATTTCAGTCTGGCGTTAAAATCGGATGCCACCGTCTGGGCCTGGGGCTATGAAGCTTACGGTCAACTCGGCAACAATGTTAGTACCGGTTCCAATACCAATACTTACGTCCCTGTTGAGGTTAGCGGTTCTACCGGGACCGGTTATCTTTCCGGCATTACCGCAATTGCCGCCGGGTATAGCCACAGTCTGGCCCTCAAGTCTGATGGTTCGGTATGGTCCTGGGGCGATAATACCGACGGTGAGCTTGGTATGGGAAATCTTTATCCCAGCTCTGAAAGCCATCCTTATCAAGTAGTTGGGACTGACGGAGGTAATCTTACCGGGATTACCGCCATTTCTGCCGGCGAACTGTACAGCCTGGCTCTGGACAATAGCGGCCATGTCTATTCCTGGGGCAGTAATAACTCCGGTCAATTAGGTATTAATGCCCAATTAACTTACACTACGACCTCACCGGTCGAAGTAGCGGGAATTAACGACTCAGGTTATCTTACCGGGATTACTTCAATTTCTGCCGGTACTACCGGCACGCCTCATGTCCTGGCCTTAAATTCAGATGGTACGGTCTGCGGTTGGGGATCTGACGGCAGCGGCGCTCTTGGCGGGGTTAGTTCCGGCTATCCGATACTGATTACGGGTGTCAGCGGTGCCGTGGCTGTCAGCGCCGGAGCTGACCATAGTGTCGCAATAATGGCCCCGCTCACCGGCAAAATCGTCGTATATTCGAGTATAACGGGTGCGGGACCTTACCAAATCTATATCATGAATGCCGATGGTTCTGACCGGACACAGTTGACATTTGACTCCGGTGATTATCGGGATCCTTGCCTTTCGCCTGACGGCACGAAAATTGCTTATATTAAGTGGGAAGGCAGTGATGGCAACCAGCAACTCTGGGTAATGAATTCCGATGGTTCCGGCCAGACATTGCTGGATGACCCTCAGTCAGTTTATTCAGATACTCAGGACGATAACCCGTCCTGGTCGGCGGACGGCACAAAAATCGTATTTCAATCCGACCGCAGTGCTTGGAACAATATTTACATCATGACTGCTAACGGGGGGGGTCCCACCGAGGTTAATCTCTCCCCATCCACCGGCGATTATCGATATCCTGCTTTTAGTCCTGATGGGACCAAGCTAGTCTTCGTACAAGGTCAAACGAATCTTGATACAAGCAGCATTAATGGCTCTAATCTTACTACGTTAACCACTACAGTTGTAGGAGGTAATCCTGTAGGCACCATTCAATACCCGAAATGGTCGCCTGATGGTTCCACGATTTCTTATAGTTACGACTATAGTTCAAATCCTAGTGTGGTGTATACTATTACACCCGCTGGAGCAAACAAGACAAATATTGGCAACGGCGCGGAGTCAGCCTGGTCCCCCGATGGCAAATATCTCGTTTTTTATGGCGGTTCCCTCACCACCGCCGGGATATATATTATGAACGCTTCGGGGAAGTTGGTAAGTCAGATTTCCACCAATGGCATTGATAATGTCCCGAGCTGGGGTGCCGGATTGATAGCTACCACTGGTCCAGCTTCAACACTGGTAGTCAGCGGATTTCCAAATCCTTGCACCGCCGCTACGGCAGGTTCCATCACGGTAACCGCCAAAGATAGCGGCGGTAATACTGTCACCGGTTATACCGGCACGGTTCACTTCACCAGCAGCGATAGTCTGGCAACTTTACCCGCCGATTATTCTTTTACTACGTCCGATTACGGCTCTCATACATTTACCAACGGCGTCACTTTAAACACCGTAGGGACCCAATCGGTGACGGCAACGGATATCGCAAATTCATCCATTACCGGCACACAAAGCGGCGTTACCGTAAACACGACTTCGTCGACAACTACTACCACAAGTACTACTACAACCACAACTACAACTACGACCACTACGACTACTACAACCACTACGACAACTCCGACTACGACCACGAGCACCACCACAACAACAACTCCCACCACTACCACTACGACCACAGCAGCGCCGGTGGTAACACTATCCAGAGATGCTACATTGAGCAATCTGTCCATCAGTCCCGGGACGTTATCACCCGGTTTTACCCCGGCTAACACCAGCTATGTCGTCAGCGTGGACAATAGTGTGAATTCTGTCTCCGTAATGCCAACGGTGAATCAGGTCAATGCCGCCGTCACTGTTAACGGCTATGTTGTCACCAGCGGCTCGTTTTCGGGAGGTATCGGTCTGAACGTCGGAACCAACACGATTACTGTTTTAGTTACCGCTCAGGATGGTGCCACTAAAAATACTTATACCATCAGCGTCACGAGAGCAGCAGCAACGACCACGACGCAGCAGCCGGTAATCGTCACTATTACCGTAACGCAAACAACGCCGACTACAACTACGCCGACAACGACGACACTCCCACCCGGTACTACTGACGTAAGTAGCGATGTAAATTCCTCCGGCACCTTTATCTCCACTACAACCGTATCCTCTGCCGACGGCAATATTACCGTAACTATTCCCGCCGGTGTTACCGGATTGACTGCCGGCGGCACACCGATAACTCAGATTTCCATTACTCCAATGACTACTAACCTCCCGGCTCCACCAACCGATGCGGCTGCAGTTGGTTTGTATTTTGACATACAACCCAGCGGCTCTACTTTCAGCAGTGATATCACGATCACGGTGCCCTATGACCCGGGTCTGGTACCGGCTGGTTCCAGTCCGTATATTGCCTGGTATAATTCTGCTACCGGCAACTGGGAACAGTTAACTACCGTCAGTATTGACACGGTCAATCATACTATCACCGCTTCGGTTGACCACTTCAGCACCTTTGCCGTCTTAGCCGCTCTGTCTAAAACTACCACTACCACTTCATCGGCAGCGGGAAATACTACTAAAAATACCAATATCACGACCACTGCTTCCACCACGACAACGAAATCGTCTGTTAATGGACTCATTATCGGCGTGATTATCGGCGCGGTAATCGTAATTGCCCTGATTATCTTCTTCGTAATCAGAGGTAGAAAAACCCCGGGAGGTAAAAAATAAACTCCTGCCTGTTAATCCGAAACATAATAAAATAATCAGGAGGATAATTAGATGCGTGTTTTTACCCGCGGTGATATGGATGGTTTAGCCAGTATTGTATTACTGAGCCTGGTGGAAGATATTAACGAAATTGCCTTTGCTCATCCGAAACCGATGCAGGACGGCAGCATCGAGGTCAATAAGAATGACATTATTATCAATCTACCATATGTTCCCGGATGCGGAATGTGGTTTGACCATCATATTTCCGAGGAAGTAAAACTAAAAGATATAGGCCCGTTCAAAGGGAGTTTCGCGGTAGCCCCCAGTGCCGCCAGGGTCATCTTCGATTTTTACAAAAGCCCTAAGTTCGCCCAATATAAGGATTTACTCGAAGCCACCGACCGCATGGACAGCGGCCGGTTAACGATAGAAGATGTGACTAACCCCTCCGGTTGGATTTTACTCGGGATGACACTTGACCCCCGTTCCGGGCTCGGTATGGAGTTCCGTGATTATTTCCGCCATGTAGTAGATAATGTCCGACAATTCCCGCTCGAAAAAGTGCTGGAGAATCCGGATGTCAAAAAACGCTGCGAGAGAGTGCTGCAGGAGCAGGATGAATTTAAAGCGGTCTTGAAACAACACTCCCGCCAAGAAGAGAACGTCATCATCACCGATTTCCGTGAAATAAAAAACCTGCCGGCGGGCAATCGGTTTTTAGTCTATACACTGTATCCCCGGGCGAACGTGGAGGTGCGGCTGTTCCCGGGTATGCTCAATAATACTGTGGTCGCCATCGGACATAGTATCTTTAACCGGACCTGTAAAATAAATATCGGTGAACTAACGGCTAAATACCGCGGCGGCGGTCACTTTGGTGCCGGCACCTGCCAGCTAGCCAACGATGTTGCAAACGTCAAAATCGCCGAGATAATTAAAGAACTGAAGATGAGATAGGGACTGCAGGATTTTTAATCAACCCGAATTATTGAAAAAGGGTAGGTGACGGTGTAGAATGCTTAATATTGGTGATATCCAGATCAGGTTATTTTACCTGAGAATTGGGACATAACCGAGGAGGGGGGAATCTATGGAAATCGACGAACTTCTCAAACTTTTAATAGAAAAAAAAGCCTCAGACATGCATCTGATGGTAGCCAGTCCCCCCGTGTTTCGTATTGATGGCCAAATTGTACCACAAGT
Organism: Dehalococcoidales bacterium; assembly: GCA_052326545.1. Taxonomy (GTDB): domain Bacteria; phylum Chloroflexota; class Dehalococcoidia; order Dehalococcoidales; family Fen-1064; genus Fen-1064. Next base: position 11,237 of record JBKQML010000265.1, read on the forward strand.
CGATTTTCCTCCGCTTTCGCAAAAGGACCTTGAACATTATTTTGAACTTATCGCCACTCAGGAACAAAGAGAGACCTTCCGCAGAGAATTGGAGCTGGATTTTGCCTATAGTGTTCCCGGACTGGCGAGGTTTCGGGTTAGCGTCCTGAAGCAAAGAGGAACCATGGGATTCACCTTCCGGGCGGTATTGTTTGGTATCCCTACTGTCGATGAACTGAAACTCCCCGCAATCTGCAAAGAATTAGTCCTTAAACCGAGAGGTCTGGTTCTGGTTACCGGTCCTACCGGCAGCGGTAAGTCCACTACTATGGCAGCGATGATCAGTTATCTCAACGAGACTGAACCACGTAAAGTCATCACGATTGAAGATCCTATCGAATATTTGTATCGCAATAAAAAGTGTATCATTGCTCAGCGTGAGTTGGGTGGTGATACTAAATCTTTTTCTGAGGCCTTGATACATGCTCTCCGCCAGGATCCAAATGTCATTGTTGTCGGCGAAATGCGTGACTTAGGCACCGTCACCACAGCCCTGCGAGCTGCGGAGACGGGTCACCTCGTGATTAGTACACTACATACCACGGATGCACCGCAAACCGTTTATCGTATCATTGATATGTACCCGCCGGATCAGCAGCAACAGGTAAGGATGCAGTTATCCCAGGTGCTGGAGGGGGTACTATCACAGGCTCTTCTGCCCCGCGTCGGAGGGAAAGGCAGGGTCGCTGCTTTCGAGATTATGCTGGCTACCTCTGCGGTAAGGAATCTCATCCGTGAAGGGAAAATTTCAGACTTAAACAATATTATACAGCTTAGCGCCAAGGATGGCATGCAAACGCTAAATCAATCACTGGCTGATCTGGTAAAAAAGGGGTTGGTTACCAGAGAAGAAGCTATGATGAAAAGTAGTACTCCGGAACGATTGGAGAAAATGCTACAGGGTACTTACTAGAATTCAGGTAAATGGATCCCAATAGCTTTATTGAGGGCTATAATAACAAAAGAGGATAGTTATGGACCGAAGACGCATTTTAATCATAGCAATTGTCGGTGCAGCACTACTCTCGGTTTTAAGTTTCATTATCCCCAAGAATGCCGGTAGTGTTTACGTCTCGGTCATGCAGCCCCTGACTCTTCTCCTGGGATTTCTTTTAGCTTTCAAGGTTGCTTCAAACTATGGGCGCGAACTCAGGAAATCATTTCTATTTCTATCGCTTTTTCTTCTGCTCTACATGATTAGCAATATCCTTCCTTTGTGGCAATCTTTATATTCTCATCTCGGGAATACTACGACTCTGTATCTCATTCAAATTCTCCAGATCGCCTGTTATGCGATGGTACTAACTTCATGTTTCTACACCTTGAAGGTTATCGAGGTTAAACGGATAAACCGGTATGGTTGGATATTCATCGGTCTGCTGGTGCCGCTTTGCGTTTATATTGTGATACACAATCTACCTGCGATGAGTGCAATTTCCGCCGATCCAACCACGGAAATATTACGTTTAATGATAACGATTTTTGACATGGCTATCATATTAATGCTGGTACCGGTCGTCCTCCTGTATATTCAACATTTAAGAGCGAAGGCAAAGGAAAGCATCACCTTTACCCTCATAATGGGCGGCCTGATTTATAGTATAATCTCTACCTATATTTTCGAATTAGCTACTGGAATGTCTTTAGATAAAATCGCTGCGGATTATTTTCAGAAAGGCTCACTTCTGGATGCCGTCTATATCTTCGGCTACTGTATTATCGCGGTCGGGTTATACGGCAACATAAAATACAGTGATTGGGGCTATCAGGCGATAGTAAAGGCACTGAGTAGTAAGGACACTTAGGGGAAAAATGGACACAGAGCTGGAAAAGTTAACCGATGAAGTCTGGCAATCATCACTTGCTAGAATCATGAAGAAGGATTTGCCGGTAGTCAGGACTTCTCTGGGCGATGATATTGACCTATATGTTCCCCAGATGAGAACTTTAATGATGGTTGAGGCCAATCCTGACATCGCTTCGTTGATATACAATTCATCACGTGTTTCGGCCAATAGAAATGTTTTTGTCATTATGAAAAGATTGGGAATGCCGGCGGATTATTTCTGGAAATTTGAGTATTGGGTAAAAGATAGAGCCTATGAAACACTGCGAAAGGTAATCAACAGGGTCTTTACAGCGATTATGAACCTGAATAAAGAAGGAAATTTGGACCTTCAAGATGTAGATATTGAAAACATGAGACTTACTGTCAGCTTTAAAGATTGTGTTGAGTGCGCCGGCGTAGTGGCCGCGAAAGGGCTTTGCTATTACCACGCCGGTACTTTTTCTGGAATAATCTCAGCTCTGTTAAATAAGGATATGGATGCCTTTGAAATAACCTGCCATGCAAAGGGAGACGACGCCTGTACCTTTTTAATCGGAAAAAAAGATGACCCGGAAATAAGCGCTAAAATGAATGAATACCTGGCAACGGCAAAAATAGAGACTGGAATAAACGAACGCCTAAATACATGTCTTCAAGGGAGTTCTCTTCGCGGTATGGGAAATCTGGTTAATGTTGGTTACTATCATTCAATGATTGCCAACAGCCTGATTATCGGCAAAGAAGAGAATTCTTCATCAAGCTTTGATATTGGCCTGGATTATGGAACTAAAATGGCACCTGTTATTACTGCTTTCTACCAGGATAACCAGATTGACGTAATTAAAAAATATTACCGGCAACTTCATCATATCGATATCAGAATGATTGAAGTGGGAGAAAATGTTGAGATTGTCTTATCAGAGTGTGCTGAGGCGGCAACCGTGTTTAAAAGCAAAGAACTCCTTAGCTTTCTTTTTGGTGAGATTCAGGGGCTTGTTTCGCAATTGTTGAATCGAAAGATGACTTATCAAGATAGTGAATTTGAAAATAGTGATTTAAAGGTTCGATTGCTGCCACAACCCTGAGTCCTACTGCCGAGTTCTGTTTTTCAAAACGTCAAATGTCTCCCGGTTTGATGATAGTACTGGAAAAGTTGAAAATATCCGGAAAAGCTGTAATCTTGTTTTTTCTCAGAAGCTATAACTAATAAAATATTATTAAAAAGTAAAATGTTCAGACTCAATCAAGTAGGTTAGGAAACGTGGCAGAACAGAAAGTAAAAATACTGGTAGTTGATAACAGCGGGGATAAGCTCCATTTGGTTGAAGATATGCTATTTCGTTTGGGCTATCAAGTAATCTTAGCCCTTGATGATGAAGATATATTAAAAAAGGCAAGGGATAACACTCCTAATATTATTTTGCTTGATATGCTGACTTCTAAAGCGGGCGACTTTGAAGTAATAAAAAGACTGAAAGAAACCGAAGTGACTAAAACGATACCTTTGGTCATGATAACCGGTGCCGGCGAAGTAGAAGACCGGGTAAAGGCCCTGGACGCCGGAGTTGATGACTTCTTAATCGAGCCTGTTGATAAAACAGAATTACAGGCAAGGCTCAAGTGCTTGCTCAAAGTTAATATCTATTATAATCAAGTGCGCAACTTTCAAGAGAAGATCGAGATCGAGGTTGCTAAAAGAACTGAAGCAATGAAGCAAGGTATTGAGAAAACAAAAATAGCTTCTCTTGATACTGTATATCGACTTTCGAAAGCGGCTGAGTACAAGGATGAGGATACCGGTGCTCATGTCGAGCGCATGAGCCACTACTCAAGTGCTGTTGCGCGTAAAATGGGATTGGGTGAAGTCTTTGTAGAACAAATTCTATGGGCCTCCCCTATGCATGATATCGGTAAGATTGGTATTCCTGACCGGGTCTTACAAAAACCAGGTAAACTGGATGACGCCGAGTGGGTAATTATGCGGCAACATACTGTAATTGGAGCTCAGATTCTAAAAGGTGCCAGCGCCGATTTTATCAAATTGGCTGAGACCATCGCTTTGAATCACCATGAAAAATGGGATGGCAGCGGTTACCCTCATGGCACAAAAGGCGCAGATATACCGTTAGCTGCACGTATTGTCGCCGTTGCTGATGTTTTTGATGCTCTAACTTCTGAACGGCCTTACAAGAAACCTTTTCCACTCGAAAAAGCCATGTCTATCATTAAGGAAAGTAGGGGAACACACTTCGACCCTGAAGTAGCAGATGCCTTCTGTGCTATTGAGGATGAAATATCAGCGGAACTCAACTGGTTCGCATTTCTACAGTAAAATTCCGGTTTTTCGGAACGTCATAGCAAAAACTTTTCAGCGATTACATAGTTCCTTCTTTTTACATATAACGTTAAGTTTGAGGCTTATAGCAAGAATTCAGGGTAATAGTTTTAAAACCGGTGGTAAGTTATAAACTCCCCCGTCTGCCAGACGGCGGAGAGCGAGATATCCGGGGGCACCCCCAGGATCAAATTTTGATGGTGAAGCCAGGTTCGCGAGTAGCTATATCAAGAAATGCTATTTATCATGCTCATTTAAGAAACTGAGGATTGCCTCAGCAAATTCCTTCGGCCAAACCCGGTCAATATCGATCGGCCCATTTTCAATAACAATAAGCATACTATTGGGAATTAATCTGTGAACCGTTTCCTGTACTATGCTGAATACGTCGCGGGTCGCTGAGAGCACCATCGTTGGACATTTAATTAAAGGTAACTTAGGCCGTGGGTCGTAGGCTTCACCTGCCCAATGCATTTCCTCACCCCTTGGCCCAGCCTTGATTTTCTCAAGCAGGCTTTCCTCGACAATGTTTAAAGGATGTCCCCAGCAATCAGACCGCCGCCACCACTCCATTAAGTGAGAACCATCAGGCTTGATTTCTACCAGACCTGTGTAGTTTGGCGGATCTATAACCGTACCTATACCTTCTTCAGGACCAGGGTAGAAGCCTATATTGGACAGAACTAACTTGTTCACACTTTCAGGCCAATTTATCGCCAGTTCTACCCCAATTTTAGCGCCGATATGTTGACCTACAACAATCGCCTTCTTGATTCCCAGACAATCCATAAAATTGACCACAGTCCGGGTATGATCAAGTACCGTATATGGATAGGGGGCTGGGTCAGAATTTCCATTACCCAGGAAATCCATAGCTATGGCGCAATATTTCCTAGACAGGAAAGGTATAACTCTGACATATTCGTCAGAAGAACTTACGCTAGCATGCAGTAATAAGACCGGCTCCCCACTTCCTTCAATTCTGTAATGTATCTGGCCTTCTGGGATATCCGCATATGCTCTTTTCATTATTACTCCTATGGTTAATGTAATTTAAATTAATTAGTTGAATGACTATTCTACCAAATAATTTTTTCATTATTGTTGCCTATCGTGGAGTATACACCGTCATAATGCTTGATTCAATTTACGCCTAATTGTAAATTCAATCAGCGGTTCGGATTTTTAATTACAAACTAATATTTATTGGCAAGCAGAAACACGATAAGTAAAAAGAACCGAAACCGGTTAAGAATTATCCCCTTATTTTAGCCTAGTAGATGACGTTCTCTTTAGTTAATTTCGATATTTCACTGTCAGACATCCCGAGTAGGGTTTTGAAAACATAACCATTATGTTCTCCAAGACACGGTGCCGGTGGATTCTTCGCGGTTAGAGCGGATCTCCACGGAGTACGGTAAACGATGGTTTTACCTGCCTCCGGATGGTTTTGTTCAATAAAAACTCCACGTTTCTTAATATGTGGGTCTTCGATTAACTCCGGGACATTTAGACATACACCTGCGGCTACGCCAACGTTTTGGAGTTTGTGCATGACTTCATAATGGGTAAAATCCTTTGTCCAACCGGCAATTAATTTATTCAATTCATCCTGATTTTGCCAACGGCTAAATTGGTCTGAGAACTTTTCATCCATGCTCCAGTCAGGATTACCCATAACCCGACATAAGGCTCTCCATTTCTCGTCAGTACTAACGGCAATAGCAACCCATTTGTCATCCCCTTTGCAGGGATAACAGCCGTGAGGCGCCATAATATCATCACGATTTCCCATGCGGGGTCGGATTCTACCATTCATGATGTACTCCATGATAACTTCAGGAATAAGAGTAGTTACCCCTTCACTCTGGGCAATATCTACGTACTGGCCCTTACCTGTCTTTTTACGATAATTCAGTGCGGTCAGCGTACCAACCACACCGTACATACTGCCTATCGGGTCGCCGGGATAAGGCCCTGAAAGAACTGGACCTTCACCGGGATAACCAAACGAGGCGTTCAATCCTCCTGCGGCCTCTATCGTAGACGCGTAAGAAACGTAGTCTTTGTCAGGTCCGGTGCTTCCGAAACCGGGTAATGAGACCAGGATAATATCGGGTTTGACCTCTTTTAGAGCAGCATAACCCAGACCCCAGCCAAGCATTACCCGTGGAGCAAAGTTGGTGATTACCACATCGCTAATCTTAACCAGCTTCTTGAGGATTTCTATTCCATCCGGCTGTTTCAGATTCAGGGTACAACCCTTTACACCCCGATTGGTGAAATTGAACTGGTTATGATTTATCCCCTGCTCAGTATTGCCTAATTTAACAACTCTTTGGACATCAAGCCTTTCTCTGGTTTCAATCTTGATAACTTCTGCTCCCATATCAGCCAATACCGCTCCCATCCATGGGCCTGCCCAAACCCATGTCAAGGCGATAATCCTGATTCCCTTAAGAGAAGAAGCAACCATTATTTGATCCTGACTTTTTTCCTCAATACTCCTAGTCCACCCAAAATGAATTTAGATTGCGCTATATAACCCCAGCTTCTTTAAGCCTAGCCAATTCGCGTGGATTATATCCCAAACGTCCGCAATATATCTCCTTGTTATGTTGACCCAAGCTTGGGGCTGCCATTGGTTCTTCCCGCTGAATCTCAGAAAAACTGTATGGGACACCTGGATATTTGAGCTTAATATTGTCTTGGTTTTCAACTTCTACGAAAAATTTACGCGCTGCCATCTGTCTATCATGAACAACCTGATCAGCTGTACGAACCGCCCCAATCGGTGCGCCTTGTTCCTGACTCCAACGATAGATTTCTTCTGTAGTGTGCTCCATCGTCCATTCCAGTAGCAAAGGCTTGAGAGCATCCCAGTACTTCGCCCGGGTAGAAGCATCTTTAAACAGTTCGATATCAGCCCATTCGGGATGTCCCATAACCTCTACAAAACGCCACCATTGCCGCTCTTCCGCGAAAGCATTATAGATATAGCCATCTTTGCAAGGTAAAATATGAGCAGGAGCGATAGACAAAACATCTGTCCTGGAAACAATCTGGTTGCCATACCAGTAGTTAGCCAGCGCGGAATTTATGTTCTGAATAATACTTTCTTGTTCTGACACGTCGAGATGTGATCCTAAGCCTGTGGCACACTGACGGTAAAAATCACCCAATGTTGCTGCCGCAGCACTTAAACCTACCTGAAAACCAAAAAGATGAGCCGGATACTTAATTGGCTCTTTACTGGTATTGCCTTCACGAGTCGAAATATAACCTACGCCACCCATATGAGTATTAACTAACTCACAACCCTCATAGTTTTTATAGGGGCCGGTCTGACCAAAGGGAGTGATAGAAGTCATTATAATACGGGGGTTAATCTGCTTTACCTGTTTATATGTGAGTTCAAGGCCTTTCATCTTCCTGGGAGAATTGTTCTCCACAAAGATGTCAGCATTCTTTAACAATTCCCTGAATATCTTCTTGCCAGTAGCCATTTTGGGATTCAGAGTGACACCCAATTTGTTCATATTAAGATATTGAAATAAGCCGCTGTGCTCTAGACCTGGGGAATCATTTAAGAAGGGTTCTTTTTTTCTGGCGATGTCACCACAACCTGGCTGTTCAATTTTAATAACCTCTGCACCAAGGTCACCGAGTATTTTTGAACAGAAAGGTGCGGAGACAAGAGTACCGTATTCAACAACCTTGGCACCATCTAACGCCTTATAAAACATAACATTCCCTTTATTGATTATTCGAAGGCTCGAGCGTCGTTTTTTAACGCTTCCAGTCGAAGCTTTTTATAATCCTCCCATCTTTCCGGGGGTAGCTTTGTTATTTCAATCATAAAACAAATAACCCTCCCGTTACTTACGAATTTATATTATACCAATAAAAGCTTATATTAAATTACCTTTTAATCGACAATATCAAAATATAAAGAAAGAAGAATTAGATGATTATCTGGTTTCTGGTTTTATGGTTTTCCTGGCCTTACTCCTCACCTTATGGGAAATCCAAATCGAAGGAAAGGATGATTGGGCAGCAAAAGCTCCGGGCTGGCGTCTTGAAAAGAGATGGGGCGTTAAATTTACAGTCGGACGTCCGTTAACCGGTTATCATGGTCTTAGTGACCTTGTTCTTAAGAACTATAATCCACCTGCCGTCGTTCTTTGTCTCATGGAGTTGGCAGTTAGAATATCTTCTGATGGGATTTTACGTGGAAACGGTCTTCACTGAAGACTTCCTGTGGTTCGTTTTAAATCCGTATTATGGTATTAAAAAGTTCCGCAAAGGGAAAATATGGTAGTACAGGAAATGGTTAGGACCCGTTCCCACTTTATCTTAGACATTGCTCATCATCGTCGTTGTTCAGTTTTATTTCGGAATAAGCGCTATCTAATAAAGCAAAAACAGTTCCCCATTATACAAGGACTTATCCTTGCTTCTTAACGCGCTTCCAGTTTTCTGGCGCAGGTATCAGACGGCAGAAGTTCTCGAAATCTGAAAGATTGCCCTTCTTGATTTCATGTTTTTCAGGGTCACCTCCCAGAGATACAACCTTAGACATCGACACTTGGGGTTCTGGAATAAAAACATCTAGTCTCCAAACATCTGTGCCGTCAGTAAACCATTTCCCAATATCCTCAGTCGTGATGTTAGGCTTCCGGCGTTGCCGGACGACAACCGACTTATCTTTCAGTGGGGTGGCGAGTCGTTTCTTAGGTGTGTTCTCTGTTGTCGAAGTGGTTTCTTTCTGTTTTTCTTTAGTCATATTTTCTCCCTTATTTTCTTTCCAGTATTGGGGGTTCAAGCCGACTCTCTTGATCGCGTCGTCTCTGGTCGCACCCTCGAGCTCAACCTTATTATCTCCGATTTGTACTAAGAACTTAGCCATTTTTATCTACCATCGCAATGACAGCATGAATGAATTGATACAAGAAGTGCCTAAATTCTAACCTTCTGTCTTTTCAGTGTCAATAATAATAATTGTTGTTTATTAAAACAATTGGTCATTTGCATGCTGAATCGATAGCGACTTCTATCACAGATAATTTGCCAGATATTTTCTACAATTAGATTTGAGGATGACCAGAGGCAGATTGCCGATGCCATTAAAATGCTCAATGAAAAACGAGAAAAGGAAAATCGATAATGTGGAAAAGATATTTATTATATTTACTTAGGTGGCAACTAAGTACTCCCATACTCGCACCGATAATTTCTTACTTCAAACACTCTTCAAGCTTGTTTGGAACAAAAGCAGACTGGATAGGAGCTATCGTTGCGAATCTAATTGGCGGACTAATATTCTTCTGGGTGGATAGATTCATCTTTAATTCCGATAAGCTGGGCCCGGTTTGGAATGTAAAAGACGAAGTGAAATGTGTGGATTGTGGCAAGATTGCAAGAGGTTATCGATTAGTAAAAACCAAAAATTATGATAAGACTGAATCAATCCCGGAATTCAGGTGTGAGACTTGTTCCATAAAAAAGACCCGTGAACTCCAGAACCACGGTAAAATTTGAGGTATCGTCGCTATATATATTTTTACCACTTGAAATTGTCACTTTTTTACGAGGGCATTAAATATTGAGGTTAAAATTCGCCGTTTTGACCTGACCCAAAGGTTGTACCAGCTCTTATATTAGTATTCCGATTGATTCTGATTGTAGAGGTCTACTCCATTTTAGGATCAACCTCAATGCGATTTTTCCGCCATGTCAGATTTAAAAGTTAATAATTAGCTTCTAACCCTTCTTTATAATTGTGTCCGCAACTTAGAGATTGTTAAGGAACTGTTTTAGGGATGATAGTTGTGGTAGAAGTAGCGGGTACTACAGTTAAGATTACAGTCGGACTGGTTATTCCTGAAAAAGTAGCTGAAATATTAGTAGTCCCTACAGCTACAGCGGTAACTGAGCCACTGGGATTAATAGTGGCAACACGAGTATCCGAACTGACCCAGTTTACTTCATTACCAATATCCTGACTTGAACCGTCTGAATATTTTCCTACGGCATAAAAATACTGGCTTAAACCCGCCGCTAAATTAGGCGATGGGTTCGGGGATATTTGAATGGCCTTTAACATTGATGTAGTTGCGCTTGACGAGCAAGCTGCTATGTCCAGAGTTAAACCTATTATTAGCCAGAAAATCAAGCCAAAGCCAATTAATTGTATCAATTTTCTTTTCATAGTAGTTTATCTCTCTGTACTGAATTTTTTTGTTTACTTCCATTACCTTTGGTGGTTATTATAATTATAAATTAAAGCAACCAGTTAGAAAAATCAATGGTTAAATCAGTTAATTAAATAGATAATAAACTTCCCACGACTTTGCGATCTGGGTATTAAGTAAGGAAGAATAAATTAATACAAGAATATCCGATTGCTAATAGTTTAGTAGCACTCTTCATCGATGTTGATACCCGGATATTTCTTCCTTATGTAATCAATAACATCGTTGACCGTTGTTTCATCTTTAATCGGCATTTGAGTTCCGTCAGTCTCCTCTTGCTTGAACCCAGACTAAAAAGAAGTGGGCCTGTTTTTAACAGACCCACTTGATGCAATCTTCTCTTGCGAATATTTACTCGGTTTATTTTCCGATTCTCATATTAATTTTACTTTAGAGCAGGGTTTATCCAATCACCTAGCGGAACATAACCACCGAATGATGCACCTGTAACCGCATCCCCCAGCGTATTATTGCCGGGATCGCCCTGAATCCATGGTTGCACCATATTGAAAGCTGAAGGTTGAGCCAGGCATATAGTGAAAACTTGTGAAGCGATGTAATCGTTATCTGCAGTAAGTAATTTCTGCACGTCAGACACACTCTGGGCCACAAGAGCTTGTTGATAGTTGTTATTTATAGTAGAATCATTAACCATTATCCAGTCTTGTGTGTAACCCCACGTCAACTTTACCATCTGGTGGAATGGATCATAGGAAACACCAAGCAAACCAGGGGTACGTGCCGCGAATGCAGTGTAGTTACGGGATGTTATAATTTGGGATACCCAGGCTGCGGGGATTAGCACTGTAGTACTGGTTTGAATGCCAACTGCCTGAAGTTCAGCCTGGACGATCTGATATAAACCTTGATCCGCATCGCTTTCCAATATAAGCGGGTAAGTAATATTAGTGTTGAAACCGGCGGCAGCCAGCATCTGCTTGGATAACGCCGGGTCGTAAGTATACAGGGCTTGTGTACTTGGCGGCCAATTAGGATATGGGTCGCCCCATCCACCAAATCCCATTTGGTTTTCGGTTAACGATTCAGGCCACGGCGTGGCGTAACCTTGAAAGTAGGATGAAGCAATCAACGGGATATTTATTGCGTGTTGGATTGCTACGCGGACATTAATATTATTAAAGGGTGCCAAAGAATTATTTAATCCTAGCTCGTCTTGATTAGTTTGAGGAAGCTGTTTAACCACGATTTCGGGATTTGTTTTCATCATATTTAATGCATCGTTAACCGGCATTAAGGCGTAGGAATCAAGCTTACCAACGCGCATTCCTGCCTCGGCAGTAGGAGCATTAGGTATTATCAGCATTTTATAATTGGATATGTATGGCAGTTTGTTTTGTGGCCATCGCTGGTCTGTTCCCCAGTAATTGGGATTCGCCACAAAAGTGATCGAACTGCCGTCAACAAAATCAGTCAAGATAAATGGTCCGGTCCCGATGGCGTTGTGCCAGTTAGACAATATCGGTTGAGTGGAGGTTGTGTAAGCTGTTACAGCATCAGGGTCATTAATTGAATTATCCGCCCCTGCTGCTTGCATGACCGTTAATATTGATATGGGGCTGGTACCCTGCTTCCAGTTAAAAGTGACGGTTCCTGCTGTCGTACCACTCTGATCGCTGGCAACTACCGACAATAGGGGGGACCAACTGCCATTACCAACATAATAAGGATCTATGGTGGTAAAACCGCCCCCTAACCCTAACATTCGGTCATAATGAGCCACTACATCAGAAGCCACCAATTGACGGCCATATGACGGCGCAATGTTTTGCCAGGAAACATTATTGCGGATGACGCAAATCACAGTGTAGGGATTCGGCATGGAATAGCTATCGACCAAGCAACCAGTGGCAAATTGTGGAGGTATCCAAGATGTTGAGAAGTCCCAGACAGAAGGGGGAGTTGTATAATTTCCCATAAACAGTGTTTCCATATAAGGAACAAATCCGCCCTGACTAGCGGAACCCTGGTACGGATCCCAACTTGCGACATTTTGTGTCAGGTGATCAGTCAGAGTTCCGCCGTAAATCGGTGTTCCCAGACTGTCCCACCAGTTTCCCGTAGAAGTAGTTGTCGCCGTAACGGTAGCAGCGCTTGATGTGGGTGATGTTGTAATAACAATTGTCATACTAGTCGTTGTTGAGTTGGTAGTAGATGTGGTGGCAGCAGTTGGAGTGCTTGTACTGGTTGATGGAGAACAAGATACCAACACTAACGCTGTTACTAGGAGAAAAATTAGCGATATCGAGATAATTCCTCTTTTCATGTAAACCTCCTTTAAACTTCCTATTGAAATAATTTTGTTAAATTGATTTAATTCTGGTCATGTAATTACTCTCAATTACTACGCGGGTTACATGATTTGTTGTACTACCACCTGCGTTTAGCCATGCGATCAACTATCAAACTATGGGGGCTCTGGCTATAAATTACATAAACCTACTCCCTAATGCCAGTTTATAAGTATTCCATATGGAACACCATAAGGATTAATTCGACGATGAGAAATTTTATCATTATGTTTGTGAATTTGTCAATACTTAGTTTTTAAGGGTTAAGTTCTCTTATGGTTGTTTTTCTTGACACTCGACTAAACTCAGTTATTGTAAAGTAACACAAGGCAATAATATTATTGGAGGATTTTATGCTTGAATTTATGGAAACTGATAATATCTCTTATTTTGCTACTTCGGACGGCGTAGTAAGAAAGATACTGCCAAACGGTTCCCAAAGAATTGTAAATCGTGAGAAACAATCTCCCAGCCCCCTCCATCAGCAATATCACAATGCTTGCCCGTTTCTGAGACTGCAATTCCCATTTGTTTAGTCAAAATCTCACCAATTTTCCCCGTATCTAAGTTGAGGATGGCGGGATTGACATCAATCATTCTGACATTTGAAGCGTAATCGTATTTCATAAATCAATCTCCTTAAAAAAATCGTTACCCCATTCTATCACAACTTTACATTTCGTATATTCAGTAAATGTAAAGTAGAATTCCCCGAATTACTTATTGTCAACTAGTGTAGTATCTCAAATTAAGCTATACAAAGATTTAGCTACGAATCATTGTATATTTAATACTGTTACACTACACTAG
>JBKQML010000266.1:0-19414 GCA_052326545.1 Dehalococcoidales bacterium
AATGATGGCTGCTCTATTGATCTCGAGTGTCAATTTTATTTGTGTGGACGGCGCATGACAAATATCAAGACGATTACAACAATTAATATTACAAACAACGCGGCGATAACCGTGATGAGCAACTCGCTGGTCCCGATTGACGTTTTATTGGTCGCCGTAGATGTCGAAGGTGATATCACAGAAAACAAAGTAAAATGACTTACCGGGACTGTGATGGTGTGAGCCACAGTGTCAACGACACCACCCGGAAGAGTGACCCATTGGCTGGTGGCAGAATTGTAGTAAGCAAGGACCAGACTTGTTTCAGCAACTCCCGACGGTATTTGCGCCGGGTCGTAGACGATCGTAATATGTACCGGTGTGCTAAAGGTCGCGCCGTTCGGCCCGAAGTCATAACCGATGCCAACGATATAAGAACCGGCAGGAGGTGCCGGCGGCGAATACTGCGGTGTCACCGTTATTGTTGTTAGAGGCAATCCATCTGAGGTCAGGCCCGTCGTACCGGCGCCGATGCTAACACTGGCATTGCTATCTGAAGATGCCACATTGGCCGAAGCTTCAAATACACCGCTGGTATTAACGATATTCTCCACCGAGATTGAGCCCACGCCGGTCACCGTCGTGGGCGTTGTGACCGGGATGACGGCAAAACTAGCCGTGACGGAAATATTGGCGCTGACATTGGTATCCGTACGGGCGGCAGTGGTAACACCATCGCTCCAACCGACAAAATAGTAGCCGTCAACCGGCACGGCCGTCACGGTTGTTCCGGAGGTGCTAAAATTTACGATTTGAGATAACGCGCCGGTGATACTACCATTATCGGCAGCAGCATAAATCAGGGTATAGGTATTAATACCAAAGTTCGCCGCCACGGTAATATTAACGTTTACGTTATTATCCGTGCGAGTGGCAATTTTAACCCCATCGCTCCAACTTATAAAGTGGTAGCCGGTATCCGGCACCGCCGTCACAGCTGTGCCTGCGCTGCCGGCACTTACTGTTTGAGATGCCGACCCGGTAATACTACCGTGAGCGTTAGCAGTGTAAGTCAGGGTGTAGGTATTAGGGACAAAACTAGCCGTGACGGAGATGTTAGCGGTGACATTGGTATCCGTGCGGGTGGCAGTAGCGATGCCATCACTCCAACTGGCAAATTTATACCCGCTGGACGGCACGGCGGTCACAGCGGTACCGGTGCCGCCGGAAGCTACGGTTTGAGGCGTTGTACCGGAGATCGTACCGTTAGCGCCGGCGGTATAAGTCAGGGTATATGTGACAATGGTAAAGGTCATGTCGCTGCCCCAGGCCGTTCCTCCGGTGTAAGCGGCATCGACCCGGTAGTGATAAGTAGTGCCGGCTGTCAGGCCGGTGATGGCGGCGCTGACAGCGGTAACCCCGGTACCCGCCGCAACGCTGCCCGGAGTGGCACTGACACTGGTGCCGTAGGTAGTGTCCGTACCGTATTCAAAAATTACCGAGTTGATCGCGGCACCATTATCGTTAACCGAACCGTTCAAAGTAGCCCCGGTGAGAGTGATATTGCCGGCTGCACCGGTGACTGCTGTCGGGACGATGGTGTTAAAAGTCATATCGGCGCCGAGAGTTGTTCCCCCGGCGTAAGCAGCATCGACCCGGAAGTGATAGAGCGTGCCCGGTAACAGACCGGTGAGGGCAACACTGACATTGGTGGCCCCTGAACCTGCCGCGACGGCAAACGGAGAGGCATTGACACCGGTGCCGTAGCCGGTAGTCGTGCCATATTCAAAGGTAACTGCACTAATCGCGACACCATTATCGTTAACATTTCCGTTCAAGGTAGCCGCACCGGCGGTGATATTGCCGGCCGCAATAGCGATGGCTGTCGGGGCGAGCGTAGTAAAAGTCATATCGGAGCCATAAGCCGTTGCCCCGGCGTAAGCGGCATCAACCCGGTAGTGATAGGTAATGCCGGGTGACATGCTACTGATGGCGGCAGTATAGACATTGGTGGCTCCGGTGCCCGCTGTGATGGGAACAGACTGAGCTGCAACAATACTATGACCATAAGTAGCGTCTGTACCCCAATCAAAGGTTACCGCTGTGATATCGGTACCAATAGCACTAACAGACCCGTTCAAGATAGCACCATTAATGGTGATGCTACCGGCTGCACCGGTAGTGGCTGTCGGGCCGAGGGTGGTAAAAGTCATATCGGAGCTGAGAGTTGTTCCGCTGGCATTTGTGGCGTGAATACAGTAGTGATAGGTAATGCCGGGTGACAGGCTGCTGATAGCGGCAGTAACATCTGAGCTAGTGCCCGCCGCGATGGGAGACGGAGCGGCTGCAACATTAGTGCCGTAGCTGCTGGTCAGTCCATAATCAAAGCTCACCGCTGTGGGAGCATCATTAGCGTTAACATTCCCGTGCAAAGTAGCCCCACCGGTGGTGATGCTGTCGGCTGTACCGGTGGTGGCGCTCGGGCCGAGGGTGGTGAAATTCATATCGTTTCCATTAGTCGTCCCAGCAGAGTTAGTGGCATCAACCCGGTAATGATATGTAGTGCCGTGTGACAGACTACCGATTGTTGCAGTGACAGTAGTAGGACCTGTACCCGCCGGGACGGGAGATTGAGTGGCGGTGACACTGTTGCCATAGCCGGTGGTCGTGCCGTATTCAAAGCTCACCGTTGTATTAGCACCATTATCGTTAACCGTACCGCTCAACCCAGCACCACTGATAGTGATACTACCGGCCGAACCGGTGGTGGCAGTCGGAGCGGCTATAGCCAGGACCGGCATCCCTATCATCAAGCTGAAGCTCAGCACTATTACCAGGGCAAAACCCAAAATAACACTTTTCCGCATACTCCCGCCTCCTTATTAATTTCAATAATACCTTAAATGTTAAAATAATTCTGATTTCTCAAGGCGCCATGTCTAACCGGCTGATTTATCATCTGCCCCTAATTTAATACTGGAAGACCGGTCCTTCTGTTACTATTTTCGATATCCTGACCATGGTTGATGTTAGATAGTAACCCCTGACCATAGATGATTAGAAACGATTATATTCCTTCTCATTTGAGTTATCAATACCCTGTACTCAATTCTTGAAAAGATGTTAAGATGGTAATAATATGGAATATCAAGGAGGGATAAAATGACCAATTGTCCGGTATGTAATACTAAAGTAGATGAAAAAGCTAAGTTTTGCTCGGAGTGCGGCGTCGAACTCTCCAAAGCTCCTTCGGAACGCGCCTGGATTGTCGGCATGCAAGAAAGAATAAAAACCGCCAGAAACAACGATAACATCTTCAGTTTTATGGCCGCGGTCGGGATTGTAGTGGCGGTCGCGATTCCATACATCACGCACTTTGTCCGGTATAATAACATGGACAGTGTGAGCTGGGCGCTGACCGGTGTCGGAGCGCTCCTTTTTATCGGCGCCGCTTTCGGTATCTGGTATGAAAATGTCAGTATCAATGACTTTATCGATGAACTGCAACAGGGGGAGGAAGAAGTAGAAAATAAAAGTCTAAGCAACGACGAAGAGAAAGAAGACAAATAGCGGCAAATCATCTTTTATTTTATGATTTAAATAACCAATGACCTGTGTTTTATTTTTTGAAACGCAGGTCATTTTGGTTTTATCTGGCAATATTTAACGGATTTTCGAGTCACCCTTCCGCCGCAGGACAGGCGCCCGACCCTGTAACCAGAAATGAAGCAAGTATAATGACAATGGCCGCTACAATATCACCAGATTATTCCGGTGCACGACTTCTGAGCCGGAATCATAGCCGAGCAGGTCGTTAATATTTCCGGAGTGGGCGCCTTTTATCGACTGGATTTCATTTGCGGTGTAGTTGGTGATGCCGCTGCCGAGCCGGCTGCCCTTCGCATCGCAGATATCGACAATGTCGCCGCGCTGGAAAATGCCTTCAACCTCGATGATGCCGGCAGCCAGCAGACTGCAATTTTTCTTCTTCAGGGCTACAGCCGCACCGTCATCGACGGTTAATTTACCGCGGGTGCTCAGTCCCGATAATAGCCACCGCTCCCGACTATCCAGTTTATTTTTTACCGGCAGGAAACGGGTACCGCAGGCTTTACCCCCGGCCACTTTAATGAGAACATCCTTTCCACTGCCGTTAGCAATGACCACGGTGACGCCGGAAGCCGTCGCCAGTTTAGCGGCTTCGATTTTCGTAACCATACCGCCGGTGCCGAGACCGTTCGTGGAACCGGTCACCAGAGCCTCGATTTTCTGATCGATTTTCTCTACCAGCGGAATCATTTTCGCCGACGGGTCTTTATTCGGGTCGGCGGTATACAATCCGTCGATATCCGTCAGGATGAATAAAAGGTCGGCGTCAATCAGATTGGCCACCATCGCAGAAAGATTATCGTTATCACCGAAACGGGCTTCGTTGATTTCATCGACGGCCACGACGTCATTCTCATTAATAATCGGAATGACCCCCATTTCCAGTGAGGCCAGCAGCGTATTGCGGGTGTTCAGATAACCGGCGCGGTCAACCAGCACCGATTTGGTGAGCAATGCCTGCCCGACGGTGATATTGTGTGCTTCGAAAAGACGCTCGTAGATATTCATCAACCGGCCTTGCCCGACGGAAGCCAGCACCTGTTTGAGGGCAACGCCTCTGGCTTTTTTAGTCAAACCGAGACGCTCGCGGCCGGCAGCGATGGCGCCGGAAGTCACAATGACCACTTCCACGCCCTGACTGTGGAGCTGCGCAATCTGTTGCACCAGGTCGGTCATGCGCTCGATATTCAAGCGGTTGGTACCCGCCGTCAGCAGGCTGGTGCCGAACTTGGCGACAATACGGCGGTAGGTTAAATTAGAATCTGTTTTTAATTTGACCATTTTTTATCCCGGCTTTCAGCATTCAGCTAACAACTATCAGCTAAAATTGTTCAGAGTCATTATAACACAGGATTATGTAATGAAAAAGTTTTTTATCTTGCAGGGAGATTTTATCTGATTCATAAAGCTCTTTAGCTTTTCCAGAAAAGTGCATTGATACCCCCTCGAGTAATATTTAATTGCCCTAAAATGAGGTTACCGGAAAGCTGCTTCTTCACAAATCTTACACTCTTCCCATTACCTTGAAAGACCGATCGGGATTGGGAAATGGATCCCGTGTCATAGCACGGGATGGAAATATGGAGATAAAGGCGTACTAATTCGGGATTATGTTAGAATGAAATTGTCAGGGCTAGTCCGACTCGGCTAGCCCTGTTGGGCGTTGTATCTTTATCATTCTGAGTCCACCCTCCGGAATCAAGGGCTACCTGCCATTTAGGTAGTGTGGGAGATCCTTCATCCTTCGGCTGAAGGACTCAGGACGACATTGGTAAGATGGAAACATTAAATTTAGCAAAATTATTGAATTTAATCGATGCGGTGCCGGAATACGGCAAACTCACGACGGAGCTGCTTCAGACACAGGCGATGTCCAGAGTGGATGTCATCGAGGCGGCGCGGCCATACCTGATTGCGGCGCTTTTTCAGACACTCAAGCGTCCTATTATCGTTATCACGGCACAGGCCGAAGAATCACGTAAATTATATGAACAGGTAAGCATCTGGAGCCATACCGACGAGATCAAACTGATGCCGGAAGCCGATGCACTGCCTTATGAGCGTATCGTGTCGGATTTACCCACAGAACTGGAACGGTTGCGGGTGCTTTCGGCGCTGGCGAATGCGCACAATGGTAAAATCCTGCCGCTGGCAATTGTCCCGGCCACAGCACTGATTCAGAAAACGGCATCATTTACCGATTTTACCGCCGGTTTCCATACCATCAAAGAACAATCAAATTACGACCCGATGCTGCTGATGAAACGGTGGCAAGCGCTGGGATACACCGTGGAAAGCACCGTCGAGATACCGGGCACGATGAGCAAACGCGGCGGCATCATCGATATTTTCCCGCCGACGGGCGAGCTGCCGGCGAGGCTGGAATTTTTCGGGAATACCGTGGAAAGCATCCGTCTTTACGACCCGACAAATCAGCGTTCGGTAAAAAGAGTAAACTCAATCAGCGTTGGGCCGGCGACGGAATTAGCGGCGCCTTTCGCCGAAAACGGCCCCAAGGCAGAAGACATTGTAAAAAATATCGATTTCAGTAACTGCACTGAAGAATCCCGCCAGACCTTCGCCAAAGAGATGGAAGACCTCTACCGCGGACAAAAAACCGTGAGCAAAAAGTTTTATGCCCCGCTGTTCAACCGGGACAGACTGCTGTCTTATCTGCCGGAAAACACGCTGCTGATTATCGACGAGCCGCTCAGCGTGCAGCGCACCATCGAGGATTTCGATAACAAAGCCGTGGAAATCTACCGGAATCAGCAGGCGCAGGGTGAATTGCCGGCCAATTTTCCCAAACCTTACTTCAGCTGGGACGAACTGGCGCCCGCACTGGAGAAAATGCCGCAGCTGATACTCAGTGAACTGGGAAGGTCGGAAAGAACAGCGACGCATCAACTCGAATTTAAAGCGCTGCCAAGCTACGGCGGACAGTTGCCGACCTTCATTGCCAAAATCAAACAAATGCTGGCAGATAAAGAACGGATAATCCTGGTGACGCATCAGGCCAACCGCCTTTCCGAATTGCTCGGCGAAGAAGATATTATCGCGCCGGTGCTGACGGAAATAAAACAGACTCCCCTACCCGGCTCTCTGACACTGCTGCAGGGCCTGCTCAGTGCCGGCTGGAGCCTGCGGGACACGCATCTTTTCACTGACGCGGAAATCTTCGGGTTTACCAGGCAGCAGCGGCTGCAGAAGAAAAGGCTGGTAGCCCGGCACAAAATTTTCGCGGATATCCAGCCGGACGATTACGTGGTGCATATCGAGCACGGCATCGGGAAATTCTACGGATTTACGGTCATCCGCAATAATGACATGGACAGGGAGTTCCTGATCCTGCAATATGCCGGCGGCGATAAGCTGTATGTGCCAACCGACCAGGTGGACCGGGTCAGCCGCTATGTCGGCGGCGGAGAACAACCGCCCACGCTCAGCCGTTTGGGCACGCAGGAATGGAAACACACCAAAGAAAGGGTCAAAGAGGCGGTCGAGGAAGTGGCCGCAGATTTGCTCGACCTTTACGCCAGCCGGGAAGTGGTGCCGGGCTTTGCCTTTTCCAGAGATACCCTGTGGCAGAGAGAACTGGAGGCGAGTTTTCCCTACATTGAAACCCCCGACCAGATTACCGCCCAGCAGGAAATCAAAGCGGACATGGAGAAAAACAAACCGATGGACCGGCTGGTTTGCGGGGATGTCGGTTACGGTAAAACGGAAGTTGCGATCCGGGCGGCTTTTAAAGCGGTAATCGACGGCAAACAGGTAGCCGTGCTGGTGCCGACGACCGTGCTCGCTCAACAGCATTTCGCGACCTTCACCGAGAGAATGAAAGCATTCCCGGTAAAAATTGAAGTGCTGAGCCGTTTCCGCACGCCGAAAGAGCAGGATAACGTGGTAAAAAAGTTGCAGGAAGGCGCGGTAGATATCTGCATCGGCACACACCGTCTGATTCAAAAAGATGTCCGGTTCAAAAATCTGGGATTATTAGTTATCGATGAAGAGCAGCGTTTCGGCGTCGCCCACAAGGAATATTTAAAGAAAATGAGACAGGAAGTGGACGTGCTCACCCTGAGCGCCACGCCGATTCCGCGCACCCTGCACATGTCGCTGGTGGGCGTGCGTGACATGAGCACCATGGAAACACCGCCGGAAGACCGGCTGCCCGTCCGGACTTATGTCGCGGAATATGACGAGCGACTGATCCGTGAAGCTATTCTGCGGGAACTGGAACGCGGCGGGCAGGTCTTCTTTGTGCACAACCGGGTGCAAACCATCGAACTGGTGGCGGATAAACTGAGGCACCTCATTCCCGAAGCGAGAGTTTGCGTCGGACACGGCCAGATGCCGGAAGGCGCACTGGAAAAGGTCACCGGGGAATTCATGCAGGGCAAAGCCGATGTGCTGGTCTGCAGCACCATCATCGAATCCGGCCTGGATATGCCCAACGTCAATACGATGATCATCAACCAAGCCGACCGTTTCGGACTGACGCAGCTGCACCAGTTGCGAGGTAGAGTGGGACGCGGCGCGACACTGGCATACGCTTATTTATTATTCGATAAAGGCAAGAGACTGACGCCGGTGGCGGAAAAAAGACTGCGGACGATTTATGAAGCCACTGAACTGGGGGCGGGATTCAGCATCGCGATGAAAGACCTGGAAATCAGGGGCGCCGGCACACTGCTGGGGATGAAGCAAAGCGGACAGATCAGCGCCGTGGGGTTCAATCTTTACAGTCAGATGCTGGCGACGGCGGTGGAAAAACTGAAAATGCAGAAGAGCGGGGTGATCCAGACACCGAGCACTTCCAAGCTGCCGCCCCCGACCATCGATTTGCCATTGTCTGCCCTGATTCCGGAAGAATATATCGACGATATGGTGACAAGACTGGAACTCTACCAGCGCATGGCGGATATTTCCGAATTAAAGCAAATCCCGAACCTGGCGCAGGAATTGAACGACCGTTTCGGCGTACCGCCGAAGGAAGTGGAGAACCTGCTCTACATCCTGAAAATCAGAGTTCTGGCCAAAGACCGCGGCATGGAATCCATCTCCAATCTGGACGGCGAGATAATAATCCAGTTGTTTGCCGGGATGCAGTTGGACAAGAAGAAACTGGCGCGGTTTTACCGGGACGGGGTGAAACTGGGGAACAGCCAAATAAGAATGAGCCTGCGGCAGCCGGGGAAAGGCTGGCGGACGATGCTGGAAGAAATTTTATCTGCAATGAGATAAAACTCATCTAAATAATCAAGATTCAAGAATCAATAATCAAGAAAAAATCCAAATTCTCAATAAGCACTAATATCTAATATCGAAATACGAAACAAATTCAAATGTCAAAATTACAGATTTAAGCAGAATTTCCAGATAACAAACATCCTCAAATCCCTCTGTATGAGGCTGTCCGAAATCTTCTTGGTTGCCAATTTAATCCTATTCCCCCCCTTTCGCGAAAGGGGGATCAAGGGGGATTTACTTTTCAAAGTTGGACTTTTCGCCTCAATTTTCGTTTCCAATGCTATTTTCGGACAACCTCAAAATAAAAATCACTCAATTATGGGGATAATCATGTTCCCTTCTCAGGCCGTTTGAATAAACGCTGGATACCGACTTTCGTCGGTATGGACACAGCCATTGACAATTGTTCATACCATTGGTATGATAATTGTGCTTAACATTGTTAAGGAGAAATAGTATGACCATACAAGTTGTCAAAGTCACTGTAAGCGTGCCGTCGGAGCTGGTAAAAATGGCCGATAAAGTCGCGAAAGAAAGAAAAACCAGCCGCAGCAAAGTTGTCGCGTCCTGCCTGGAGGAACTGGCTAAAAAGAGATTGGAAGCTGAGATGGAAGAGGGATACCGGGCAATGGCAAAAGATGAAAAACGGCTGGCCAGTGAAACGTTTGAAATTCAAGCCGAAGTAGTACCGGAGTGGTAAGAGATGAATGAAGTTAAGCGAGGAGAAATCTACTGGATAAACTGGCACCCTGCCCGCGGCAGTGAGCAAAGCGGCCGCCGTCCGGCGCTGGTAATTCAAAACGATAACGGTAACCGCACCAGTCCAACCGTTATCGTCGCCGCCTGTACTACGACTGCCGGAAAATATTATCCTTTTCTCGTTCCTGTATCAGCAGAGGAAAGCGGATTACCTAAAGACACGATAATAAACCTTGCCCACATTATGACCATTGATAAAAACAGACTGGAAGACAAATGCGGAGAATTGAACCAAGAAAAAATGGATAAAGTTGATATAGCGATTAAAATGAGTCTGGGGTTAGCGTAAAAAAATCCAGAGAAAAGCCGGCGTACGACCCTGGGAGAGAATTTTTAAAAAGTGGATTGATATAATTAGGTTTCGATTGACACATTCCATTTAGTTTAGCAGCTAAGTAAATGAAATTTCTAACAATTTATAAAAAATATTTTAAAATTTCCCTTGAAATCCTTTTTCCCTTCTGCTAATATGATACCAGAGCCTTTAAGCTAGTCCCGTGAGACTGGTAAGGGGAAAGACAGAGTCCGGAAACACGAACCTCTTGCCACATCCACGGCAAGGGGTTTTTTTATGTCCGAAAAAGTCCTGATGACCGAAGAAGACATCCGGCGGACGCTGGCCCGGATCGCGCATGAAATCATTGAGCGCAGTAAATCCCTGGATAATGTTGTCTTCATCGGGATGTATACCCGCGGCGTGCCGCTGGCGAAACGGCTGGCGCTAAATATACTAAATTACAGCGAAGCCACAATACCGGTCGGGGCGCTGGATATTTTCCCCTACCGCGACGATATTCCGCAGCATGATATTCATCCCAAAGTGACGCGGAGCGAAATTTCATTCAGCATCGTCGGCAAGTCAGTCATCCTGGTGGACGATGTGCTCTATACCGGCCGCAGCATCCGCGCCGCGATGGACGGCATCATCGACCTGGGACGTCCTCAATCCATCCAGTTAATCGTGTTGATCGACCGCGGGCACCGCGAATTGCCCATCCGCGCCGACTACGTCGGGAAAAATGTGCCCAGCGGCCATGATGAATCAATTGCCGTCAAGCTCAAGGAAACCGACGGCATCGATGAAGTCGCGATTATCAGCCCACCACCTGTGAAAACCAATCAAAATGGACTGCAGGGAGGCAAAAATGGACTTAAAGAATAGGGACTTAATCACCATCGACGACCTGACCAACAGCGAAATCGAATCGATATTTTCCCTGTCGGATGAAATGTCCGAAAAAATGCCGGAGCAGTACGGACTGTGCGCCGGTAAAGTGATGGCGACCATCTTCTTTGAGCCGAGCACCCGCACGCGGCTTTCTTTTGAATCGGCGATGCACCGTCTCGGCGGCAGCGTCATCAGTGTGGCCGACCCGAAATCGACATCATTCGCCAAGGGCGAAAGCATCGCGGACATGGCCCGGATTATCAGCGCCTATGCCGATATTATCGTCCTGCGCCACCCGTGGGAAGGTGCCGCACAGCTGATGGCCGATTACGCTTCGGTGCCGGTGATCAATGCCGGCGACGGCGGCCACCAGCATCCTACACAAACTTTATGCGACCTCTATACCCTGAAGAAAGAACGCGGCGATATCAAAGGCATGACAATTGCCCTCTGGGGCGACCTGAAGTACGGGCGTACCACACACTCGCTGATCTTTGCGCTGGCCAAATTCGGCGCAACGATATTGTTCTGTCCCAGCCCCGGACTGGAAGTGCCGGAAAATATCATGCACAAACTGGTGACGGAATACGGCGGCGAGTTGGAAAAGTTCAGTAAAAATCACAAACAGAACCAGACCGGGGCTTTCCCGGTGGATGCGGCTTATATCACCCCCGAACAGCCGCACCAGCTGGCAATGATGCCGGGCATCGACCTGGAAGTGACGATGAAAGCCGGCGTGGATGCGCTTTACGTGACACGACCGCAACGTGAACGCTTCACCAACGAAGAAAAAGCCGCCGACCTGCAGTTCCCCATCGTCGACCAGAAACTGATGAGCGGCAAAGAACTGCAGAGAGCGCTGGTGATGCACCCGCTACCCCGTGTCGATGAACTGGCCTATGATATGGACGCCGACCCGCGCAGCATGTACTTCAAGCAGGCGGCCAGAGGCGTGCCGGTGCGCATGGCGTTAATTGCGCTGGCGCTCGGGGTGAAGCAGAATACCATGCCCGACGAAGCGCCGATCACCAAAGTTGATTATCCGATTTACCGGCGTGAATACGGCGTGAAATGTTCCAATCCGCGGTGCGTGACCTGGCAGGAGACGGAGAAAAACTACCTCAAACCGGAGTTCAAGATTGTCAGCTTCCGGCCGCTCACCTTCCGCTGCATTTACTGCGAGCACGGCACCGAACCGAAATATGTGGCCAGCACGGAATGGCATCAGGGAATGACGGACAGCAAACGTTACAGCCGTGCCAACAGCCACCTGGCCCGGAAAATCAGGCCGGAAAACCTGATTGCCTTCGATTCGGCGGAAGAAGCCGAAAAACACGGCTATAAACCCGGCTATTATGCAAAAACGCAAGCCGTTGAGGAAACACCAAAGAATGAATAAAGCATTGGTAATCAAAGGCGGCAGGCTGGTCGACCCCGCGCGCAAAATCAGCCGGGTCGGAAATCTGCTGATTAAAGATGATCAAATCAGCTGGGTCAGCGAGGGCCGGGAGAACCCGGTCGGCAAAGCGTACGATACTTTGACGGCCAGGGGATTAATCATCTGCCCGGGGTTGATCGATTTCCACTGCCACCTGCGGGAGCCCGGTTTTGAAAACAAGGAAACGATTGCCACCGGCACACGGGCGGCAGCCGTCGGTGGCTTCACGACTGTTTGCTGCATGCCGAACACGCGCCCGCCGCTGGATTCCGCCGAGATGATCGTCATGGTAAAAAACAAGGCGGAAAGTGACGGGTTGATTCAGGTTTTCCCGATCGGGTGTGTAACCAAAGGACGGAAAGGCAAGGCCCTGATTTACATGGAGCCGCTGATAAAAGCGGGAGCCGTCGGGTTCAGTGACGACGGTGACCCGGTAAAAACAGCAGAACTGATGGCGGAAGCGCTGGAAATCAGTAAGCTGTTCAATTTACCGATAATCGACCACTGTGAAGAGCCAAACGGCGGACCTCCCGAGGGGGAAGAGAAAATTGTAGCCCGCGACCTGGCAGTGGCCGCAGAGACCAAAGGCTGGGTGCACATCGCCCATGTCAGCACCGCCGGCGCGGTCAATCTCATCCGGCAGGCCAAGGCAAAGGGTGTGAAAGTGACCGCCGAAGCGACGCCGCACCATCTTTTATTGACCGAAGAGATGATCGAGAAACGGGGGTCTTTAGCGAAGGTCAACCCGCCGCTGAGAACAGAAGCCGACAGACAGGCGCTGGTTGAGGGCGTTAAAGACGGCACAATCGATATTATCGCTACCGACCATGCGCCGCACACAATGGCGGAAAAACAGCGTCCCTATGCCGATGCGCCGGCCGGAATCAGCGGTTTCGAAACGGCGCTGGGGAGCCTGATGTGGCTGGTGCAGTCCAAACAACTGACTTTGACGGAACTGATTGCCTGCCTGACCTGTAAACCGGCAGCAATTTTAAACAAACCGTTGGGCAGCTTTGTCGAAGGTACGGCAGCAAATGTGACAATCATCGACCCGAACAAAGAATGGGTCGTGGACATTAACAAGTTTGTCTCACTGGGGAAAAATACCCCCTTAGCGGGAGCAAAACTGACGGGCAAAGTCGTGGCAACGATTTATCAGGGCAATCTGGTTTATAAAGACGATTCTGTAAATATAGGATTGAGATAATGAAGAAACAAGCATACCTGGTTCTGGCGGACGGCTCATTCTACGAAGGATTTTCTTTCGGGGGAGAGGCGGATACTTTCGGCGAGGTGGTCTTCAATACGAGCATGATCGGGTATCAGGAAATGCTCACCGACCCCTCGTATGCCGGGCAGATTCTGGTGCCGACCTATCCGCTCATCGGCAATTACGGGGTCAATGAACAGGATAACGAGACAGACAGAATCCAGGTCCGGGGTTTCGTGGTAAGGGAAGAATGCCTGGAACCAAGCCATTACCTGAATAAAAAGACGATTAACGAGTATTTGCGGGACGAAAACATCTCCGGAATTTACGGTCTGGATACCCGGGCCATCACCCGCAAACTGCGCAATGTCGGCGTCATGATGGGGATGATTACTGCCAGCCTGACACCGGATGAGGCACTGGCCGAACTGAGGCGGACACCGGATTACGGCACCGCAGATTATGTCAAGGAAGTCAGCACTAAAAAGTCCTTCGTCTGGGAAAATGAAAAACCGATTGACTATAAATACAATGTCGTGGCTTATGACTGCGGCCTGAAATACAACATTTTACGCTTATTGAAAGCCCGAGGCTGCAAGGTCACGGTGGTGCCCTGCACCAGCACGGCGGAAGATGTTCTGAAACTAAACCCCGACGGGATTTTGCTCTCGCCCGGTCCCGGCGACCCCAGACTACTGGATTATGCCGTGAAAACAGTGCAGGGGCTGGTGGGTAAAAAACCGATTATGGGCATCTGCCTGGGGAACCAGTTACTGGGGCTGGCCTTCGGCGGGAAGATTTTCAAATTGAAGTTCGGGCACCGCGGCGCCAACCATCCGGTGAAGGAATTTGCCACCGGACGCGTGCACATCACCGCGCAGAACCACGGGTATGCTCTGGACCCGGACACGATGAAGAACGGTCTGGAAGTGACCCACATCAATTTGAACGACGGCACGGTGGAGGGACTGCGGCACAAAGAACTGCCGATTTTCGCGATTCAGTACCACTCGGAGGATTCTCCCGGCCCGATGGATAACAGATATCTGTTTGACCGGTTCGTAACGATGATGGAGGAGAAATGAGAACTTTTCATTGTGAGGATACGAAGTACCCGAAGAATCTCCATCTCTACTTAATAGGCAATGCGACCCTTCGCTACGCTCAGGGTGGAATATCTTTGAGGAAGATTTTAAAACCAAAGGAATAACATGACGAATAACACGAAACCAAATCAAATTAACTACAATCTCTCCCTTTCGCAAAAGGGAGATTAAGAGGGATTTATCCGGGTAAATGAAATATGAAATTATCACTCTCCTTTAGTCCCTCACTGAGAGGGAGGGAGACAGAAATTATAAATAGGTTGAATATGACGAATAATCCGAAACCAAATAAAATTAACTGCTTTCCCTCCCTTTCGCAAAAGGCTTGTAGTCCCGGGCGCACGACGGGAGAGATTAAGAGGCATTTACTGAAAGCTGATTGCTGACAGCTGTTTGCTAAATCAATATAAAGGACTAACATGACGAATAACACAAAACCAAAGAAAGTCTTAATCATCGGTTCGGGGCCGATAATCATCGGGCAGGCGGCTGAATTCGATTATGCCGGCACGCAGGCCTGCAAAGCGATGCGGGAAGAAGGCGTCACTTCCGTGCTGGTCAATTCCAATCCGGCCACGATTATGACCGATGAAGATATCGCCGATATTGTTTACGTCGAACCGCTGACCGTAGAAGT
Source organism: Dehalococcoidales bacterium (assembly GCA_052326545.1). GTDB lineage: Bacteria > Chloroflexota > Dehalococcoidia > Dehalococcoidales > Fen-1064 > Fen-1064. The sequence continues at coordinate 15,157 of JBKQML010000266.1, forward strand.
ACTGACGCGGATTATTGAAAAAGAACGCCCGGACGGGCTGCTGCCGACGCTCGGCGGACAGACCGGACTCAATCTCGCGGTAGAACTTGCTGACGCCGGCGTCCTGGATAAATTTAACGTCCGTGCCCTCGGCACACCGATTCAGACCATCCGCAATGCGGAAGACCGGGAGCTTTTCAAACAATTATTGATTCGAATCGGCGAGCCGGTGCCGCGCAGCGAAACCGTCAATACGATGGAAGAAGGCCGCCGGGTTGCGAAAGAAATCGGTCTGCCGGTAGTAATTCGTCCTGCATATACGCTCGGCGGCACAGGCGGCGGTTTTGCCCACAGTTGGGGAGAATTGGAACTGGTGCTCAACAGCGGCTTGACCGCCAGTCCGATTCACCAGGTGCTGGTGGAGGAATCGGTAGCCGGCTGGAAAGAAATTGAATACGAAGTCATGCGTGACGGCGCGGACAACTGCATTACCGTCTGCAACATGGAAAATATCGACCCGATGGGCGTGCATACCGGCGACAGCATCGTCGTGGCGCCCAGTCAGACACTGACCAATAAAGAATATCAGATGCTGCGTTCCGCCAGCTTAAAGATAATCCGCGCGTTGGGCATCGAAGGCGGCTGCAACGTGCAGTATGCCCTCGACCCGAAAAGCGAACGGTACTATGTCATCGAGGTCAATCCCCGTGTCAGCCGCAGCTCGGCGCTCGCCAGTAAAGCCACCGGTTACCCCATTGCCCGCGTCGCCTCGAAAATCGCCGTGGGGAAACGGCTGGACGAAATCCCCAATGCCGTCACCGGGAAAACGATGGCCGCTTTTGAACCGGCGCTCGATTACATCGTGGTAAAAATCCCGCGCTGGCCTTTCGATAAATTTGCCAGCGGCGACCGTTTGCTGGGCACGCAAATGAAAGCCACCGGCGAGGTCATGGCCATCGACCGCACGTTTGAGGCCGCCTTTCAGAAAGCGGTACGCTCGCTGGAGTTCGGTAAAAAAACTCTCCTCTGGGAAGACCGGAACTGGATTCTGGGAGCCGACGTTAACACCTATCCCCTGGAACCGACCGATTTACGTCTCTGGGCGGTGATGGCCGCTTTGCGGCGCAGCATTACCCCCGAAGCCATTCACAAGAAAACAAATATCGACCTCTGGTTTCTGGACAAAATGATGAATATTATCATCATGGAAAAACGTCTCCTCTCCCAGCCGCTGACCCCAGATTTCCTGCGGGAAGCGAAGAAACTCGGTTTTTCCGATGAAATGATCGGTACACTGGCGGATAGATTACCGGAACAGGTCAGAGAAATGCGTCTGGAATGGAATATCCGGCCGGTTTACAAAATGGTAGACACCTGCGCCGCGGAGTTCGATGCCGCCACACCCTATTTTTACAGCACTTATGAAACGGAAAACGAGGCGATTGCCGTCGACAGGAAAAAAGCCGTGGTCATTGGCTCGGGACCAATCCGTATCGGACAGGGAATCGAGTTCGACTACTGCAGTGTACATGCGGCCCGGGCACTGAAAGAAGCCGGGTATCAGAGTATCATGATTAACTCCAATCCGGAAACGGTCTCGACAGACTTTGACACCAGCGACCGTCTTTATTTTGAATCGCTGGATGAAGAGAGCATCCGTGATATCCTGGACAATGAAAACTCCAATAATGTCAGCGGTGGAAATGGCGACACGCCGTCAATCGTACAATTCGGCGGACAGACCGCCATTAATCTGGCCGACCCGCTGGCAAGAAGCGGGATGCCGGTTTTAGGCACCAGCGCCGAATGTATCGACCTTTCCGAGGACCGGCGCCGATTCGAGCAATTCCTGGGGAATCTCGGTATTCCGCAGCCGCCCGGAGCCGGCGTGACGAGCATCGAAGAAGCGCTGAAGGTGGCCAAACTCATCGGCTACCCGGTCCTGGTACGCCCCAGCTACGTGCTCGGCGGGCGCGGTATGGAAATTGTCCACAACGCTTCCGAATTGTCCCATTACATGAGTATCGCCACCGAATTGAATACGGGACACCCGGTATTAATCGATAAGTACCTTGAAGGTAAAGAAGCCGAGGTCGACTGCATCTGTGACGGCGAAACGGTCCTGATTCCCGGCTTGATGGAACAACTGGAACGCGCCGGCGTCCACAGCGGCGACTCGATGGCCGTTTACCCCGGTTTAACTTTAACCACGGCAGAAATAGACACGATTACCGATTATGCGGTGCGTATCGGTTTAGCGTTGAATATCAAAGGTTTGATGAATATTCAATTCGTGATTATGCCGGACCATCCGCTCGGCGGCGCGGCGGTGTACGTTCTCGAAGTCAACTCGCGGGCCAGCCGTACCGTGCCTTTTATTTCGAAAGCCACCGGGATGCCGATGGTGAAAGTGGCCGTCAAAGTCATGCTCGGCACCAGTCTGAAAGCACAGGGTTACGAGACCGGCATTTATAAACGCCAGCACCTGGTGGCCATTAAGGCGCCGGTCTTTTCCATGTCCAAGCTCGTCGGTGTGGATACCCATCTCGGGCCGGAAATGAAATCCACCGGTGAGGTCATGGGCATCGACTATCAGTTCGAGGCAGCACTGGCGAAGACTCTGTTAGCGGCCGGATTAATGCTGCCGCGTGAGGGGGGCATTTTGCTCAGCATTTCCGATAGAGACAAACCGGAAGCGGTGCCGATTATTAAGAAGCTGGCCGGTATCGGCTACAAACTCTACGCGACTGAAGGAACGGCCGCAATGCTCAGCGCCATGGGGTTGCCGGTAACAATGACCACGAAAAAGTTGAGTGAGGGACATCCTAACGTGCTGGACGTGATCATCGACGGCAATGTGCAGGGTGTGATTAACACCGTAACCAGCAGCGGGACGGTGATGCGCGACGGCTTTGCCATCCGCAGAACCGCGGCCGAAAGGCGTATCCCCTGTTTCACCTCAGTGGATACCGCACGCGCCGCTGTCGATATTCTGGTCAGAGATAAGCATGATTATCACGTGCAGCCGCTGCCTTCCTACCGCAACCGGAGACAACCATGAACCAGGAAAACTGTGAGGTAGTTTCAAATGTCGAGCTGATGCCGGGCACCTATTTAATGTGGCTGCTGGCGCCGGAAATAGCCCGCCGGGCACATGCCGGCCAATTTGTGATGGCAGTCTGCGGGGAGGAAACTATCCTGCGCCGTCCCCTCAGCGTACACAGTGTCGACCACGATAAATTTGCGCTGCTCTATGCGGTTGTCGGGAAAGGCACGGAATGGCTGACACACCTGAAAAGCGGGAGCAAACTGGATATCCTGGGGCCGATGGGCAATGGATTTCAGGTATCCCCGAAGCCTTCGGGAACATTGAGTTACCTGATGATTGCCGGCGGCATCGGAATCGCGCCGCTGCGTTTTCTGGTCGAGAAAGTGAAGCCGTGGTGCCGCCAGATAATTGTTTTACAGGGCGCGGCCACCGCCGCGAAGCTTTATCCGAAAGAACTTTTACCGAAGGATATTAGCCTGACCGTGGCTACTGACGACGGCAGCACCGGACATAAAGGTTTTATCACCGATCTGATTCCGGCTTTTGCCACCACCGCGGACATAATAGTAGCCTGCGGGCCGATGCCGATGCTGAAATACATGGCCGAAAATCAAAACAAATTGAGACTGATGGGTAAACCTGTCTATATCTCGATGGAAATGCGGATGGCGTGCGGCCTGGGGGTTTGCTACGGATGTACCATCAGAACGAAAAGCGGACTGAAACAGGTCTGCAAGGACGGCCCGGTCTTTGATTTGAACGAAATTATCTGGAATGAAATGGCAAGGATTTAAGACGAAACTATGATTTATACCGGTGAAATCAGTTTACGGACAAAGGGCGACGGCGAAATTATCGATATTACATCCAAAGTGCAAAAACAACTGGCGGAATCGGGAATTACCCACGGCACCGTGACAGTGTTTGTCGAACATTCCACCTGCGGAATAACTACCGTCGAATTTGAGCCAGGTTTGATCGAGGATTTGGGGAAAGCGTGGGAAAGACTGGCCCCGAAAAATATCTCTTATGCGCATGATGCGCATTGGGGCGACGGCAACGGCTACGCCCACGTGCGGGCTTCCCTGCTGGGTGCTTCGTTAACTGTGCCGTTTACAGACAAAAAACTCGCGCTGGGCACGTGGCAGCAAATTATCCTGGTGGATTTCGATAATCGACCGCGCAGCCGGATAGTTGTGGTGCAGGTGATGGGAGAATTGAATTTTCTGA
>JBKQML010000267.1:0-8334 GCA_052326545.1 Dehalococcoidales bacterium
AAAGGCAGCCAGATACCCTGCAACCAGATGGTCAGCATCAACATAAATCCGCCGCGTGCCAAAGAGGACATGAGCGTGGCTAAATTCCCGGCAGCGAAGGCACGGATGCGAAACAAATCGAGCCGGAACATCGGTGCTTTGACACGTTGTTCAATAAAGATAAATGCGATCAGGAGAATAATACCACCGCTGAACATGCTCAATACGAAGGGCGTTGTCCAGCTCATCGATGAATGAGCACTGGGATTAAGGCCATAAATCAAGGCTACCAGTAACATCGTTAAACCGACAGCGAATGTGAGGTTTCCCAACCAGTCGATAGGCTCCTTTTGTCGGGTACCCACCTCGCGAAGCGTCCGGTATGCCCAGATAGTTGCTAATAAGCCGATGGGGACATTAAAAAGAAATACCCAGCGCCATCCTGCCTGAGAGAGCAGACCGCCCACCAGAATTCCCAGGAAAGAGCCCCCGATTCCGGCAACCTGATTCAAACCGAGTGCCATGCCACGCTGGTTTTCCGGGAAAGCATCGGTGAGGATGGCCGGTGAGTTGGCAAATAAGAAAGCGCCGCCAATCCCTTGTATGACCCGGAAAAGGATCAGTTCGATAGCCCCTGCAGGGCCGGTGCTCCAGGTAAGAGCACATAAAAGCGAACCAAGCGTGAAGATCGCAAACCCGAGATTGTACATGCGGGTCCGGCCAAACATATCTCCCAGGCGGCCAAAAGCAACGACAAAGACCGCCGTCACCAGCATGTATCCCATCAGCAGCCATAATAAATAGTTGCTGCTACCCGGAGCTAAGGGATTAATGCCAATGCCTCTAAAAATAACCGGCAAAGCCAAAAGGACGCTGGTAGTATTGATGAAGGCCAACATGATGGAAAGGGTGGTATTCGAAAGGGCGATCCATTTATATTCAACACCGCTGCGACGGCCGCCGGAATTACTGGAAATATCTTGCATTTTCAGGACACCTCTGATTATCGATTAAATTATGCTGAAATAACTATTTGAATTGTTATCAATGCATTGACTGTCAGTCATGATAACCGACTTATTAAAATTATTATAGAGTAATGCGAGTGATGGACGCAAAAATGAAAATGATATTATCGTTCTTGAAAATTCGATTTCAGAAAGTCAGTACTCAAATGCGCAATTACCGGGTAATAGCACCAGATGCCGATATGTCCGCCCGGAAACCACCGTAACTGAGGTTTACCGCAGGCTTCCCAGAAATCGAGAACAGCTTCACGGGGAATATATTTATCCCCGGTAGCATTTAACATCAGTAAAGGCCGGTTTTTAAATTTATCGACAAAAGTCAACGGGTCCATCTGGAAAGTCTGGTCGGGAGGATTAACATTTTCAAAACCGTGAGATTTTACGGCTTCCAGATATTCCCTATAATCAGTTTGTTCTTTCCAGTACTCTTCTTCGGACAACACCTGCCCGTTGCAGTAAGCTTTAGATTTACACAACCGGTTAATTTTTCCATTATTGCCACCGGTGACAATAAAAATTCCGGCTTTGATTCGGGAATCGATTCCCATGGCCACGGCAGACACAAATCCCCCGTAACTGACACCCATGACCGCATTTCGTTCAATATCGATCTCCGGCCTTTCGGCAATCCAATCCAGCACCTGAAAAATATCAATGACTGAAAGTTGAAACCCTTCAAACTGTTCCTGCGGCGTTAGATTGGGGATACGTTCCCGGATCGTCGCCGGCATGCGGGTAGAGTGAAAAGGCAAATATAAAATAAAGCATGCAATGCCTCTCTTTGCCAGTGAAGGCGCCAATGTTTTCAAGGGTACCGTCGTGAAATCTCCCATGCCGTGCACCATCACGACCAGCGGGGACGGATTTTTACGGATGGGTTGATAGTACAATCCCCGGACGGTGTTATATTGCGGATAAGCTGTCGGGTGGGCGGTGGGGAAATCGGCGGCGTAACGCAGATAATATTTATTTCTGATATCCGGAGACAGATTAACCTGAAATACTGTCTTTTGATAGCCGTAGGGATTCATTTTGATCTCCCATTAAGTCGATGGATTAACCTTTTTTTCTTTTTCTCCTGAAAAGGTCATCAAAAAGTTCCCGCCTGCTATCAGCCCGCTGGATTTCAGCAGCAATAACCGGTCTAAAATGCAGCAGCATCAAGGCGACGATGATCAGTGGGTAGATGATATAAACCCAGGAATGAGTAAATATCCAGGCGGTGAGCGGAGTTGAAAAAAGACTGAGATTGAATGAAAGAACAACATTATGGCTTACAGCCCATAATACGAGCGTGATGCAGACTGCGATTAAAATTTCCCACGGTAAGACAAAAAGCAATACGCCAAAAGTGGTCGCCAGGCCGTTACCCCCCTTGAATTTGAGATAAAGCGGCCAGATATGACCGGTAACCGCTGATAGCCCCGCTGCCAGTATAAAATAAACACTCAGACTGATATGGGATAGCGACGGTGAATTCAATAGCCGCCAGGCGATGACTACGGATACCAAACCTTTTACAATATCAAAAAAGCCGGCACCGATTCCTGCTAATTTCCCGACATTTACAAAGGTATTGCGGGCGCCGACATTCCCCCCGCTTACCTTGCGAACATCTTGACCGGCTGCCAGACGGGTGAAAATATAAGCGAAAGGGATTGAACCGAGAAGATAGCCGATAATAACTGCAATAATTCCGGTGATAATATTATTTATTATCATTTTTTCCACACCAATCCGTTGACGTATCAGCAGCAGAAACCTGATTTTATCACCATTTATTATGTTAAATGATTTCGGATTGTTGTGATGACAGTTTAGCACTTCATGATAACGGTTTTCAACGGCAGAACCCGGAATAAGATAAACTTGTTATAATAAAAAGTAACATGGCATAATCACCAAATTCATCCCGGTCTTCCGGAGGATACGGACTTGAAACTGAAATTGTTTTTCCTCATCGGATTGATATTAGTCATTGCGCCAATCGGGGTAAGCTGCGCGCCTTCACCCCAGGCCGGCTTGAACAAAACACTAAACACGGCAACCAAGGGCTACCACTTCAGTATTTTTGGCTGGGAAGTCAGTTCCATCTTCGGTGAAATCAGACAAACCTGGGACGACAGGAACCTGTCAGCGAATGACACCCAAATAGTTGTCGACTATTTTAATGATATGCAGCAGAACACGCTTTCTCCCGCAGCAGAAACACAGCTTCAGAAAAAGGTGGAAACTATTATTGAGTTGCAGATTCGGACTGTTTTAAAACAAAACGGAATCATCAACCCGTTCGACTCCATCTTCGGAGTCAGTTTTCCGCCGATTGATTTTGCGCTGGCGGAACCGCCGCATTTGCTGGTGATTTCGCCCAGAAATCAAATCGAACGGATTCGCGACATCTTACTTCTCCAAAACATGACTACCGACCAGATGAATGATATCGAAAATCAAGTGGCGGCATCAGGATACTCGGCACTGGTGGTTGAATTGGGGGGATTGGGAGTTACTTACCCCACTTTTGTGAACAGCAACTCCGGCCTGCATGATGTGCTTAATACCGCCACCGAAGAGTGGACACACCAGTACCTTGCCTTTAAACCGCTGGGATTCCGGTACGTACTGGACTTGCTCGGTATCTCCCGCAACCAGGATATCATCACGATGAACGAATCGCTGGCAGGCATCGTCAGTTCGGAAATCGGTGACCAGGTTTACAACAAATATTACGCCGGTTATTTTCCTGTAACGAATAATCCGCCTGCAACCACTACCTCATCTGCACCGGCGTTCGACTTCAATGCGGCCATGCAGCAAATCCGGCAGAACGTCGATACTTATCTGGCAAACGGGCAAATCGACGAGGCGGAACAATATATGGACGAACAGCGCGACTATCTACAAACACAGGGCTATTACATCCGCAAACTGAACCAGGCGTATTTCGCTTTTTATGGAACTTACGCAGACACCCCGGCCTATGTCGACCCTATCGGCACAGCCGTTCAGGATATCAGAAATCAGAGCAACTCGTTAAAGGACTTTCTGAATGCGCTGGACCATGTCACCAGCGTCAGCCAGTTGGACAAGCTGGCAAATAAGTAAGCTAACGATTATGAGCTTTTCTTAACGTGTATCGCATTGCGGCTGGTGTTATTCTGTTTTGCTTTTACTTTGGCCCTGGCCAGACGATTGAGTTTGTGTCTCATCGAATTACTCATTTTATTTATGCTCCAATTAACTCAATTTGTTGTTGTCCATCCCGGCAGGCGAATTATGCCATTTACAAATCAACCGGAATACTCGCGTTTACATCATGAATAAAAAAACCGTAAATGTCAAACATGATTATTCGCAATTGAACCCGCCGCTAATCGCGGATTCATTGCCCTAAAAAGTAAATAAATAACCTTTAACCTTCAAAATTTTTACCCAGTTTCCTGGCTTTTCTCCTTTGATTTTGTCTGGCGTTTATCCGGGATTTTACCAGATGTGAACCTCTTTTAAAATGTTGAAATGCGACCATTTTTACCTTCCTTTTTCGTAATTTGAAATTACAGTTTTACCCTATTATTACCGTTTAAGTCATCCGGTTATTCTTTGATTATTCCAGATAATCCCTGAGTTTACGGCTCCGGCTTGGATGACGTAATTTACGCAGCGCCTTAGCCTCGATTTGACGGATGCGCTCTCGTGTGACTTTAAACTCTAAACCCACTTCCTCTAACGTCCGGCCTCTGCCGTCTTCCAGTCCAAACCTGAGCTGCAATACCCGCTGTTCCCTGGTCGTTAAAGTCAATAATACTTCGTTAATCTGGTCTTTGAGTAATTGTTTGGAAGCGCTTTCTAAAGGTTGGATCGCATTACGGTCTTCGATGAAATCACCAAGATGGCTATCGGCTTCCTCTCCCATCGGTAATTCCAACGAAATTGGCAGTTCGGCGACTTTGATGATACTACGTACTCTGGCGGCGGTAAGCCCTAATTGCTGCCCGATTTCAGCGGGAGTCGGTTCGCGGCCGTACTCCTGTGTCAATTTGCGGCTGATTCTTAATAACTTGTTAATCGTCTCGATCATGTGCACCGGGACACGGATGGTGCGCGCCTGGTCCGCGATAGAACGGGTAATTGCCTGGCGAATCCACCAAGTCGCATAAGTACTGAATTTAAACCCTTTATGCGGATTAAACTTCTCCACTGCCCGTATCAAGCCGAGGTTTCCTTCCTGAATCAAGTCCAGCAATGACATTCCGTGTCCGATGTTCTTCTTGGCGACACTGACCACTAGCCTTAAATTAGCTTCCGCCAAATAATCCGTCGCAAATTTTTCCGCTTTCTGGACGTCTTCGAGATATTTAGACAGATAAGCCTCATTGACATCGAGTTTCGCGATGAACGCACGTTCCATCACCAGACCGGGGATGCTGGATAATGTTGCTTTGCGACCGATGGCGGCCAGCACTTTTTCCGGCAGCAGCGCGATTTCGACAGAGAGTGCAATCAGGCGGGACTCAACCGGTTGCGCGGGCAAATCCAATTTATCGGCAATGGCCTGGACCATAAGCGGGTCAATCACACCATCGATGGCGGTATGGAATTTCTCCGAAGTAATGGTTTGCTGGAAACCGGTATTTTCCGGTAAACCCACATTTTCTTGAAGTTGCCGGATAATTTCCCAGGATAAACCAAGGTCTTTGATTATTTCCTGGAAAATCAGGCTGGCGGAAGCTTGCTTCCCATCGATTTCAAGCCCCCGTTTAATGGTGGAAACACGTTTTCCCACCTCAATCCGGCGTGCGGTAATTTTTTCATCTTTTGCGGTGAGCAGGGGGACGCGCCCGATTTCATGCAGGTAAAGGCGGATCGGGTCTTCTTCCACCTCCTGATTGTCATCAACGGAAACCTCAGATGCCGTGACTTCGGAGTCCTTGCCTTCGGCAGCCATCTCTATTTCAAGCAAAGCGTCTTCCTGCGGGAAAGATTCCGGCTCTTTCATCACATCCGGCTCTAACTCCAACGGGGATAAAGGTAGTATGTTAATCGTCATTATTTCACCTTCCTGTTCACTCTACGGACCTCTCTAACCGAAAATATCCGGCGGGGTGGTAGTCATTGAGAGAAGGCTTGCTCGGGTTCGTCTCCTGAAGTTTCGAAAGTAAGGCGGCTGAAATAGTAGTACCTGCGGGCAGTCGCTGTTATAAACAGCTACCGGGCCTGGCGCTTGTTCCTTCTGGCATTGTTTTTAGCTTTGAGCAGATAGGCATCACGTTTCGTCATAAATCGCTGGTGCGCCCTGAATTCTTTCAGGATACCGCTTGTCTGAACCATTTTCTGAAAGCGGCGGAGCAGTGATTCCTGAGACTCTCCCGGATGCAAAATGACATCAGCGGACATGTTAAACCATCCTTTCTGAGTGCAGGTGCAATTGAACCAAAGTCACCTGTGGGACATGGGCCGCGGCCGGTTGAAATGAAATTTTTCCACGGGGAAGATAAGTGAACCTTTAATGCGGATAATTTGAGGGGGAGATACAGGCAAAATGACATCACCAACCTGTTCTAGTTCTGACTATACTCTGACTCACCCGCCGTGTCAAATATGAATAAAAGGAAAATGTTCACCCGGATGCACCCGATAACGGTAAATTTATCAATTTTCGGGCATATATTTTTTCTGGCATTCGGGACACATTCCGTGAGTAAACTCAGCTTGAGAATGCTCTCCAATATACTGCTCTACCGTCTGCCAGTATCCTTTGTCATCACGAATTTTTTTACACCAGGCACAGATGGGAATCAGGCCGCTCAGTGTCTTGATTTTAGACATCGCTTCCTGCAGTTCTTTGATCAGCGCTTCCCTTTCGGTTTCCAGCTTAGCACGGTAAAGACCGACTTCAATCGCAATTCTCAAATCGTTCTCTTCAAAAGGTTTGGTGATGTAACCGGCCGGAACGGTTGCTTTTGCTCTATCCAGCGTTTTTTCATCAACAAAGGCCGTGAGAAAAATAACCGGGATGCCATACTGCGAACGGATCCGGGCGGCAGTCTCGATGCCGTCCATCCCCCCTTTAAGGCCGATATCCATGAATATCAAATCCGGTTTGTTCCCTTTTACGCTGGCAACCGCTTGCTCTCCGGAAGGCACGGTATCAGTGACCTCGTGTCCCAGGCTCAGCAGGGTGTTGGCGATGTCCATCGCGACGATAGTTTCATCCTCCACGACCAGAATTCTTGCCTTCTCCATTTACTTTTCCTCCTTCGTCCGACGGAAAGTAATTTTAAAAGTCGTTCCGTGAGTGCGGTCAAGTTCCATCTCTCCGCCGAGCTGGTCCCGCACCAGATTGGTCACCAGTTTAATCCCCAGTGTAGCGGTGCTGGCGGGATTAATCCCTTCCGGGATGCCCACGCCGTCGTCACTCACCACCAGTTCCAGCCCTTTATCATCCTCTTTCAGCGATATGGATATCTGCCCTTTCCGATTATCGGGGAAAGCGTACTTGAGTGAATTGGTAACCAGTTCGTTGACGACCATGCCGCAGGGAATTGCCAGGTCAACATCGAGCAAAACATTGTTGGGAGCTACGTTAATCGTCACCCTGGAAGGATTAACCGCATAAGACTTGACTATACCTGCGGTCAGTTCTTTGATATAGTCCGTCGTATCGATACTGGCCAGGTTCTGCGACTGGTAGAGCTTGTTATAAACCAGCGACATTGATTGGATGCGATTCTGACTATCCCTTAATAGCGCGGCGGAATCTTTATCTTTAACCCTCCCTTCCTGCAAACGTAATAAGCTGGAGATAACCTGCATATTGTTTTTAACACGGTGATGGACTTCTTTGAGGAGCGTCTCTTTTTCCACCAGTGATGCCATGATTTTTTCTTCCGCCTGCTTCCGTTCGGTCACATCGGTAAAGAAACCAATGTTACACTCCCGGCCGTCGATGATGGCTTTAACGGCATTGATATCCATATAGATAATAGTGCCATCCTTCCTCAAACAGGGGACTGAGACCATTGACTTTCCCCCCCGGGATTGGGCATTAAACTCTGCCAGTACATAGTCCAGAGAGTTACGCGGATGAATATCATTTACTCTCATTTTTATCAATTCTTCTTGCGTGTAACCTAACATTTTACCGATGGCCGGATTGGCGTATTTGTGTTGCATGGTTTCGACATCAGCTATCAATATCCCCTCAACTGCGGATTCGAATAGAGTTTTGTATCTGGTTTCCGATTCCCGTAGTGCTTGCTCCGCCAACTTGCGTTCGGTGATATCACGAATTATCACAATGACAGCCGGTTTTTCCTGATATACAATCGGC
>JBKQML010000268.1:0-17029 GCA_052326545.1 Dehalococcoidales bacterium
ATTACCGCCCCAATGGACGGGAGAGCCGTCCGCGCATGGAAAAGGAAATAAAATCGGGACAGGCCATTTTTCTGGTGGCAGTGGCCGACAAAAGAATTGCGGGGGTGGTTTTGGGAACCCACGACGGCCGTAAAGGCTGGATAAACCGGCTGGCCGTGGCTAAAGAATTCCGGCGGCAAAAGGTCGCTTCTAACTTAGTTACCGCGGTAGAAACCCGATTGAACACAATGGGCATCGATATTATTGCCTGTCTGATAGAACCGGAAAATTCCATATCCAAGACATTTTTTAGTAAAATAGGGTATAACAAAGAGCCGGTGGAGTATTTCGCAAAAAAGCCCTCGGCAGACGCTTAGTTGTATAATATAGAAAATAGAATAGTATAACATTTGAACTTATCACTATTCGGGGAACTTTGTAGATAAAGTTTGCCGTCTAATAATAGGTTATGTTATACTGTATTTTAACTTAGAAAGGGAGATGATATTTTGCCAGACAGCACAACAATAAAAGAATTACTGGAAGCCGGGGCACATTTCGGGCACCAGACCAGCTACTGGCATCCCCGCATGAAGACTTACATCTTCACCAAACGGGATGGCATCCACATTATTAATCTGGAACAAACTGCCGGTATGCTGGACAAAGCCTGTGTCGTCGTCAAGGACATTGCTGCATCCGGCGGCACAATACTATTCGTCGGGACAAAAAAACAAGCCCACGACGCCATTGAGGAAGAAGCCAAACGTTGCGGGATGTACTGGGTCAACCAGCGTTGGGTCGGCGGCACATTAACCAACTTCCCCACGATTCAATCCCGTATCGACCATCTGGTCCGTTTGGAAGATTCACAGTCTAAAGGCGAGTTCGCCCGCTTGCCCAAGAAAGAAATTATGGGCATCGAAGAAGAGATTGCCAAACTCAATAAACAGATGGGCGGCATCAAGGCCATGACCAGCCTGCCGTCAGCTCTCTTCATCGTAGACACCGTCAAAGAAAATATCGCCATTGCTGAAGCCAAACGTGTCGGCATCCCGGTAGTGGCTATTGTGGATACAAATTCAAATCCCGATGATATCGACCATCCGATTCCGGCAAACGATGATGCAATTAGGGCCGTCAAACTGATTTGCCACCGCATTGCTGATGCCGTTCTTGCCGGCAAAGCAATGATGACACCGATAAAAACAGAGGAAGGAGAAGGGGTAAATCCGGCTGAGGCATCTTCGACCGCGGAAGTAAAAGCCGCCGAACCGGAGATCTTCACCCCCGATGACAAATAATCATGGACATTTCCACTACCCAATTGAAGGAATTAAGAGATAAATCCGGCGCCGGCATCATGGAATGCCGCACTGCTTTACTGCAGCACCAGGGTGATTTTGAAAAAGCGCTCGAAACCTTGAAAACAAATTCCATCAACAAAGTACAGAAGAGAAGCCAGCGCACCGTCAACCAGGGATCTGTGATGACTTACATCCACACCGGTGGTAGAATCGGCGCGATGGTAGAACTGAACTGCGAAACGGACTTTGTCGCCCGCAATGAGCTTTTCAAAGAACTGGGGCATAACATCGCGATGCAAATAGCCGCTCAGGAACCAATCTGTATCTCCGAAGATAAAATGCCCAAGGATTGTGAATTAACTCCTGCGGTAGCTTGTTTGCTCCTCCAGCCTTATATTAAAAGCCCGGAACTGACCATCCAGGACCTTATCAATGATGTTATCGCCAAAACCGGCGAAAATATCAAGGTCAATCGGTTTGCCCGATTTGAACTCGGTCAGGCAGAATGCAGAATCGCTGGAGTATAGATACCCAGCCCTCAGTATAAATTACCTTAATAGATGCTGAAGGTGGATACCAATGACGGCTCCTAAGTATAAGCGTATCCTGCTCAAACTCAGTGGGGAAGCCTTCAAAGGCAGCTCCGCCTATGGCTTTGATCCGGTTGTAATCTCGAAAATCGCCATGCAAATCAAACACGTCTCTGAAATGGGCGTGCAGGTTGCGATTGTTGTCGGCGGAGGCAATATCTGGCGTGGCGCCGATGCCGAAAAAAACGGCATGGACCGGGTTACCGCCGATTACGCTGGCATGCTGGCTACGATTATTAATGCTCTAGCGCTTCAGGATGCTCTGGAAAAGATCGGGGTAGTAACCCGCACTCAAACTGCCATTGATGTTACCAAAGTTGCCGAACCGTATATCCGGCGCCGTGCTATCAGTCACCTGGAAAAAGGCATCGTCGTTATTTTTGCTGCCGGCACGGGTAACCCGTATATGACCACAGATACCGCGGCAGCCCTGCGGGCGATCGAGATGGAAGCTGAGGTAGTTTTAAAGGCCACGCATCATGTGGATGGAATATACAACGCCGACCCGCAAAAAGACCGCTCCGCCAAGAAATTTGATAAACTTACCCTCACGGAAGCTCTCCACCTGCGTTTGGGTGTAATTGACGCCACGGCGCTTTCATTATGCCGGGAAAACAAACTGCCCATTATCGTTTTTGATTTTCGGACAAAAGACAGTATAGAACGCGTGGTTATGGGTGAACCCATTGGTACAATCGTATCAGGAGAATAAATATGATTGATAATCAAAATATCTCTACCGCCGAAATTAAAATGAAGAAAACAATTGAAGCCATACAAAGGGAGCTTATTACCATACGCACCGGGCATGCTTCTCCCTCCTTGATTGAACACCTTAAGATTGAATACGCCGGCACTGTTTTACCACTCAATCAGCTCGCCGGTATCACTGCGCCGCAAGCGAACCTGTTGGTAGTTCAACCCTGGGACAAAGGCAGCATGTCCAGCATCGAAAAATCTATCCAGAAATCCGAGCTTGGATTGAACCCGATAAATGACGGACGTGTTATCAGAATTACGATTCCTCCCCTCAATGAAGAACGGCGGCAGGAGTTGCTCAAGATTGTGCACCGCAGAATTGAAGAAGGTAAAATTGCCATCCGCAACGAACGGCGCGATGCCCTGGAAAGACTGAAAACTCAGGAAAAAAATAAGGAAATTTCCCAGGACGAGCACAAACTGTTGCAAAATCAACTACAAAAGCTGACTGACAGCTATACTGTGAATATGGAACAAATCGGCAAAGAAAAGGAAAAAGAGGTTATGGCAGTCTAGCCATAAAACCCTCTAATTCACAGAGAGAGCCACAATGAACCTGACTGCAGCAAATATCTTGCCATTACCTGCGCACATCGCCATTGTACCTGACGGTAACGGCAGATGGGCTGAAAAACGTGGCTTGCCCCGTCTTAGCGGACATCGGGAAGGCGTATTGAATATGATGCGCATGATTCAGTACATTAACGAATACCCCATTAAATATGTCACCTTTTACGGTTTCTCAACCGAAAATTGGAATCGTCCTGAATCGGAAGTTAACGGCTTGTTTAAACTCGTCGAACATTTTGTCGATGAACAACTTAACAAAATCAATGAGAAAAACATTAGAATCCGCCACATCGGCAGAATAAATGGATTACCCGACAGTCTACAAAAAGCGATTCAGAAAGCGGTATCTTTAACCGCCCGTAATAGCGGCATGACTCTGGGTATCGCCTGGAATTATGGCGGGCGGGCGGAGATTGTGGATGCGATAACTAAATATTCGGCTGACCCCGATCGACCTCAACCGCTGGATGAAACGTCTTTCAGTCGTTATCTTTATACCAGCGGCATGCCTGATGTCGACCTGCTGATCCGCACCGCGAATGAAATGCGGTTAAGTAATTATTTACTCTGGCAGACGGCTTACAGTGAGTATTATTTTACCAATGTCCTCTGGCCTGATTTCGGTAAAAAAGATATTGAAAAAGCCCTGCTCGAGTATAGCCGAAGGAACCGCCGTTTCGGCGGATTATAAGCGGTGTAAATGCTGAAAAACAGAATTGTTACAGCAGTTTGGGCAATACCCCTTCTCAGTGTCATTATCTGGTTCGGGGAACCGTATTTTACTATCCTTATTGCCGTTGTGGGTTTACTGGCAGCGATTGAATTCTTCCGTCTGACCAAAGAACTGAAAACGCAAACTCTTACTGTTTTTGGAATCATCTGGACGGTACTGCTGGTCGTCATCCGCAACGCGTCACTAAACAATTGGCTGGCGCCCCATTTTGATACCTCATTACTCCTTCCTGCGGTGATTACTTCCGGCATGGTAGTCTCGCTGATACTCCTTTTGGTGCGGAAACAAAAAACCGGAGCTTTCACCGATTGGTCCTGGATCTTGGCCGGGTTATTGTATGTCGGCTGGTTATTAGGTTATTTAGTTGCTCTGTATGGATTGGGCAACGGCCGAAGCTGGGTCTTTTTAGCGATATTTGCCACATTTGGTTCGGATTCTGGCGCTTACTTCATTGGCAAGGCATTCGGGAAACACAAACTCGCCCCGGGCATCAGTCCTGCTAAAACCTGGGAGGGCTCCATCGGCGGATTGCTTGGTGCCGCGGCAGCGAGTATGTTATTCCTGATCAATACGCCGCTAAAGGTCAGCGCCTATCTTAACTGGTGGCAATTGATTATCGTCGGTTTACTGATCAGCGTTTTCGGACAGGTCGGCGACCTGGTAGAATCGTTATTCAAACGGAATACCGGTGTCAAAGATTCCGGAAATATTTTCCCGGGCCACGGCGGCATGCTTGACCGGATAGATAGTATTGTCTTCGCTATCATTGTCGTATATTACGTCGTGGTACTTTTCAAACTCTATTAGTTAGTTTTGTCTGAAAATCACAGATATTCCCTCGCTCCTTGTAGGAAGGCCTTAAGTGAAAATCTATGTTCTCTTCTTCCTTGCCGGCCATAGGCTGCAGTCGGAGGCCGTAAGTATTTACGCAGTAATATATACTGAACTCAGCGAATGTATCGGATGAGGTAGCAATCCTGGCCATCGGATTAACCCGAGCTTTAATACTGCAGCAAAGAATAAACCGGCACATTCCCCAGGTTTTTCCGACCTTTTAAGGCCAACAGTTCGATGACAAAAGCGGCGCCGATAATCTTGCCGTCCATTTTTTTTATCAGGTTTGTGACCGCCTTCGCGGTGCCGCCGGTGGCCAGCACATCATCGATTATCAGCACCCGTTGTCCGTTCTGAATGGCATCCTGATGCATCTCGATGGTATCCGTACCGTATTCCAGCGCATATTCTTCCTGATGCGTTTTCCGGGGTAATTTGCCCGGTTTTCTCACCGGCGCAAATCCGGCGCCGAGTTTGTAGGCAATCGCCGGCCCGAACAGAAATCCCCTGGCTTCCATCGAAACCACCATATCGATGTTCATGTTGCTGAAATGGTCGGCCATGGTGTCGATGGTATAAGCTAATGCCCTCCCATCTTTTAAAATGGGGGTGATATCGTAAAAATTAATCCCCGCCTTCGGGAAGTCAGGAACCGTGCGGATAATGCTTTTCAGGTCGGTGGCGGTTTTACCGCTGGCGTTATATTTTAGTTCTTTTTCGGACATTTTAGTTCCCTCTGATTCTATCGTTACGTATGGATATTATCACAAGCAGATATGAGGTTCAAGAATACCGTTTACTCACAACTTAAAACTCATAATTGAAAGCTGAAAGCTCGCCCAGGTTGACTGATATCCCCGTGTCCGGTAGTATGTACTTAAGATTTCATCACTAATGTTAGAGTATTTATGGTTAATTCAGTGAAAAATCTGGCAATCCTGGGTTCCACCGGCTCTATCGGCAGACAGACGCTTCAGGTTGTCCGCAATTTGGCCGGCCGTTTTCGTGTGGTTGGACTGGCAGCGGGACAAAACCTGGAATTGTTATCGGCGCAAATCGCCGAATTCCAGCCAAAATATATCTGTTACCAATCCACTGATAACTCACAACTCATAACTCATGATTGTGTCTTTCTCCCGATGGCAGAGATTGCCGGTCATCCGGACGTGGATATTATCGTTATCGCTACCTCCGGCAAAGCCGGTTTAGCCGCCACAATGGCTGCCGTCAAAGCCGGTAAAAAAGTGGCGATTGCCAACAAAGAACCGCTCGTCATGGCCGGTGAAATCATTACCCGGGAAGCAAAAACGAGCGGCGCTCAATTACTCCCGATTGACAGCGAACACAGCGCCGTCTGGCAGTGCCTGAACGGCGAGGCTTCGCCGATAAAAAGGATCATTTTAACCGCTTCCGGTGGTCCTTTCCGTAGTTTTACCACAGAGCAACTGGCTAAAGTCACGCCAAAACAGGCATTGCAGCACCCATCCTGGCAGATGGGTCGAAAAGTCACGATTGATTCCGCTACCCTGATGAACAAAGGTCTGGAAATCATGGAAGCCCACTGGTTATTCAACATGCCGCTGGCACAGATTGATGTTATCATTCATCCCCAGAGCATCATTCATTCGATGGTAGAGTTTATCGACGGTTCATTCAAGGCCCAGATGTCTTTCCCCGACATGCGCCTGCCCATCCAGTATGCTTTAACTTATCCGCAGCGGGTACCCAATCTGGAATTACCGCAACTCGATTGGATGACAATTAATTCATTAACCTTTGAGGCCCCTGATTTTAAGAAGTTTCCCTGCCTGGAATTGGCTGTCAAAACCGCTAAAACCGGGGGCACCGCCCCGACTGCGCTCTGTGCCGCCGATGAAATCGCTGTTGACCTGTTCCTCAAAGAAGCTATTAAATTCACCGATATCGCCCGCCTGGCTGCAGGGGTCATGAAAGAACATCAAAACATACCGCATCCGACGCTTGATGATATTATGAAGATAGACAAATGGGCGAGCGAAAAAGCGCTCGAGCTCTACCGTCAGGATAAAAAATGCTGATTACATTGGTATCGTTTTTTCTGATATTAATCATCCTCATTCTCGCACACGAACTCGGACATTTCTTTACCGCCAAACTCTTCAAAGTCCGGGTGGAAGAGTTCGGGATATTCCTGCCGCCGAGAATCTTCTCGTTTAAAAAAGGCGAGACCGTTTATTCCCTGAATGCTATTCCGCTCGGCGGATTTAATAAGCTGGCGGGAGAAGAGGACCCAAAAGTTCCCGGCAGTCTGGCCGGCAAGAGTATTCCCGTCCGTTTGATTGTGCTCAGCGCCGGTTCAGTGATGAATATCCTGCTGCCGATCATATTATTATCCATCGCTTTTATGATTCCGCACCTTGAATCCGTGAATGCCAACTCCACCGACAAAGGCCAGGTGTTTGTGATGGAGGTTGTGTCCAATTCACCCGCCGACAAGGCAGGCATTAAGGTCAACGACATTATTCTCGATGCCAACGGTCAACCGGTGCAAAATGTCGATGATTATGAAAACATCGTTCTCTCAAACCTGGGTACAGAAATTACCGTTACGGTCAAACACTATAACGGTACAATCGCAGATGTTGAACTGACACCCCAAGCCAACGCTCCCGCCACTCAGGGCGCCACCGGTGTCGCGATTACCAATGCTGTCAGGAAAAGCGACCCGTTCTGGGTCGCCATTCCCAATGGTGCCATCAGCTATTGGAATATGATCGTCCTTTTCGTCACCGGAGTTGTCGGCATGATTAAAGGATCAGTCCCCGTCAGTCTGACCGGACCGGTGGGACTTGCCCAGTTGACCGGAGAAATTGTGAAGACCGGCATTGCCAATCTGCTGAGTTTTGCCGCCGTTATCAGCCTGAATCTGGGTATTGTCAATATTTTTCCGATTCCTGCCATGGACGGCGGCCGGATTGTCTTCGTTTTGCTGGAATGGGCACGTCGCGGTAAACGCGTTTCGCCGAAAACGGAGGCAATGGTACACTCTATCGGGTTCATGGTGTTAATGATTTTATTCCTTGTGATCTCATACCATGATATTTTACGCATCGTCCAGGGCGGCAGTATCGGATAGTATTTATTCTTGACAGGCTTCCAAAAAGAGCACTATAATGCCTCAAAGAGCGGCACGCCCCGGAGCATAAACTAAAATGCCTTCAAAAAAAAGCAAAAGCAGCCTTGCGACCAGGATCAAAGCTGCCGTTATCCTCATCGCCGGCGTCATTATCCTGGTACTGGGTATCGGCATGTGGCAGAGTCCGGAAGTCGATTGGGCCGGCTTCTTGGGAGCCTGGGGTTCTCTCGGAGACGAGTTTACCCGTTTAAGACATGACCCCTTTGCAGTGCTCGGCATACTCGTCATCGTCGTCGGCGTAATTATTGCCTACACCGGGATAAAGCGGCTGATTAGAGGCAAATCCGAGTAATTACTATCCATAAACTGCCAAAATTACTGCATCTTTCACATTATGCTCATCAAAAAAGAGCACCGCCAGCTTCCGGCCGGTTGACATTTCTACCGCCGGTAAATTACGCGCGACCGGAACTCCTTCAAGATAAGTCTTGCCGCTGCCCGTAATCTCGATCGTTGCCCTATAACTCCCCGCATCGAAACTTCTCAATATCGCCTTCTTTATCGTCATTCCAATTTACACCCCACCCAATAGCAGCTTCTGTTCGTATTCCCCGCGTTCGGGCAGGTAACTCACCGCTATCCCCATCACCCGTTTCTTGGCCGCCGCCAGTCCGGCCCGCGGGTCGGTGATTTCAATCACATCGTATAATTGTTGACCGCAGTTAACCGGTGTGCTTATCAAACCGCGGGTTGATTCGATTTCTGACTTTCGCAGATAAGCACCGGCCAGGGTCTGACCCGCGGTAACTGTTCCGATGTTTTTATCTGTAATCTGTTTTACCCTGTCGTGAAAAAACACCATTTGCTCCCAGGAAAATGCATCCGTGATAATCGGCTCGCCGCTATCGACATCATAGCCTTCGATACGGACCTGATTTGTCTGCCAGCTGCCGGTATGATATTTCCCCTGCATAATCAGATGGGTCTGTCCATAAGAGTAAACCGGGCTGTCCGTAGATTGAGGATTTACCAGAAAAGCTCGCAGGCCCTCGATAAATATCGTATCTGTAATAAAGGAGAGTAACCGCAAAATAATCAGGTCGCCTCTGTCATCGGGGTGAATCGTAAAATCGGGATAAAAACCGGTCACGACCGCTGATTCCGACCGAACCTCTAATTTTATTCCGACTCTGGCGAGAACAAAGGCCAGGATCTGTTTCACCGGCATCTCATCGGAATCCTTATTCCAGCGGAACTGGTGCTGAGCCCGCCAGTTTTTTAATAGCTGCCAGCCGTCGGTACCGTATAGAGTCAGGCTGCTTTTCCCTCCGGAACTGCTGTGTTCCCGGCTATCCAGCCAGAAGACCGGGCCCGGACTGGTTTCACTTCCCGATGCGGTAATACACCCCGGACTGAATCCTATTTGACTGCCGCTGTTCAATAAGGCCAGATTGCCTGTGCCGGGAGACTGATATTTCCCGTCGTCATTCATTAAGGTCACCTGAAGTCGGCCTTCTTTGGGTAAAGTTTCATATTTTACCTCGAGGACATCGGCGGTTATGTCCAGACTTGCGTCCGCAAGACTGGTTCTCCAGACACCGTTGGCTGTTGACAGCCAGCCGTAGTTCCCGGCATGTGCCATTGCCAGGCCGTATTCACACGCGAGGTTAAAAGGCGACGGTTCGCACCAGAGATTGTCCGAAAAGCCGGCTTCCGGAATTGAATACGAGAAAAACGGCCGGACGTAACTCTGCACACCGCTGAATTTCTCCACATACCCGGCCCGGTAAACATCCGGTTTGTCGAGAAATACCGGCCCATATTCAAAATTACCGCCGGCCGGTGCTGATGCCAGTTCCTGTAAAGACGACCACACCCCGGCAGGTACATCGCCGCCATCACCGTAAATCAGTGACCAGACCTTATAATTCCCATTTGCATCCTGTCCTGTTATCAGTAAGTTCCAATCACTGTCGTAGACGGTGCTGACACTGGTAAGATATCCCGTGCTTTTGTCCCAGGCCGATATTGTCTGCCAGTTGCCGCCAATACACTTTTTCACCTGCAGACTCATCTGGTCCGTAAAAAAGACCGCCAGGTCACCGTTAGGTTTGTAAGCCGCCGCCAGACCGTGGACGTTGGTTGAAGGTGAATAATCAAGCAGTTCCGGGCCCAGCCAGCTTGCGCCGTAATTCGTGCTTTTCAGACGTCTCAGTTCGCGGTTGCTGTTTATCCAGAAAATTGAAACTTCGCTGCCCTGTGCCGCCGTGGCCGCTACCAGACAGTTATACTGGTTGGTATACGTCCAAACGCTGAAATCAGACTGAGTGCCGGGACCTGCGACCCGCTGCCAGTAAAGCTTGCGCCCGCTGGCCGGCGATGTAATCCTGGCTCTGATCAGCGAACCGTCACCGGCGAAAGTCATTCCATGATAATACTCGTCCTCGCTGCCCTGGTATAACCTTTCCCAGTTTAAGCGGGTGACGCCGGTCATCTTATTTTTAACCTCGATTTTCACCGCGGGCAGATGACTGGCCGATTGCTGCGCCGCTAATAATGTTGATGATAATGTCCTCATTTGTTATTCCTTTTTATACCGGCCCGGAATCAGTGCTTTTGGATACCGGCCGGGGAAAAGGCCGGTAAAGAGAACGGACTCTCACCCGGTTTTTTCTGCCTAACCTCTTCAGTTCCAGATGCCAGAAATCCAGTTTTTCTTTGCCCCAGTTCAGTAATTCTCCGGCCGTTCCGTCTCCACCGGTGTTAACACGATTAATCGCATAAACTGCCCATTCAACGGCTGCGTAGCCGCACGCCCCGGCTGTAATTAAATCTTCGTGCCGTGCCGCAATCGTGGAATTGCTGATATTTAGCGTATGCAGTTGTCCGTAGTAAATACATGCGTTAGAGCCGTCAGGTATCTCCTCACCGAGTAAAGTGATGGTATCGCCCCACAACGAAAAATGCTGGTATTTGCGGGGAAAATTACCCGTTGGATATTCGACGGCTTCGATTATTATCCGGTCACTAAGGGTAGAAATATCGATTTCCCTCGAGCCGGCAGTCGTGGCTTTAATCGCCTTTTGCTCATATGGAATTGCTTCGGAGTAGTCCTTCACCGCATGGCTGATGTGCCGGTCCAATTCATCATTCGTCCAGCGGTAATTATTGGCATCTTCATCATGCAAATCCCGCCTTACAATCGCCCTCATATCGACTAAATTCATACTTGCCTCCAGAATCAGTCACCCTATAAATGAGAAAACATAATTTCCTCGCCCCTGCGGGAGAGAATTAAGGTGAGGGGGCATAAACGGAAAAACCAATCCGCATCACCAACATCTCTCCCGCTGCAGGGCAAGAGAAAAAACCAGCAGGCCTAAATCATCAATTATCCTGCACGCCGATCAGCGCGGCCGCTTTGATCGCGCTGAAAAGTGCTAACGATACATACCATTTGATTCTGTTCCGGCTGGCATCTTTAGTTTCCAGCGAACCGATCGGTTCCACCGTGACAAAACCGGGCGCGGTCAGGCCGCAAAGAGCGCCTTCGCCCATCTGCAAAGCGTAAATCGAGGAGCAGCTGCCTCCGGTCGGGCCCGTCTCCACACCCCCGGCCAGCACATGCGTATCCAGAATCCAGTCACTGACTCCGATGGGCACGCCGTCCCAGTATTGAACAAAATTACCCCAGCTGTCGCGGCTGGATTCCATCATGCCGCCCGATGCCCTGACCAGCGCATTGATTTTTCGCCGTGAACGCCGGCTCATCAGCAGCATATCCGGTTTGCCGCCTTTGACCGCATCGATTAACTGGTCCAGCATCGACAGTGTTAGCGTCGCGCCGCTGGCGCCGGCAGCAATCACCTGCGAACTTGCTGCTCCGGTATTAATCAGTTTCCTCAGGCCGTCGAATTGTTTGGCATTGCTGGCCGAATCGCCGTAAATGAAGGTATCCTCGAACTTGTTCCTGAGGGCTTTGGCTTTCAGTTCCACCACCGAGGCTTCCAGGTCCTGCACATTGCTGCGGGTCGCCTTCAGAAAATTGTCCACATCCGCGTCGCCGCCCATAATTTTCAGGTTGGCAATTTTTTGTTCGAAGGTCGGGGTCGATTCCGTCCAAGTGTCACCCACATCGTAGAAATCGATGTCCGGCAACGTTTTTTCCTGATTATAGGTCAGCCCGTTCCCGACAATTTCGATAAAGGGCATGACCTGCAGAATCGGGGATTCCTTCACGATTGTCTCCACCACGCCCTGGAGCAGGATATCATTGGATAGTTTGGATGCTTCCGCTAATGTTAGTGCCATTATTTTTTACCTCCTATCGCGTATTGAATTTTTTCCCGCGGGGACAATGCCGATAAATCGGAAGACCGTCTGCCGGGTGCGCCGGCCGGTACTTTGATATTCGCGATTTCTTTTTCCACTGTTTTCTTCACCCGCCCCACCAGACTGATCGCCTTTTCCAGGGATGTGTTCACCGCCTCAATCGTCTCCCCGTTGATCAGTTCCTCGGCAATTTCCGGATTCATCTGCAGCACCCGGCTTTTATAGATCGCCACCGCTTCCGTAAATGCCTTACTCACAGCCGACAGCTTTTCTTTCAGTTCGCCCTCCGATTTTCTTAGAACAGCAATCTCGGTGTCTTTATCCGCGATTACCTGCTTGAATTCGGCCGCTTGCTGCTCCGGTTGGGTGCCGGCGCCGGGATTATTAGCCCGCACGTTTTCTTTGTTCTCTTCCTCAGTCAATTTTTCCCTCCTTGAAATTTATCTGCTGACCTCTAAATTCGGCGCAATCGCTCACTCTCCAGCCGCCCCCTTAGACGGTCGTACATTCAAATCACGGTTCATTTTTAAAATGGCATCCCTTTCTTCCAGCCATCGGGCAAACTCTGTCTCCGGGTCTTTGACGCCTACTTCATACATGGCAGTGTGCCGTGAATGAATCCCGCCCTGCACCATTACCTGCTCGTTTGCCACCAGTTGTGTCATATCGCGCGGCAGCACCGGGCTCCAGACTACTCTCAGGTTATAATCGCCGAAATTATCGCCGCGGTATTTCTCCAACAATTTAAGAATCATCCGGTTCCGCTGATTATAGGCTACCGTCCGGATGGCTCTTTTACGGCTTACTTTCTGTAACAGCGGCTGCAGTTCAATCTCCAGGGCAACACCGGAAAGATTGGTATCGTTGCCGCCAAAAGCCGCCCGCGGTGATTCCGAAACATCATGCATCGTACGGTACAGGAGATTGATATAGTCAATGTGCAGCTGCACGCCGCCGCCCTGCAGTAAATCGAGCAGATAGGCTTTGGCATCCTCCGGAATATTCCAGACCGCGCCGGGCTTGACCGCGATATCCTCAGACTCCTCGACATTTTCCAGCACCGCCACCGGATTGCCGGATAATTCCAGAATGTGCGATAGCTGGGACATTGCGCGGTTGAATTCCCGCAGCGGCTCTATCATTTGCGTCAGGTCGGAAACGCCCCAGACTTTTTTAGGCTCACGCAGGTTGGGAAAAATAACAAAGGGAATGAAGCCGTACGGATTGGCCTTCTTTTCCATCCGCACATCATCCACCCACAATTCGAATTCATCCGCCGTCCACAATTCCACCACGGTCGTAGTTTTACCCTTGGGTTTGGTTCCGTACATCGCTGCTGCAACATCAACATCGAGGTAATACCGC
Source organism: Dehalococcoidales bacterium (assembly GCA_052326545.1). Lineage (GTDB taxonomy): Bacteria > Chloroflexota > Dehalococcoidia > Dehalococcoidales > Fen-1064 > Fen-1064. Next base: position 13,585 of record JBKQML010000268.1, read on the forward strand.
GAAGCCACCCGCCAGACCCGCGAAGCATCGTCGCCGCCCTGCCAGACATAAATACCCTGAATATCCGGCGCGGTAACTCTGACACCCCCGGTCTCCATATCCCAGAGGACTTTATAAACGGCATCTCCCAGCACCGCACAATCGATTTCTGTCTCGAAATCCAGTTGCTCCAGACCGTTCGCATCGTAGACCTGCCGTAATACGGCTTCCGCCTGACGCGCTTTTTCTCTGCCGGCAGCAGTATCAGCACCCGGGTCGATAACAAACTTTACGCCGGACATCAGGTAGGATGCCATCTTGTCCACGACCACCCGGGCATAATTAAAAGTAAGGTGCTTCTCGCCCCGCCTTTCCCTTTCCAGCCATTGTGTCCCCTGGTAAAAATCCAGCAGTTCACGATAACGTCTCATTCTATCGGTATCGCGGCGGTTCAAATCACCGGGTTTAAAATCATCTTTCATTTTTCACTCCTTCGTCGCTGAGTACACCCCATTTTCCCCGAAAGCAACCTTCAATACCCTCCGCACGGTGCGGCTGCTTACTTTATAGATTTGCGCCAGCTCCCCGATGCTTTTGCCCTCTTTTGCATATAATTGCGCCATTTCTGCTGCCCGCCGTTTCTTCAATAGCCGGTGTTTCCCGCCCGCCTCGTCGTAAATACAAACCGGCAGCGGACAATTCAAACACGAATGCGCAAATTCACAACCTTCATCGTGGAATTGACAAAATTCCGGTGGCAGGTCCAAACAATAATCGTTCATTTTCCGCTAACTCTCATATACCACTCATAAATTAAGATAACGCCCTGAACGAAGTGAAGGGTCTCCCTGTGGTTCATATTATGTTATATGTTACTTTGTCATATTAGTACAATTGTTCTATTTTAGTCAAGGGGTTTTTGTCACAATCTTTTTCCCGGAGTTATTACGAGCGCAGCAAAGTAATTGCATAGTTAAACAGGTTTCCCTGCCGGTCATTTTCCTTCACCCTCTTTTGTTGACTTCATCATTCTTATTCTTCATAATGACATTTAGTCAATGTCAGACAGGAGTGATATGCACCGCTTCTTTATACCCGGAAACTGGATTCAGCAGGATAAAGTTACCATCACCGGCGAACCTTTGCGTCAGATCGGTTATGTCCTCCGCCTGAAACCCACCGACTGCATCATTGTTCTGGACAACAGTGGCTGGGAATTTGAGATGGAAATCGAGCGGATTGCCAAAAACCAGGTATTGGGTAAAATAATTAGCAGGAAACCCGGGCAGGGGGAACCCCGTATCAAAATCACGCTCTATCAGGCGCTCCTGAAATCGGACAAATTCGAACTGGTACTGCAAAAAGGCGTGGAACTTGGCATAACCGACTTCGTCCCGTTCATCAGCGAACGTTGTGTCTCCCGCAAAGAATCCGCCGCCAAAATCGAACGCTGGCAAAAAATAATTCAGGAAGCCGCCGAGCAGTCGGAGCGGCTAATTCTGCCGGTTCTCCACCCGCTGATTTCATTCGATGAAGCCTGCTGCTCCGTCAAACAACCCGCGCTTTTACTCTGGGAAGAAGAAAAAAGTATCAGCCTGAAACACACTCTGCAAAATCCTCCGTTTAAAGATACTGCCGCAATAAGTCTCTTCGTCGGTCCCGAAGGCGGTTTCCCGGAAACGGAAAAAGGACTGGCAAAACAAAACGGCATCGCGATTGCCAGTCTGGGCAAACGCATTCTCCGCGCCGAAACGGCCGGCTTAGCTGCCGTCAGCGCCGTCCTTTACGAAACAGGAGAAATGGGGTAATTGTGGTACAACACATGGAATACAAATGTGCCGCCGGTTATCAGGGAGTATGTGTTAAAAAATGAAAAATAATAACATTAAAATTGAAAAGGCTGCGGGAACCGGGTTCTGTTTCGGGGTCAGACGCGCTATAACGGCCCTGGAGAAGGTCGCCGCAGAACAGGGCAGTATTGAGACACTGGGGGCGGTTGTCCACAACCAGCAGGTGCTACAGAGACTTGCAGAACTTGGCGTCAGTGTCGCCGGAAGTATCGATGATATTCAAGGCAATACCATCGCCATCGGCGCTCACGGCGTAGGGCCGGATGTCGCTGCCGAAATCAGCCGACGCAATCTGAAAATCGTCGATACCACCTGCCGTTTTGTTCACCGCGCCCAATCTGTTGCGCAGCGGTTGTCCAAATCCGGCTTTTTTGTCGTGGTTTATGGCGATGTCAATCACCCGGAGGTCAAAGGCATTCTCGCCTGGGCTCGCGGCAACGGCCTGGCCACTCTGGATGCGCAGAAAATTGCCGAATTGAAACCATTACCCGGACGTATCGGCATCGTCGCCCAGACAACCCAGATTCCGGCTAATTTCAATGAATTCCTCAAAAATGTGGTTGATATTGCACTGCATAAAGATTCGGAATTGTATATCGTGGACACCATCTGTCATGATATTCGCCGCCGGCAGGAAGCAGCCCAAAAACTGGCGGACAAAGTCGACCTGATGTTCGTTGTCGGCGACCACACCAGCGCCAACACAAATCGACTGGCAGAGCTTTGCAGCCGCCTGACCGGGACACATCTTATCGAGACCGCCGATGAAATTCAACCGGTATGGCTCAAAGGTCATAAACTCATCGGTATCACCGGCGGCGCTTCTACCTCGGAAGAGACCATCACCGCCGTACAGTTAAAGCTGGAAAAACTGACCAAATAATCTTTTCGAACGTAGTTTGGAATCTACCATCACGTTTTGTCATTCCCGCGAAAGCCTGTAGTCCCGTATACCTGTCCTCCGGCGGGAGGAAATCCATCAAACCACCCTTACCTCAAATTAAATACGCGCAACGAGATAAGCTTCATTTTTAGTCGAGACAGGCATCCCTGCCTGTCTCATTACTATTTCTAACCAGGATCAATCCCGAATTTGTCGTCCCCACGAAAAATGAGAGGGATTTATTGCTACAAATTCCTCGAATCGATTTTAACAGTCCTGTATCTTTGTATCAGGGATTTTTTTATACCACCAAACAGGTAACTGTTCTGGTGATGCCGGTAATCGGATGAATATGCTGGGTCACCAGATCACCGATTTCATTCAGGGTGGCAAGTTCTACAATTGCAATCACATCGTAGGGGCCGGTAACCGTTTCAACTGATTTCATACCCTTAAGGCGAGCTAGTCCGGTGACTACCTCTTTGGTTCTGCCCACTGTGCACTCAATCAGAATGTAAGCTCTCGCTGCGTTTGCCATCGTAAATTACCTCCCTATCGTATTTTTTTATTATCTAATTTAAACAAACACTACAAGTAGTTTCCATTATATCCTAAATATCCCCCAATTTCACTAACACCCTTCAAAATATCCACTCCGTTTCCACCTGACCTTGCAGTGAGACTGCTGCTCACCTTATAATAACTTTATCCTTTTATCTAGTCATAAACTCCC
>JBKQML010000269.1:0-10332 GCA_052326545.1 Dehalococcoidales bacterium
CGAAAAGCCTGGTATGCGTATTACAGGCAGTTGCGCTTCGCGCGATGGTTCGGGTTCATCGAGATCGATGCCGACTGGAATCAGATCTCTCGAGGCAGGTCGATCCGAAAGGAATCCAATGTTTAACGCTACCTTTCGATTTTGAATTTCAAACGGTCTGGTTTTTTGGCGGATAATCACCAGGAAAAAATCTGAAATAATATTGCTTGACAGGAAAATTACGGCTGTGCAATAATTAAGTCAGTTTAATTAAGCCAGCTTAATTATGATGGTTCTACCGGATTAAAAATAATTATTTCTATGGTAAACTAATTTAATAGCATCCGAAATATTAGATACATATTAGAAAAAAATCCGCATTCAGGACACACAAGGAGGATTTCGTGGTGGAACAGACTGCCTGGCATAAGAGGCGCTGGATCGCTCTTGGTTTCCTGGCGCTGGCGCTATTGGTAATCTCCCTCGATAACACTGTATTGAACCTGGCCTTGCCTTCCATTTCGCGAGACCTGGGAGCGACGCTGAACGGCTTGCAATGGATTGTTGACGCCTATACTCTGGTGTTTGCGGCATTGCTCCTGACCGTCGGTTCCATTGGCGACCGGTTCGGGCGGAAGAAGGTGCTACAAGGGGGGCTGATTGTCTTCGGGGCGTTTTCCCTGGGTGCGGCGTTGTCCCGGAGTACCGGCACACTAATTGCGATGCGCGCTTTGATGGGTATCGGCGGCGCCGCGATTATGCCCTCAACCTTATCAATCATCACGGCGACATTCCGTGACCCTAAAGAACGCGCTCAGGCCATTGCCGTCTGGGCTGCGACATTTGGCCTGGGCACCGGCATCGGTCCATTGGTTGGCGGCTGGCTGCTGACACATTTCGCATGGAGTTCGGTCTTCTATATTAATCTGCCGGTGGTGGTGGTCGGACTGGTCGGCGGGTATTTCTTTATTTTCGACTCAAAAGCGGAGCATCCGCGCCGGATTGATATCCCGGGATGTATCCTTTCTCTCACCGGTTTATTCGCGCTGGTTTATGGAATTATCCAGGCCGGTATCAGCAGCTGGACGGCGCATAATGTTCTCTGGGCGTTCGGTATCGCGCTGGTCTTACTGGCAATTTTTGTTTTCTGGGAACTGCATTCAAAGCACGCGATGCTGCCGCTAAAATTCTTTAAGAATATGTCGTTCACCGGGGCAAACATCGCTTTGACGCTGGTAGCTTTCGCCATGTTTGGATGTTTCTTTTTCATGAGTCAATATCTCCAGACCGTTCATGGTTATAACCCTTTACAGGCGGGTGTCCGCCTGCTGCCGATGGCAATTGCGGCGTTCATCGGCGCCATGTTCTCGGCGCGACTTGCCCAACAAATAGGCACTAAACTGACGGTGGCGCTCGGCATCCTGATTGCTGCCGCCGGTTTGTTCTATTTTTACAAGATCGCGGCAATCAACACAAGCTATCTGAAGATTGCTATCGGTATGACCATCACTGCACTCGGCATGGGTGTGACGATGAGCCCGGCCACAAATTCCATTATGGGGTCCGTGCCGGTCGATGAAGCGGGAGTTGGTTCGGCCATGAATGATACCAACAGACAAATAGGAGGGGCACTGGGAGTGGCGATACTGGGAACGCTGCTGAATTCGGCCTATGCAAAAAGTATCGATAAAATAGTCTGGCCGGCGCCACTGACAGCCCAAGCTCTGGCGACGATTCGCGGCGGTGTCCAGGGAGCACAAATCGTAGCTGGCACTGTCCAGACGCAAAGCCCTGCATTTGCAAAATTTATCGAGAGTCAAGCCAACCAGGCATTTACCTCCAGTATGGCGCATACTTTGTTAGTTGCTGCTATAATCATGGCAGTGGCCGCGGTAGTAGTATTAGTCATTCTGCCAATCAGAATACGTCCTTACAGCGAACATAAAGATCTTCCACCGCCGGCCGTTGACAAAGATGATTCCAGGCATCCTCTATCCGGCGCAAATTCCGGCAAGGGTGGTTAGTCGATAATATTCTTATCCGGCGATCTGCGAGGAGCGAATTAATGATAACTATTAACATCAATCCGGTGATATTTTCCATCGGCTCATTGTCTGTGCGCTGGTACGGCTTGATGTATGTGGTGGGCATTACGATCGGGTTATTGGTGGCATGGCCTTATGCCAAATGGAAGGGATTCACCGAAGAGCAAATGGAAAAAGTTGTTATCTGGGCGGTTCCTGCCGGTCTGGTCGGCGCCAGATTGTACTATGTCATTCAACAGCCTTTGGGTCCGTTTTTGTCACAACCCTGGCGGATTCTGGCAGTCTGGGAAGGCGGCATGGCTTTTTACGGGGCGATTTTTGCGGTTGTCGTTGTATTGCTGGTGGCCGGTTGGCGCATGAAAATTTCAATATTAAAATTCCTGGATGTCGGAGCGCTTTTCGCTTCTTTGGGTCAGTTCTTCGGGCGGATCGGGAACATTATTAACGGGGATATCATCGGGTATCCGACCAAATCGCCTTTAGGAGTAATCTATGCCAACCCTAATTCCTTCGCACCCCGGCATGATATCGCTTATCAGCCCGCAGCGATCTACGAAGCGCTAATCGATGTATTATTATTCGGCATTCTCTGGACGCTGCGAAAGAAAGTGAAGTCGGGAATGTTGTTTTTCTACTACATTATCGGTTATTCCATCAGTAAGATCATCGTGTTTATCTGGCGGGACAATGCGGTCGTATTCCTCGGTCTGAAACAGGCACAAATAACGGCAATCGGCGTAATCATCGCGGCTGTAATTGTTTTCCTGGTAATATTCATGAGGCAGCGCAAATTTAAAGCAAAAGTTGAAACGCCTGAACAAACAGGTTAAAATGCCTGCCCTTGTCTTTATCATGCCAAATGCGATAATCTATCTGTGTGCAGAAAGAATTTGAATTCACTGACCACACCGCGGATATCGGCGTGACGGCTTACGGCGCAGATCTGAAACAGCTATTTGCCAATACGGCGCGCGGTTTGTTCAGTCTCATCACCGTGCTTGATGCAATAGCAGTAAAAGAGAAACATAAAATTCAAGTAAACGCTCCGGACCGTGAAGCATTGCTGGTAAACTGGCTCAATGAACTGATTTATCTCTGCGAAGTAAAAGGTCTATTGTTCAACCGGTTTGATATCACTCTGCTCACAGATACCCGGCTTAAAGCTGTTGGTTATGGTGAAAAAATCAACCTGACCAAACACGAATTAAAAACCCAGGTGAAAGCGGCTACTTATCATATGCTGAAAATCGGGCAAAACAAAGAGGGATGGAAAGCGCAGGTAATTTTTGATGTGTAGGAAAATGGAGAGAACTAATTATTTTCCCCACTTTCGTAAAGGGGAATTTAGAATTCTGGAATTTTAACTAAAGCTGAGCAAATATGAAAAAGAGTAATTTCTCCCTCACCCTAACTCTCTCCCGGCAAGGGAGAGGAGACTAACTTTGGAGTAAATAATGGCCGCACCGTGGGCAGGGGTACTGAACAAAATCGATGATTACCGCTGGGAGATTCCTGTCAGCTACAAAGCTGGGATGAGAGTACCCGGCCTGATCTATGCCAGCGAAACCTTGTTAAACCATATCTGGGAAGAAAATGCCTTTGAGCAGGTGGCGAATGTCGCTTTTCTACCGGGGATTGTCGGACATTCACTGGCGATGCCGGATATTCACTGGGGTTACGGTTTTCCCATCGGCGGGGTGGCGGCAACCCGGCTGGACGATGGTGTCGTCTCACCCGGTGGTGTTGGCTTTGATATTAACTGCGGCGTGCGGGTGATGCGCACCAACCTGACGGAAGATGAGGTCAGACCTAAAATCGACCGGATCACCACCGAAATTTTTCATAATGTGCCGTCAGGCCTTGGCACGAAGGGTAAGCTGCGGGTCAGTGATAGAGAACTGACGGAAGTGATGGTGAAAGGCAGTAAATGGGCGGTGGATAGAGGCTATGGCGAGCCTGATGATGTGAAAACCACCGAGGAATCAGGCTGTATTAAAGGTGCCGACCCGGAAACAGTCAGCAGCCGCGCCAGAGAAAGGGGATTACCCCAGTTAGGCACTATGGGCAGCGGTAATCATTTCCTGGAAATTCAGCGGGTTGATGAAATCTATGACCGTGATACTGCCTATGTCATGGGAATACAGGAAAAGGGGCAGGTGCTGGTGATGGTACACAGCGGCAGCCGGGGATTCGGACACCAGATATGCACCGATTACATCGCTGCTCTCGGGCAGGCGGTTAGAAAATACGGTATTAATTTGCCCGACCGGCAACTTGCCTGCGCACCGGTCAAATCAGCAGAAGGGCAGGCGTATCTCAGCGCGATGGCCTGTGCGGCAAATTATGCCTGGACCAACCGTCAATGCATGGCGCACTGGGTCAGGGAATCTTTAGTGAAGGCGCTGGGAAAAAGCCCGCGCGATATCGGGCTGGAGCAAATCTGGGATGTCGCGCATAATATCGCCAAGATAGAAGAGTATACCGTTGACGGTAAAAAAATCAGGCTTTGCGTTCACCGTAAAGGCGCCACGCGGGCTTTCCCGGCCGGTCATCCGGATTTACCGGATGTGTATCAAAAAATCGGTCAGCCGGTGCTGATTCCCGGCGATATGGGAAGATATTCTTATATTGCCGTCGGCACAGAAACCGCGATGAAAGAAACATTCGGTTCCACTTGTCACGGTGCCGGACGATTGCAGAGCCGCAGTGCCGCTAAAAAAGGGGTCCGGGGCATCGATATTATCCAGGCGTTGGCGGAAAAAGGCATCACTGTGAAAACTGCCAGCATCAGCGAGCTGCCGGAAGAGGCTTCCGCTGCCTATAAAGATGTCAATGAAGTCGTCGAGGTAACGCAGCAGGCCGGCATTTCACGTAAAATTGTCCGAACCACGCCAATCGGCGTGATTAAAGGGTAACGGATTAATTATAATAAGAATAACGCGATTGCATTTGAAAGGTCATTTTAAGGAGAAATATATTGATAAACGAAGATATACTGCAGACTATCGGTAATACGCCAATTGTCAGGATAAACCGGCTCAACCCCAACAAAAATACCACGATCTATGCCAAACTGGAAGGCCTGAATCCGACCGGAAGCATCAAGGATAGAATTGCTTTAAGCATGATTCGACAGGCTGAGATATCGGGAAAATTAATAAAAGGGAAAACAATTATCGAGCCGACATCAGGCAATACCGGCGTCGCTCTAGCCATGATCGGTTCGTTAAAAGGTTATGATGTTGAGATTGTCATGAGCAGCGCGGTGTCTATTGAAAGAAGACAAATGATTCAAGCATTTGGCGGGAAAGTGACACTGACCGACGGCAAGCTGGGCACGGACGGAGCTATCAGAAAAGCCCGGGAACTGGTCAAGGCAGACCCGGAGAAATATTTCATGCCGGACCAGTTTTCTAACGAATTCAATAAAATTGCGCATTACCGGACAACCGGAGAAGAAATCTGGAAACAGACCAACGGGAAAATCGATTATTTTGTTTCGGCGCTGGGCACATCCGGCACGATTATGGGTGTCAGCAAAGTTTTAAAAGAACACAACCCCAATATAAAAATCGTCTGCGCGCATCCGGTGAAAGGACATTATATCCAAGGACTGAAGAACATGGAAGAAGCCATCGTCCCTTCGATATACGACCCTTCACAAATTGATATCACCATTATGGTTGAAACAGAAGCGGCTTATGAAATGACCCGGCAAATTGTCAGCCAGGAAGGAATATTCGTGGGTATGAGCAGCGGCGCGGCGATGTATGCCGCGGTTGAAATTGCCAAACAAATCAAATCAGGAACAATCGTGGTCATCTTCCCGGACCGGGGAGAGAAATACTTAAGCACCAAATTGTTCAAGGAATAATCAGGACGGATTCAATGATACCTCGATGCAAGCACCGAGGTATCATTGGTACCGCGTTACCGGACTATGGAGTTCGCCGCAAGCGGCGGGGTATTACACCCTAAAAGAGAATAATGCAGCCGTTATAAACATTTTGGGCAGAAATAAATTATTTGACTATACTTGACAATATTATTTTTAGGGGTAAAATGAAAGAGTCATGGATATTAGTTTCAAAGATGACAGAGAAATAGCGGGAAACAGATATATTCTGTTTTGTTGGAGTTAAGCAAACGTGATTGAAGGAAAATGCCCGAAATGCGGTAAACAATACTTTGGTTGGTCGTTGCTGAATCCGCGTAATCAGAGTTGTGCAAATTGCGGCAGCGGACTTTTAATCCTTGAAGATGGCCGAACGCCGGTTCAAGGGTATTCGCCGTTCACTGCCGGAGAATACAAATTAAAGACAACCTATCAGACTTTCCCCGAAGCAGAGAAGGGTAAGTTAGCTCAGTAAAAAACCGGCGTTTAATCGGTTACCGCAACCGTTTTTAGTTCTAACTGGCGTTCCTTTATCAATCCTATTATTGAGAGTGCCGTAGTCAGTTTATCTCGCTTTTAATTTCCCTAGACTTTTTTAAATTCCGGTCTATCCAGAAACGCGCCGTGTAGAAGGAGAAGCTGGGCGGACTCCAGGAAATTGCGCCGAATTGACCGTGATAGCCTTTGAACCACGGCTGATATAGGGAATATTGCATCGGTTGTAATAACGATATGGCGAAATGTTTTCGCGCGACGTACTCATTCGCATCCCTGAAAATTGTTTTTACCTCTTCGATACCGGTGGCGACGATAGCTTTCGTATAAAAACTATCAAAAACCGGGTCGCTGACCGCCATGTGCGGATTAGAAGAAGAACCCGTTTGAAATATGGTGAGTTGCCGGAGCGGTTCGTGGGAACGGTGCAGCGAACCGCCGGAGTGATAGGCCATCTGGTCGTGTTTCTTTTCCACCTGGGTAAAAGCAATCCAGGCGGCGGATTCCATTGTCCGGATTTCCATATCAATCCCAACTGCTGCGAAATAGGACTTAACAACCTTCAGCAGTTCCAGATCAGCGGCAATATCCACCACGATATTGGTCTTAAATCCATTCGGATAACCAGCCTCGACCAGTAATTTTTTCGCCAAGGCCGGGTTGTAGGCATATTCGTTTTTCAGGTCTTGCGGCCATTCTTCATAAGGAAAACCCCATCCCTTGCCCCACGTCCTCATGGCGTTGGAACTAAAAGAGGAAGGAGACGGGTCGGCGGCGGCGCCGTATAAAGTTTTGGCAATGGTCGGAAGGTCAATTGCCATCTGCATTGCCTTGCGGACGCGGATGTCATTAAATGGCTTGACATCGTTTCGCGGGTCGATGCTGGCGCCGGTGGGCATGGGTATCTGCAATATTTCCGGATTCGTTTTCTTCATTTCCTGAGCTTTTTTGAAGGAAATTGAGTCCATGGCATCCAGCTTACCCGTACGCATTGCCTCCAGGGCTTCAGCCTCACTGGTGATTATCAGAACCTTGAGTTTATCCACATAAGGAAGTTTGTTCTGCGGGTAACGCGCGTCACGACCCCAATAGACCGGATTCCTGATTAAAGTCGCCGAAACACCTGAAACAAAATCCTGCAAAATAAACGGACCGGTGCCGATAGCGTGATGCCAATCGCCGACATCTCCCCATTTTTCCACTGCCTCCCGCGCGACAATGGCCGCCGTGGGGTTATGATTCGTGATCATTGTTTCCAGGATAAATGCCGGGTTAGGTATCTTCCATTTAAAAACAGCTGTGTATTTATCAGTTGCGGTCACCGATATCAGCTCTCGAAATGAGGCCACGGTGGCATGATACGGGGCCGGCCTGGTGAAACCGTCGCCCAGACCTAATAAACGGTGATAGTGAAAAGCGACATCGTCAGCCGTAAACTCGCGTCCATTTACCGGCGGCAGATTTTGCCAGTGGATGCCTTTGCGGAGATGGAAAACCAGAGTGTACGGGTCGCTGAATTCCCAGCTTTCGGCCAGATGGCCTCTCAAAAGGTGCGGGGGCGCCATTGTTTGATAACTGAATACTGCCGGGTCAATGGTCCAATCTTCGGCGCACAATCTTTCCAGCCAGGCTCCGTAGATTTCGGTCAGGTGCGCGCCGTTATACGGGTCGAAATTCACAATATTCCGGGCGCTGCGGACGACCATTTCACCGCCGTATTGCGGCGTACCAAGCTTATCCCACCAGTTACTCATTTGCTTCTCCATGATTTCTCCTTTGGGTAACTTTCACTCTGAAATTGAATTCGTATTATTTGACGTTCTCTTATTTTGAGTATAGCTTTGACTCCAACAAAAACCTCACCCTCTGGCTGTAACGGGTACAAACGGATACGTTGAACCTAACCTTTTCTATTAAACCAGATTTAATGTCCCAATTTCTTTTTCAGTTCGTGGTCAATCCAGAAACGAGCCGTATAGAAAAAGAGGAGCTGGGGGCTGCCGGCGGCCGAACAGACCGCCCCGAACTGACCATGAAAACCTTTAAGCCACGGTTGATAAACGGTGAATGAGCCCGGGGAAAGCAAAGAGATGGAGAAATGCTGCCGCGCGATATATTCATTGGCATCCCGCAGGACTTTCTTACGCGCCGGTTCGTCGGGAGCGGCGATGGCCTGAGGCTGGAAGGCGTCAAAAACAGGATCGCTGACCATCAGATAGTTCGAGGAATAGCCGGTGTGCAGACGGCTCAGCTGCCGGATGGGATCATAGCCGTGCCCCAGCGGTGAGACGGTGCGCTGGGCGAGTTGGTCATGCTTACGTTCGGTCAGCACATATTTAATCCATTCGGTGGAATCCATCGGCCGGATTTCCATGTCGATGCCGACATCGGCGAAGTATTGTTTGACGATATCCAGCAAAACCATATCCCCGGTCGTATCGGCGATAATATTCGTTTTAAAACCGTAAGGATACCCGGCTTCGGCCAGTAATTTCTTCGCCAGTACCGGGTTGTAGGCATACTGGTCTTTCAGGTCCTGCGGCCATTCTTCCCAGGGGAAACCCCAGCCCTTCATGTTCCGGGAGGTGAGTGAGGAAGGAATCGGCTCGACACTGCCTTTGTAGTAGTTCTTCGCAATGCCCGGCAGGTCGATGGCGAGCTGCATCGCCTGGCGTACGCGGATGTCGTTAAACGGCGGGCGGTCGTTACGCGGGTCGATGGTGGCGGCCGTGTTGGCCTTATGGGCGATCTGTAATATTTCCGGGTTGGTTTTCTTCAGTTCCTGGGCGAGCACCGGTGAAATCTGGTCGGCGACATCAATACGGCCGGCGCGCATTTCCGCCAGCGTTTTTTCCTGGTCGAGGATGACGTAAAACTTCAGTGAATCCAGGTAGGGGAGTTTGTTTTCAGGATAGCGTTGGTCATGACCCCAGTAATCCGGATTTCTCATCACTGTGGCTGAAACATCCGGGACAAATTCCTTCAACATGAACGGGCCGGTACCGACGGCATGATGCCAGTCCCTGGTGTCGCCGTATTGTTTGACCACTTCCGGATTCTCGATGCACAGCGAAGTACCGATTTCCTGGAGGGCATCCAGTATTAACTCCCGGCTGGCAGTTTTCCATTTGAAAATGACGGTGTACTTGTCCGGCGCCGTCACAGAGACTAATTCTTTGAACGCAACGATGTCGGCGCGGGCGGGGCTGGGTTTGGTGTAGCCGCTGCCGAGACCGTACATCCGGTGGAAATGGAAGACAATATCCTCGGCGACAAATTCTCTACCGTTGGCCGGCGGCAGATTTTGCCAGCGGACCCCTTTGCGGACATGGACGACAAAAGTATAAGGGTCGGCAAATTCCCAGCTTTCGGCCAGGTGGCCCCGGATGGTGTCATCAGGGCGTTCCCCTTCCCGGAAGTCATTGACTAAAGGATCCATCAACCAGTCCGGCGTAAACATTTTTTCCATCCAGGCGGTATAGACCTGGGTCAGGTGTACGCCGTAATACGGGTCAAAATTCGCAATTTTACGGTTGGTGCGGATATGCAGTTCACCGCCATATTGCGGCTTGCCGAGTTTATCCCACCAGTGGTCTTGCGCTGCCGTCTTCTTGTCCATAACACTTCCTTTGTAATACAGGTAGGATTTCCCATCGCAAAACACGAGGGGAATAATCCCTGTTTTGCATTTGTCTTGAATCCAATGATAGAGCCTTGCCGGTGAATTCGTCAAGAAAATAAAGAAGAGTTTTTGAGAAATAAACATTACGAATAAAGTCTTGAGTGAGTCTGGTAAAATAGTTATTGGAAATTATTTTAATGGATTCCCGATCAGGTCGGGAATGACAAACCGGTGAAAACAGCTTCAAGCAACGCTTGAAGCTGTTTTCTTTTCATTGTCATTGTCGGGCTTGACCC
>JBKQML010000270.1:0-2854 GCA_052326545.1 Dehalococcoidales bacterium
CGCGCCAGATGTTCCTGCGACTTCGATTAAGGCCAAACCGTAATCCTCCATGTTGATTGAAAACATCAGATCGGCTCCGGCATTGGAGGGCAGCAATCCGGCCAGCGCCGCAACGAAAGACTGGACAAAATTCGAGTGATCGAACAATCCTATTCCCTGCTCGTCCTTCATGACATGGCATCGTGTCGAACCGGGCACGAGCGTTATATTCACATCAAGGTAGGATTCCCCCGAATCGTTATGGGTGCTTAAGGTAAGACAAAATGTCATGTCCATGGACATCATCCACTTCGGGACGTCATTTTCAAGATATTCAATTCTCACGTCATCCAGAATCAGCAAAGGCGTGCTTGTCCTGAAATCGAAAGCAATGCCTTCGGGGTTGAAGGTAAACCTTAATTTCTGGTCAACGCCTGTCGCGCCTGTATCGGAGGAGGGCAGAATCAGCGAAAGCGGAAGCGTGCTGAAATCCAGTGTGACGGAACCGTTTAGCAGGTTTTTAACGATCTGGGTGAGATTATCCATGGAGATATTCAGCCCCACGCTTTGTGCCAGCACGTCGTCGGAATTGGTTCCAAACATCAACTGGACATCCGCCGGGGTCAGATTCAATGCCGGGTGAGTAACAGCATTATTCGGATAAAGCGTTATCCCCGATGGAAACACCAGGGCATTCGCCGTGACGAGAACCCCCAGATCGATTGCCGTAAAATCATCCGATGTGGCATTCGGAAGTCCGTGGATATCCAGATAGGCCGTTTTGAGATTCAGATTCAAGCCATCCAGATAACCGTCTATGTAATAAGCCGTAGAGCCGAATACGTCCGACAGCGTCTCGGATACCGTGCCGACATTCATTTGTGGTATGCCGGTAATAAAAGATAATGCCAATGAGGGATCCACCGAAGCCGTGGTTCCGTCCGCAATTCCGTCATACACCGCGTAATCCGTGTCAATAATGTTTGATAAACTGTCGGTTACTTCGGTATAAAGCACCGCGTTTTGCGGCGACGATCTGAATGATAGCTGTGACGGGGCCAGTGTATCGATGGTATAGCCGTTATATGTAATGCCCTGCGCCGTAGCAAGAATATTCTTTCCTATGAAGATATCCACGCCATCCCGAACCAGCTGATTATCCGGGGCGCCGGCGTATGTTCTTAAAACAAATTTTTCTTTCGATGCCAGATTATTCGAATAAATGACCTGAACAAGGATGGGAACAAGCAACTGGGACCCGATGGAATAGTCGCAAACATAAAGTCCGTTTTGCTGCGTTGCCTCCACATGGTAAGTTAACCCGTCGCTTAAGAAAACACTGCAGCCGGTAAAGGCTCCGCATGACACCTGTACACCGAGTTTAGCCGAGGCATTGCCTGCGACAACGGAACCGTTGAAGATTTGAACGTATCCGCTGCCGGTATCCTGATAAAGGGTTATCGTCGCGGACTGGCTGTATGTTACCGCGTCGACGGAGACGCCGGCATCGTATATTGTGGATTGTGGTGGCACAGTGGCATGACTGGAACAACCGATTATAGCCGTAAGAAGTACGGCCAATTTAAGAAAGAAATATGCGGGGGACGTTTTTTTCATAATAAGTTCAGTTCTTGTGTGACTATAAACACAAACAAAATGCCGTTAACCTCCGATAAGAAATACAGGATAAACCGTATTCCTGCCCATATTTTAGCCCGTATTTTAGCCCATATGTTAGCCCGTATGTTAGAAAGACGAATCAGCCAGCAATGCCGGTAGAAAGCATTCCCAAATAGTGGCAAGTAGTGCTATCCACTTTCCATTATTTTGATAATCAATATTTGTGATTCTGTCAAGGGATATTTGCGGCAGTTTAAGTAAATCCATTAAAATAATAGAAGTGGCGAATTATAAATTATGATATGAAATATGCATGCAGAGCTGTTCATACGAAGAGGAGAGAGACCATTGTGAAAAAAAATACTGAAAATCTTATGCGGATTAAAAAACTTTCCGAAGAGACCGGTGTGTCGAGAGGTACGATTAAATATTATATCAAGGAAGGGTTGATTCCCCGTCCCATCAAGACGCATCGCAACATGGCCTATTATAATGAAGAGCATCTTGACGCCATACGGCTTGTGAAAGAGCTTCAGAGCAAACGTTTTTTGCCCCTGTCCATCATCAAACAGATTGTCGGCGTGAGAAAAGACGACATGACCATCGAGGAACTGAGGACTATTTTCCAGATGGACGGTAAATTATTCCTTCACTTGAAGGAGAGGCCCATGGTAAAACCCGTAACGGCAAAAAAACTTTGCCAGTGGACGGGAGTCCCACTCAAAGAAATCAAAGAACTTGGGAAAAATAATATTCTCGAGCCGATTAAAAAAGGCGATAAGATTTTTTATAATGAAGATGACATTCGAATCGTTGAGCTATGGGCCAAGGTTCGTATTCTCGGCTTTACAAGGAATTTGGGGTTTGACACAAGCATTGCCAATATATTCAAGGAAATGATTGAACGCCTTGTGGCGGAAGAGGTGAGAATCGTCATACCGCGCATCACCGGGAAAATACCTCCGGACAAAGCGGTAAAAATGATTGAAGACGCTCTGAAACTGGTGGATACCTTTATAGAATTGCTTCATAGAAAGATGATTATGAAGATTGCCCGCAAATACGCACTGCAGTTTCAGGAAAGTGTGGGGACAAACCGGTAAAAGTGCACGGCAAGTGCGTCACCAAAAACCCAAAGACCGCACATATTTTGTATTTTGTGGTAGTAAATATTGATTGTACGGTTTGAAATTATGATGAGAACAAAATTTCCCAAAGGAATTGTATCCAATCAGACGATTGGCAATATCGGCTT
>JBKQML010000271.1:0-3272 GCA_052326545.1 Dehalococcoidales bacterium
CAAAAATCCACGCTTTACGCACTCATCTGAAATTAACGCAGAATGAGATGGCAGAACAACTGGCTACCCGTCAGCAGACCAACAGCGAATGGGAAAAGGGGAAGTACTGCCCGCGGGGAGCATCTTCTACCCTGCTTTCCATCGTCGCCGAGCGTGCCAAATTCAAATACCAGGCCGGTGAAGAACAGAAATAAGCCGATTTCTCCAACACTTGCGCCTTCTTCTTTTACCGGTAAAATAGGTACAACAACCATGAATATCGGTGTTTGTAAAATCGACCTGCGTATCCCCGAAAATGAAACCCTCAAAGGCAAAAGAATGGTGGTCCAGTCCATCATCAGCCGCGTCCGCGATAAATTCCATGTCTCCATTGCGGAAGTGGAAAACGGCGACAAATGGCAAATCGCTACCATCGGGGTCTGCTGTGTCAGTAACGACAACCGTCATACCAACGAAATGATTTCCCGCATCGTGGATTACATCGAGACTACCCGCCTGGATGTGGAAGTGCTGAACTGCGAGACGGAGTTTATTGCCGTCTTTTAGCACAGTTTGTCAGATTAAAATAGTCGGTAACTAAACTCTTTTTATGCAGGGCTTGAGTTAGAGGGGCGTAGCCCCTCTAGTAGGCCTCCTCTTCCCCTCTGGGGAAGAGTTAGAGATAGGGCGTTGTGGTAATATTTACCTCTGAATAAAACTTATAATACTACGGTTACATCTTTGTAATTCTATATCGAATATGAGTCATATCAAACCTTAATAGTGGTGGGGGTGGCATGGATACCGCGGCTTTCCTCAGTTATCTGGTTTCGCAACCGACATACTACGAGCAGATTGCCCACATCGAGCATATCCGCCCGCACGACGCCCGTTTTGCGGACCTGGAAAAGCCGCTCTTACCCGAACTCGAAGAATGCCTTAAAAACCGTAACTTTTTGCCGCTCTACACCCACCAGGCGAAAGCCGTCAATCATGCTTTGCAGGGTAAAAACGTGATTGTCGTCACCCCCAGTGCCAGCGGCAAATCGCTGTGCTACAATATCCCCGCGCTGCAGACCATCCTGACGCAGCCCGAAGGCCGGGCTTTATACCTCTTCCCGACCAAAGCCCTGGCGCAGGACCAGCTGCGCGCCCTGCACGAAAATTTCTGTCCGGATTTGTTCAAGGATGCCGATTTTGCCACCTTCGACGGCGATACCCCGCCTTCGGAAAGGGGCGACATTCGCAAAAACGCCCGGATTATCCTCAGCAACCCGGACATGCTGCACGTCGGCATTCTCCCCAACCACCAGCAGTGGTCGCGGTTCCTGCGCTCGCTGCAATATGTGGTGATTGACGAAGCCCACACCTACCGCGGGGTTTTCGGCTCGCACCTGGCGGGAGTCTTGAGACGCCTGCGTAGAATCTGTCATCTTTACGGCGCGGCGCCGCAATTCATTCTCTGTTCGGCGACGATTGCCAACCCCCGCGAACTGGCAGAGGAATTGACCGGCCTGCCATTTGAAGTGGTGGATAATGACGGCGCGCCCCACGGCGGCAAGGATTTTGTGTTCTGGAACCCGCCGCTGATCGACGACGGCAAGACCGCGCGCCGCAGCGCCAATTCCGAAGCCACCAACATTTTTGCCGAATTACTGGAACAGAATATCCGCACGCTGACCTTTGCCAACACCCGCCGCCTGACGGAACTGATTTATACCTATACGCGGGATAAACTGGGCGCCATCAAACCGGCGCTGGCCAGGCGCATTAAACCGTACCGCGCGGGTTACCTGGCGGAAGACCGCCGTCAAATCGAGCGCGACCTTTTCTCCGGAAAATTGTTAGGCGTGGTCGCCACCAATGCGCTGGAACTGGGCATCGATATCGGGGACCTGGATGCCACGATTCTCACCGGTTACCCCGGCAGTATCGCCAGCACCTGGCAGCAGGCCGGCCGCAGCGGGCGCGGCAAGCAGCAATCCTTAAGCTTCTTAATCGGACGGGACGGGCCGCTGGACCAGTACTTCATGCGGCATCCCGATTTCTTTTTTCAGAAGAATTTCGAAAATGCGCTGGTGAATCCGGATAATCCTTATATCCTGCGGGCGCACCTTTTATGCGCCGCCTGGGAAATGCCGCTGACGGAAACCGATGAGCGGTATTTTGGCAAGGCGCTGCCCAAAGAAAGGGATGAGTTAGTGGCGCGCGGCGTGCTCAAAGAACGCCGCGACAAGTGGTATCTTTCGGCCAGTATTTCGTATCCGGCGCAGGCCATCAACATCCGCTCCACTTCCGGCGAAAATTACTCGCTGATCGATACTTCCACCGGCGCGCTGCTGGAAACGGTGGAATCCGGCATCGCATTTTTCCAGATTCATCCAGGCGCGGTCTACCTGCACCAGGGCGAGACCTACCTCATCACCAAACTGGACCTGGCCACGCACACGGCTTACTGCAATCCGGCGCACACCAATTATTACACTCAGACCAAAGAATTGACCGACCTGCACATTTTGCAGACGCTGCGCACCAAAGAAACGAAGCATGTTAAGGTTTATCTCGGTGAAGTGGAAGTGACCACCAGCGTGCTCGGCTATAAAAGAGTGGCGCAGTTTACCGAAGAGAACCTCGGTGAAGAAGCGCTGGACCTGCCGCCCTATACTTTCCAGACAATGGCGCTGTGGTTCGACCTGCCGGAAAGGACCATCGCCCGGATTAATTCCGAACAGCTCGATTTTGCCGGCGGGCTGCACGCCACGGAACATGCCGCCATCGGGATATTACCGCTGTTCGCGCTGTGCGACCGGAATGATATCGGCGGGGTGTCCACCGTTTTTCATGCCGATACCGGCAAGCCGCAGATTTTCATCCACGACGGGCACCCCGGCGGCGTCGGTATTGCCGAGAAAGGCTTTGAATTAATCGAGCAACTGTGGCAGGTGACGCTGGAGACCATCAAGGAATGCCCCTGCCAGGAAGGCTGTCCCAGTTGCATCCAGTCGCCGAAATGCGGCAACAACAACAAACCGCTGGATAAGAAAGCAGCACAGATTTTACTGGAAGGATTATTATCCAAGTAATCAAGTTTCAATAATCAATAGTCAAGATAAATCCGAATATCGAAACACGAAATAAATCCAAAGCAATAAATCAGAAATACAATATCCAGATTCAAAAGATAAAGTAAAATTTTGTATTTGAAATTTGGAAAACATTTCCTGAAATTAAGTATGCGGCGCCCCTCGCGGTAAACGGGATGATGAGATGCGATTTGGGATTTTGTCCCAAAC
>JBKQML010000272.1:0-2936 GCA_052326545.1 Dehalococcoidales bacterium
TAAAAAGTAAAATCCACCGCGCTACCGTCACCGACGCCAACCTTAATTATGAAGGCAGCATTACCATTGACCGCAATTTGATGAAAGCGGCCGACATCCTCCCTTACGAGCAGGTGCACGTGGTTGACGTCAACAACGGCAGCCGTCTCGTCACCTACGCCATCGAAGGCGAAAGCGGCGAGATTTGCCTAAACGGCGCCGCGGCCCGCCTCGTCAACAAAGGAGATATCGTTATCATCCTTTCCTACACTAACGTTCTGGAAAGCGAACTGAAGGATTTCCATCCGACCCTGGTTTATGTTGACTCTAAAAATCAGGTTACCGCTAAGAAAAGCGCCATCGAAAGAATCCTTACCTAAAGGAGGCTCGATATGGCCACTCCGGTTAAACGCGTTACCATCAACGATATCCGCGAAATGAAGCAAAACGGCGAGAAAATTGCCGTGCTTACCGCATACGATTACTCCACCGCCAAAATTATCGATAAATGCAATATCCCCATCATCCTGGTCGGCGACAGTCTGGGCATGGTAGTCCTGGGCTACGAAAACGCTTTACCGGTGACGATGGACATCATGATTCACCACTGCAAAGCAGTCGTCCGCGGCGCCGAACATGCCTTGATTGTGGGCGATATGCCTTTCATGACCTACCATATTTCCGTTGAAGATGCCCTGCGGAACGCTGCCCGTTTTATTCAGGAAGCCGGCGTCCAGGCGGTCAAGCTCGAAGGCGGGGTAACGGTCGCCGAAAAAATTAAACGCATCGTCGATTGCGGGATACCGGTAATGGCACACATCGGCATGACGCCGCAATCGATTAACCAGTTTGGCGGACACCTTGTCCAGGGGAAAAAGCTGGAAACCGCGCAGAAACTGGTGGATGACGCCAAAGCGGTCGAACAGGCCGGGGCATTTTCCGTCGTGCTGGAATGTATCCCGTTACGTCTCGCTGCTTTAATCACAAAAAATATCAGTATCCCCACCATCAGCATCGGCGCCGGTCCGGAATGCGACGGACAGGTACTCGTCACCAACGATATGCTGGGACTATCGGACTTTACGCCCAAACATGCCAAACAATTCGCCAAATTGACGGATATCATGACCAAAGCGGTGATGGATTATCAGACCGAAGTGAAAGCGGGGACATTCCCGACCAAAGAAAACAGCTTCATCATCGATAGCGCCGTACTGGAACAGGTAAAAGCCAAAATCAATTAACGGGTCATTATGCAATCTTCCTCCCTCTCAGGGAGGGATTAAGGCTATAATACTTACGAAGTAACGTAGAGAGTGATAAATTTCTATCTATTACCGCCTTGGCACAATTACTAATAAAAGAGAAAAACAATGATAGTTATCGAAACCATCCCCGATATGTCCTATCTCCGCAACAACCTCAAAGAACCGGTCGGATTTGTGCCTACCATGGGCTACCTCCACGAGGGGCACATGTCACTGGTACGAAAAGCCCGCTCGGAAAATAAAACCGTTGCGGTCAGCATCTACGTCAATCCTACCCAGTTCGGACCGAAAGAAGACCTCTCTAAATACCCCCGCGACCTGCCTCACGACCTGGCGATGCTGGAAAAGGAAGGCACAGACGTTGTTTTCTTCCCTTCCGATAAAGAAATGTACCCCGCCGGTTATGACACCTGGGTCACTGTCGAAAACCTTACCAAACCGCTGGAAGGGGATTCACGTCCCACCCATTTCCGCGGCGTTACCACGATTGTCACGAAATTATTCAATATTGTTCGCCCGACCAACACCTACTTCGGGCAAAAAGACGCGCAGCAGGCGCTGGTGATTAAAAAGATGGCCGCCGACCTCAACATGAACCTGAAGGTAATCGTCTGCCCAACAGTCCGCGAGCCGGACGGACTGGCGATGAGCAGCCGCAATGTTTACCTGACACCGGAACAGCGCAAAGCCGCGCCGGTACTTAATAAATCGCTCCAACAGGCCAAGGAACTCTTCATCGGCGGCGAAAGGGATGCGGCTGTCATTCTTAAACAAATGACAGCGCTGATTCAAAAAGAACCGCTGGCCAATATCGATTACATCAGCATCTCGGATACGGCAACACTGGCCGAACTGAAAACAATCAGCAAATCCGCCCTGGTCTCGATGGCCGTCAGGTTCGGTAATACCCGGCTGATTGATAATATCATACTGGGGCAATGACGAATAAATTCCAAAAATCAGGTGCCAAATAAAATCTAAATATTAAATCACCATTATGCATAACACAGCCAAATCTGAATTAGAGCAAATCCCCGGCGTGGGGAAGAGTATTGCCCTGGATTTGCAGAACATCGGGATTCATTCCATCGCCGACCTAAAAGGCAAGAATCCGGAAACACTTTACGCGCAATCCAATCAATTTGCGGGTACGACTCAGGACAAATGCCTGCTATATGTTTTTCGCGGCGCGGTTTATTTCACCGAACATGAAAATCCGGAACCTGCCAAACTGAAATGGTGGTACTGGAAAGACCCGAAACAGGATTAAAGACCCGTTCGCGTTTGCTTTCCTGCTGCTCCTTACCGGAATTAAACGTGTTATACTTTTCTTGCAAGGCACGATTTCTCTGGTAACATAAAACCACTCACATTCGCTTAATTTAATCGGGAGAGTAATTACATGGAACAGGCACCCCCATCCGCCCCGGAACCGGTACAACCGACGGGCTGCTGCCCGCCCTTCGACCCGGCGCCGTGGGATGAAAAAGAATTCGTCTGGAACAACAAACTGTTTGTGAAAGACCATATCCTGAGTTTTTTGCACATGCCGCTGACGTTGAACGGCAAGGTCAGGAAGAACGGGAAGTTAATTATTAAAGCCGGCGCCGATATCCCCGAATACCTGATGTTAATTGACGAAAATTCGAAATGGGGCGCGGATATTTACATCGAAGTGTCGAAAGCAGT